>JAAYCB010000298.1 GCA_012744395.1 Pirellulaceae bacterium
AGGTTGCGCGCGACCACGGAACATGCGGTCAGCTCATCCTGCGAGAAATACTCGGTGGCCCCGCAGCAATTCCAGTCGTCGATTTCGGCAAACTCGAGGTCGAGAACCTTGGCCACTTCGCGCATCGACATATCGTAGGCGGCCGCGTTGACTTCCATCGAGCAGCCAGGGTAGTATGCGTACTTCACGATTCTCTCCCAATCTCTCGGGCTTTCTTGATGATGGCTTGCAGTTGGTCGACACGTTTGATCTTCGTGGGGGTCAGCGCCATCCGGCCGCGCGCGAACATGCCCAGGCCCATCGGGCCCATCTTGAGCATGGCAAACGGCTTGTTGAGCAGGTAGAAGCGGCTCGCCAGGCCCAGCTCGAACGCCCGCCCGTACTTGTCCACGTAACCGGTGAACGTCTTGGCCAGCGCGGGAGCGTCGGTGTCCTTCGCCAGGTTCTCGGCGATCGCCATCCGCTTGAGCTGGTACATAATGTCGGTGATGGGAATGTCTTGCGGGCAGCGGGTGGTGCAGAGGTAGCACGAGACGCAGCACCACATCGTGTTCGACTTGAGCACCTCCTCGCGCTTGTTCGCGTTGATCAAGGCGAACAGCGTCCGCGGCGTGTACTGCATGTCGGCGCCGTTTGGGCAACTCCCACCGCAGCTACCGCACTGGAGACAGTGAACGATCCGCTCGCCACCGGGAGTCCCTGCAATTACGTCTTGCAGAAACTCAGAACCGAGTTTGTCGGCCTGTTGGACGATCATCAATTTCCTCCGGCTTCTAGCTTCATCCCCTCACGTGGGCTTATGGAAACGCGGAATGCTTCAGGGTCTGAGACGGCTTTTGGCTAGGAGCAATCCCCATGCCAGATCGGCCAGACTCCTGCCGCTTGAACGCAACAGCTTTGCCCAGCGCTGTTTACGGCTCGCGGGCATCTTGCGGAGAGGGGGAGCGGAAGGGCGCAGAGCGCAGAATTCCGCGAACCAGACGCCGGGAATCCGCGACCTTTGCCCCCGGCGGGGGGTGGAGCCTCCTGCCTGTGTGGCAGCGGACGATCCGCCCGCCCGGATTGCCCGTGACCCGGCGGCCCTTCGACCGCCGCGCCCCATGGAAACCCGACGCGTAAGCGAGGATCGAAACCCGACGCGTAAGCGAGGCCAGTCGCGGGTCAACCGGCCCCGCTTCTGCTTCGGGTCAGCAGTCGGCTCCTGAATCCGGGCTGGGCATCCGCGTAGGACAGGCTCAGGGCGCCAGCAGGCGAATGATGCTCTCGGCTGTCCCTTCCGGACCGAACCGCTCGACGTTCACGACCAGGTCGTAGACATGCGGATCGGTGGCGTCCTGATGAAAGAAATGGCGGACGAACTGCCGTCGCCCTCGGTCGATCTGCTGCATCATCTGCCGCGCCTTGGCGAGCGGAAGATTGTGGACGCGCATCAGGTTGTGGATGCGGTACTTGTCCGAGGCGATCAGCCGGACGGCGAATCCCCGGTCGCGAGGCAGGAGGAACTGGGCCCCCCGGCCGACGAGGACCACTTTCCCCCGCTTGGCGGCCTCCAGAAGGATCTTGCTCAGCCGGGTCAGGTATTTCTCGTGGGAGATGATTTCGCGATCGAGCCATGACCCGAAGATGTCGTAGGCCCAGCTGATCGTCGTTTCATCGACCGCCTCGAGCACGGGGCGCGACACGTGGTAGCGATCGGCGAGTTGGTCCAACAGGGTCTTGTCGAGCACCTCCCAGCCGAGTTGGCGTCCGAGGATTTCCGCCACGAGGCCTCCGCCGGCGCCTGCCTCCCGGGATAGGGCGATGTACCGGCCCACTTCGGCGTCCCTGCGCTGGGGCTGCTCCCTCTTCAAGGCCCGATCCGCGATCTGCTCGGAGAGTGCGAACTCCTGCATCTTCCGTTCAGCAGCCGCTGCCGTTTTCGGCTCCAACCAGGTCTGATCAATCATGACCCACCTCTCTTCGCGAGTCTGGGACGGGAGCGGCGGCGAGGTGGTTGTGCCCTTGGGCAGCACAGTCCGTCCAAGAACCTCTCCCCGCCCACGACGATCGCCTGTCCCCAGCGGAAAAACACGCGCTGCACCGCCGACGGTTCGGGGATCGGCTCGAAGAGAGAACCGCGCACTCAGGAACACCGGGATAGACGAGGCCCGGCATCGTCTCGGTCGCGTTTCACGAGGTCTGCGGCGACCGCGGCTCCTCGAAGCCGCCCCTTGTTGCGGAAAATCGCTCCATCGCATTTCAGTATAACGGAGCGACTCGCCTTTCGGAATAGATGCCCTTTCCATCACCACTAAAGGGGGGGGTGCGGCGATCGGGCGGCGTCCCGCCCCGGGGGGGACGACGCGAATCGTCATCCGCGCGGCGGCATCGCCGATCGGAAGGACTACGCGGAGCCATGCTGGCCGGCCGACGCACGTTTCACCAGCGTGACCTCATTGCCCCGCTCGTTGTAGCGGGCCTCGTCCATGAACGTCTGAATGAGGGAAAGGCCGCGGCGGCCAACCGGGTCGAGGGCCCCCGGCTTATTCAAATCGGGGATCGTGCTCAAGTCGAAGCCGTTGCCGCCATCGCGAATGACGAACCGAGCTTCGGTCTTCGCAACATCGGCGTCGATGAATACCTGGCGGTGGCAATACGGCTCCTGGGCCGCCCGCCGTTCCACCAGGCTCAGATCGCCCTCTTGAATCAACTCGTGCTCAACCTCTTGCACCTGTTCCTGGGTGATCTCCAGGTTGCCGTGGAAAATCGCATTCAGGACAGCCTCCTTGATCGCCACCCCGACCTGGAGTCGGCCCGTGAAATCCACCAGTCCCATGCCGCTGACCATCTGTTGGATCAGATCGACGAGCGGATCGACCAGGGCCGGATCGTTGTCGAGCGTGAACGTAAAATGCGCGCGATCCAGGCACCGGATCAGCTTGGCATGACAGCGGTCGGCCTGGGCCAGCGTGAGCACTTCCTTGACCGTGTCGGGCAGCTTGTCCGCCAGGCGGGATTTGGGTACGTAGCTCGCCGCGCCTTTCTCCAGCGCTTCAATCGAGAGGGCCTCGCTCCCGTAGGCAGTCATCAGAATGACCGGAACGCCTGGATAGTGCTCCCGCACCGAGGTGACCAATTCCAGACCGTTCATTTCCGGCATCGTCAAATCGGTGATCACCAGCTCAGGGGCAAGGGCCTGCATCCGAGCCATCGCCTCGAGCCCGTTGGCAGCGTAGTTCACCGCACACTGGAACTTCCGTTCGAGCAACTCGCCCACCAGGCGGCGATCGACGGCCGAATCGTCAACCACGAGAATCGAACTCATCGATGATCTCCCCTTGCCAAGCGCCGAATTGCCTTGTTGTCCAGAAATGACATATCCAGGCCATCGGCCCACAATTGTGCACCGACCGAAGTGTAGCGAATCCCCGCGAGCGGGGCCACCCCCCCCAAATGACCAGACGAATCGTCCAGACGCAATCTCGGTTTCTCACCCCTCGCCGTGGCCTGTCTTTACACGTCTCCGCAAATGCGATCCAGAATGTCCTGCACCCTCTGCCCATCCAACTGGTGCTTGAAGATACAGGCCAATGCCCCTTCGGCGCCCGCTTCCGCTGCCAATCCCGGCAGAACGGCCCCGGTCATCAACACCACGGGCACGGCGGGAGACCCTTTGCGCAGCCGTCGCAGCGTCTCCAGTCCCCAACTGTCCGGCAAGCTCAGATCCAGAAACACCAGGCTGAACGGTTCCCTCGCCAGGCGCTGGAGTGCCGGGGTGAGCAGCCGTTCGCAGGCCACGCTGATCGGCCGTTCGGATTGCTCAAGCAGTGAGCGAAGGACGGCCTCATCGTCCGGGTCGTCTTCAACCACCAGGATTCGCACGGTCATTGCTCGTCTCCGGGGAGCGGATACGCGACGGTCGCGTGATTTGCCCCAGGCCTATTTGAAGCATACAAGGCTTGATTTACAATACGTTTCCGGCTGCGTATCCTGCCGGAATCGTCCGGCGGTGCACCAAGGGGCCGGGGCCGTCGATTCTGTCGACGTGGGCCTGGCCGGTCCACCCTCTTGGAGAGAACTGCAAAATGTTGAAATCCGCCGCGGCGAGCCAACTCTGTTTCCGAGGGCGTCTCCCCAGAATGGGTGGAACGATCGGGGCCTTTCTGATGCTGGTCTGCCTGTTCTCGAGAGGGGTCTGCTCCGCGGACGAGTTGGCCATCTCGCCTTGGCCCCCGATTGCACTCCACCCGGACAATCCCCGCTACTTCCTCTGGCGCGACAAGCCGACGATCCTGGTCACCTCCGGGGAGCACTACGGAGCGCTGCTGAACCTCGATTTCGACTTCGTCCGTTACCTCGATGCACTGGCCTCCGATGGTCTGAATCACACGCGAACGTTCTCGGGCGTGTACCGCGAAGTCGCCACGTCGTTCGGCATTACGGACAATCCGTTAGCGCCGAAGCCGCTCCAATACATCTGCCCCTGGGCTCGCAGCAAGACGCCCGGTTACCGCGATGGGGGCAACAAGTTCGACCTGACGAAATGGGATCTCGCCTATTTCTCGCGGTTGCGGGATTTCATGGCGCACGCCCGGGAGCGGGGGATCGTCGTCGAGATGAATCTGTTCTGCGCGCTGTACAAGGACGAGCTCTGGGAGGTCTGCCCTCTGAACGCGGCGAACAACATCAACGGGATTGGGACATGCCCGCGAGAAGAGGTCTTCACGCTCAAGCACAAGGACCTGCTGGAGGTGCAATTGACGTTCGTGCGAGAGATCGTCGAGCAGTTGCGCGGATTTGACAATCTCTACTACGAGGTCTGCAACGAGCCCTACTTTCACGGGGTGGGCATGGACTGGCAGCATCGGATCGTCGACGAGATCGTCGCCGCGGAAAAGGATTTTCCGAAGAAGCACCTGATTTCGCTGAATGTGGCCAACGGCTCGGCCAAGATCGAGTCGCCCCACCCCGCCGTTTCGATCTTCAATTTCCACTATTGCGTTCCGCCCGAGGTGGTGGGGATGAACTACGGCCTGGAGCGCGTGATCGGCGAAAACGAGACCGGCTTCCGCGGCCGAGACGACCTGCTCTATCGCACCGAGGCGTGGGATTTCCTCCTGGCCGGCGGGGCCTTGTTCAACAACCTCGATTACTCCTTCACGCCGGCTCACCCTGGCGGGACGTTTCTCGACTACAAGTCGCCCGGCGGCGGAAGCGCCGACCTGCGCAAGCAACTCGGCATCCTCAAGCGATTCCTGGACAGTTTCGACTTCGTGCGGATGGCGCCGGATGCGGGCGCGGTCCTCGGCGTCCGTCCCGAGCTCGCGCACTACGCCTTGGTCGAGCCCGGCAAGGCCTACGCGGTCTATCTCCATGTGCCGCTGCCGAAGAAGCCCGAAAAAATCGACGCCCATCGCCGCGCGGATGTCTCCGCCACGATCCGGCTTGATTTGCCCCCGGGGACGTATCGCGTCCAGTGGGTCGACACGAAGACCGGCGTGCTCGACGCCGACGAGTCGTTTGAGCACGCTGGCGGCAACCGCTCGATCACCTCGCCGCTTTTCACGGACGACATCGCGCTGCGGATTGTGGCCGCGGGCTGATCGCCTCCGATCAGAGCGTCCAGCCCTCGCGGTACGGATCGTGCAGGAGCGCATCGGCGCTGGCGTTGGCGGAGAAGCGGTCCTTTCGGGCGTCCCACTCGAGGGCCTGGCCGGTTCGGATGGCGATGTTGCCCAGAAGAACGAACTCCGTGAGCCGTTCGGCCCATTCGAAGCGGCATCCGGCCGGCTCGCCGCCGCGGACCGCTTCGTACCACTCGCCCCAAGTGCCCGAGCGCCTCGGCAGGGTCTTGGGCACTCCGGCGAACTTCTTGGCGCGGCTTTCGGGATAGACCTTCGACCCGATCATAACGCCTTCCCGGCCAACGTACATCTCCCCGCTGTCGGCCAGGCCGGCGCCTTCGAGTTGCCTCGGGCGCGGCGGCTTGAGTCCTCCGTCGTACCAGACGACCCGCAGCGGCGGCCGCCCCTCGTGCTCCGGATAGTCGTACGTGACGATCGCGGCCAGCGGCGCTGTCTCGGGAAACACGATCGTCGCCGATGCCTGGATTGCGGTCGGGTGGGTCAGGTTCAGCGCGCGATAGGGCGTGTTGAGGTGATGGCAGCCCATGTCGCCCAAGGCGCCGGTGCCGAAATCCCACCAGCCGCGGAAATTCCAGGGGTGGTAGACGGCCGCCAGCCCGCGGCCCTTGCCTTGGCGGGCCTTGATCTGCTCCAGGGCGTAATGCCCCTCGGGCCACTTGTTCTTGAACGGCCGGTGCCTGGCCGGGCCGAGCCACAGGTCCCAATCGAGGGTTGCGGGTATCTCGTCCGCTCCCTCGGGCCGCTGCATGCCCTGCGGCCAGAGCGGCCGGTTGCTCCAGATGTGGACCTCGCGGACTTCTCCGATCGCGCCCGCCGCGATCCGTTCGCACGTCCGGCAGGCCTGCTCGCTCGTGTTGGGCGACGCGGTTACCTGCGTCGCCACGTTCTTCTCGCGTGCCTTGGCAACCACGGCGCGGACCTCCTTGATCGTCCGCGTCAGCGGCTTGACGCAGCAGACGTGCTTCCCCTTGGCGAGCGCCGCGAGGACGATCACGGCGTGGCTGTGGTCGGGGGTCGCGACGTAGACCGCATCGAGGTCTTTTTCCGCCTCGAGCATCTCGCGGTAATCGCGGTACCGCCGGGCGGCGGGCCAATTGTCAAAGGCCTTCTTCGCATAGACCTGGTCGACGTCGCAGAGGGCCGCGACCTGGAACCCGGCCGCGTCGCACGCCTTCATCTGGCCGAAGCCCACCCCCCCGACACCCACGCCGGCGAGCGTCGGCTTCTCGCTCGGCGGCGTCTGTCCCGCTCCGCCGAGCACGTGCCGGGGCACGATCGTCGCGGCGGCCACCGCGGCCGTTCCGGCGAGCATCTCGCGGCGCGTGACGGCGGCCCGACGTTGGCGATTTCCTCGATTCTGCATGACTGTCTCCCGGTCTTTCGACTCCGCGGAACGTTCGTCTCCTTGCCGGTCCCTCGATCGCCGCTGAGTCTAGAAAATGCCGCGCGGAATGTCAACGAAGACGCCGGTCGGCCATGCCTTTCCGCCTTGTTCCTCAGGTCGGCGTCAGGTCTCCCCTCCCCGGCGTGGCTCCTAGCGGCCCGCTGGTGTCAGCGGAGGAGGGGGGCTAAAATTGGCGGATCGGCGAGGCTTGACTGCTTCGGAAGGGCTCGTGGCGCCGATTTGGCGAACGGTCGTCTTGTCGACGATCGTGGAGGCTGCGTCGGGCGAAGGCGGTCTTCTGGCCACGACCCCGCCGATTGTGTTCTCATGACGGTTGGCCACCCGGTGAACGATCGGCAGTCAGCGTTCAGGCGGGGCAGACAAAGAAACGGGGCGGCGGCGATGCGCTGGAAAGGTCGTTTGCGGAGTGAGAATGTCGAGGATCGGCGGGCCGTGTCCGGCCGCGGGATGGCGATCGGCGGCGCTGGCGGACTGCTGCTGTTCCTCGTGGTGCTCGTCATGAGCGGAGACCCGATGAAGGCCCTCCAGCTTCTCCAGCCGAACGCTCCGCCGGGCCAGCAACAGCCGGTCCAGGGCCCGCTGCCCGATGACGAGGTCGCGGAGTTCGTCTCCGTCGTCCTCCGCGACACCGAGAACGTTTGGGGCGAGCTGTTCGGGCAAACCGGCCGGGACTACCGCGAGCCGAAGCTCGTGCTGTTTCGCGGTTCGGTGTCGTCGGCCTGCGGATTCCAGAGCGCTGCGGTGGGGCCTTTCTACTGCCCAGCCGACGAGACCGTGTACATCGACCTGAGTTTCTTCGAGGACCTCAAGAGCCGCTACGGCGCCCCGGGCGACTTCGCCCAGGCCTACGTAATCGCCCACGAAGTCGGGCACCACGTGCAGAAGCTGCTGGGGATCAGCGCTAAGGTCAACTCCGCGCGGGCCCGGGCGAGCCAAGAGCAGGCCAACGACTTGTCGGTCCGCGTGGAACTCCAGGCCGATTTCTTCGCCGGCGTCTGGGCCCATCACGCCGAGAGGAACTGGCAGATTCTCGAGGAAGGCGACATCGAGGAGGCCCTGAATGCCGCTGCGGCGATCGGCGACGACCGGCTCCAGAAAGAGTCGCAGGGTTTTGTCGTCCCCGAATCGTTCACGCACGGTTCCTCCGAGCAGCGCGCCCGCTGGTTCACGAAAGGGCTGAAGACCGGCGCCATCGACGCGGGCGATACATTTGCGGCGGAACGCCTTTGAGCCCGGGGCGCTCCGCTGCGGAAGGACGCCGCGGCCCCAAGCCCGAGCGGACCTCTCGGGTCAGGATGCTGCGAGTCCTCCGGTGCGGGTTGCCCTGCCGGCTCTCATCAGGCGGCAGGCAGGCTGGCCTCCGCGGCTGCCGGTGACCAGAAGGGCATGCGATCCGAGAAGCGTTCCGTTCTTGCCAACGGAGGGCCCGGGCGTACAGCGCCAACGAGTTTCACCGAAAGGGAAAAGGACAATGCCAGTCTCTTGTCAGTGGGCAGCGCACGCCTACAGGACCGCGACGACATACAGAATCGTCTGTTTCGGCATCGCGTCACCTACTTGCCGTGAGACCGTGTTGTTCGTACCAGGATCACCCGGTCCATCCATAGCCCGTTGCTGTCCGTCGAGCCCTCGACGTAGGCCGGTCCCTTGACCTTCAGGGAAATGTACGCTTCCCAGTCATTGACGGTCGGGTCTTGGGCCTCCGGCACAACCAGCCGGTCCACGTTCACGCCCCTGCGTCTGCTCGCGTGGGCCCAAGCGGTCGTCCGCTTCTTGCCCCTGGTCGGGCCGACCTTGAAGACATGACACTTCCCGTCCTGGGGGACCTCTTCCGGTGGGAGCGTGAACGTCGGCCCGCCCGTAATTCCGAACGTCAGCGGCTGCTTGTGGGCGTCATCGGCGGCGGCGACGAGGGCCGCGGCCATTCCTCCGGCGGCTTCCGCATCCGCGACGATGTTCTGACGCCCGGGGGTGTAGGGCGAGAACGTGAGCCAGTTGAAATCCGCCACGTCGCGGGTAGGGAGTCGGCGGAACGGCTCGGGCAGTTGCGGATCGCGCAGCAGCGCGGCCAATCCGGCAATCTTGGGCTCGTGGTCCTCCTCGGATTCGCAGAAGATCGTCTCCGCGTGCATATCCGCGAACAACTTCAGGTCTGGCCCGATGCACTGGATCATGCAATCGGGGGTGGGGAACCGGTACAAACCGTAGCTGATCCAGTAATCCCAGATTGCCAGGTGCGGGGCGATCTTGCCCCAGGCGAGGATCACCCACTCCTCTTTTTGCCCGATCACCTTCACCCGGGACAGCAGGCGCGTTGACGGGCGCGTCTGCCGGTGATCAGAATAGCGTTCGATCTGAAAAGCGTTCCGCCCGTGCCGGCGGAAAGCCCGGCCGGAAGACGCCAACGAGTCTCAGCGAAAAGGAAAACGACAATGCCAGTCTCTCGACGCGCGTTTCTCAAGCGGGCAGCCGCCACGGCGGCGGCAACTCCGCTGCTGCTGCCGTCGCACATCTGGGCGGCCGAAACCAAGCCGAACTCGCGGCTGACGATGGGCTTTGTGGGCATGGGGATGCAGAACCGGGGACTGTTGGGCGGGTTTCTCGGGCGCGACACGGAGGTCTTGGCGGTTTGCGACGTGGACACGACCCGCCGCGACGACGCCAAGCGGCGCGTCGTCGAGCACTACGCCAAGCAGCCGGGGCGCAGCGGCCAGTGCGCGGCGTACAACGACTTCCGCGAGATCACCGGCCGCGACGACATCGACGCCGTCTCGATCGCCACGCCCGACCACTGGCACACCGTGATTGCCGTGGCGGCCCTCCGCGGCGGGAAGGACGTGTATTGCGAGAAGCCGCTGACGCACAATATCCACGAGTCGCGC
This sequence comes from Pirellulaceae bacterium, assembly GCA_012744395.1. Lineage (GTDB taxonomy): Bacteria > Planctomycetota > Planctomycetia > Pirellulales > Thermoguttaceae > JAAYCB01. Next base: position 9,912 of record JAAYCB010000298.1, read on the forward strand.
GTTCTCCTGCGGGAGGTCGACGCGAACGGGCGCGTGCTGCAAACGGGCTCGATGCAGCGATCGTCGAAGGAATTCCGCGTGGCGTGCGCGTTGGTGCGCAACGGGGCGATCGGCACGGTCGAGCGCGTGGAGTGCAGCTTCGGCGGTCCGCCGGTTCCTTGCGATCTGGCCGAGGAGCCGCTCGAACCGGGGCTCGACTGGAATCTCTGGCTGGGTCCCGCCGCGATGCGGCCCTACCACTCCGCGCTCAGCCCGCGCGGGATTCACAAGCATTATCCCGCCTGGCGGAGCTACCGGGAATTCGGCGGCGGGGGCGTTGCCGACTGGGGCGCCCACCACCTCGACATCGCCCAATGGGGATTGGGCATGGACGACGGCGGCCCGGTCGAGATTCTGCCCGCGGAGAAGCCGGGCGCGACGCAAGGAGTCAGGTTCGTCTATGCCAACGGCGTCGTCCTGGAGCACAAGAGCGGCTTTGGCGTGGATTTCTTCGGCACGGAGGGAGAGGTCCAGGTGAACCGCGGCCGCTTCACGTTCCGTCGCGGCACGGAGGTGATCGCTTCGTTCACCGGCCAGCGAGACACGTCCTGCGCCGCCCAGGTCCAGCGGGCCGAGCAGGAGTTTCTCAAGGATCCGAAGGTCCGGCTCTACGAGAGTAAGGACCACCTCAACGATTTCCTGGAGTGCGTGAAGACGCGCAACAAACCGATCACGAGCGAACAGGTCGGCGCGCGCTCGGCAATCTGCTGCCACCTGATGAATCAGGCCTATTTCCACGGCCGGAAGCTCAAGTGGGACCCGGTCAAGTTCGCCTTTGTCGACGGGACGGGCGATCCGGCATGGCTCACCCGCGACTACCGCAGTCCGTGGACGGTCTAGGCCCGGCGGGCGACCGGTCTGGATGCGCGTTCTGGTTCCCACCCGGGAGCTTGGGAACCAGGGGGGCAAGGGGCAGCTGCCAAGCAGGAGCTTGGGAACGAGATGGGATGGGAGGCGGATTACCCGTCCGCGTCGATCCGTTCGAACGTGAACCGTCCATGGGCCAGATCGATGCGGACCCGGGCCCCTTCGGCAAGTTCCTGCTTGAGCATTTCGACGGCCAGCGGGTTCTGAATGCCCTGCTGAATCACGCGCTTCAAGGGCCGGGCGCCGAAGGTTGGATCGTACCCCTGCTGGGCGATCCCGTCGATGGCCGCCTCGGTCACGTCGAGGCGAATTCCGTGTTCGGCGAGCTGACGCTGGAGCCGCCCAACCTGGAGCGTGACGATCTTGCGGAGCTCCGCCTGCGCGAGCGGATGGAAGAGGATCGTCTCATCGATTCGATTGAGAAACTCCGGCAAGAACCGGCTCTGGAGCGCGAGTTCGACCGCCTCGCGCATGTCCTCCACGGACCCGCCCTCGCGGGTGATCTCCTGGATCACCTGGCTGCCGATGTTCGATGTCATCACGACGATCGTGTTCGTAAAGTCGACGGTATGCCCCTGGTTGTCGCTCAGCCGGCCGTCGTCGAGGACCTGCAGGAGGATGTTGAAAACGTCGCGATGCGCTTTTTCGATCTCGTCGAGGAGGATCACGGCGTAGGGCCGGCGGCGGACCGCCTCGGTCAGCCGTCCCCCTTCCTCGTAGCCGACGTATCCGGGAGGCGCTCCGATCAGGCGGCTTACCGTGTGCCGTTCCATGAACTCGCTCATGTCGAGCCGGATCATGGCGTCTTCGGCGTCGAACATGACTTCGGCCAAGGCTTTGCAGAGCTCTGTCTTGCCGACGCCGGTCGGGCCCAGGAACAGAAACGATCCGATCGGCCGCTTGGGGTCGTGCAGGCCCGCGCGGTTGCGGCGGACGGCGTTGGAGACCGCCTCGACCGCCTCGTCCTGGCCGACGACGCGCTGGTGGATCCGCTCTTCGAGGACCAGCAGCTTGGCGCGCTCCGTCTCCATCATCCGCGCCACGGGAATTCCGGTCCAGGCGCTGACCACTTCGGCGATCTCCTCGGGGCCGACCTCCTGGCGCAGCAATCGCCGGACGCCGTTGGACGGCTCCTTCGGCTCCATCCGTTCGAGCTGTCCGGCGAGCGCCTTCTTCTCCATGTCGAGCTGCCGGAGGCGCTGGTAATCCTCCTCCGGCGGGCGTTCGCCGCGGGCGGTCTTCTCACGGATTCCCGCTTCCAGGAGCTTGTACTCGGGGTCGACCTCCGCGAGGCGTTTGCGGACCTGATGGACGTCGCCGAGGCCGCTCTTTTCCTTCTCCCACTGCGCCCTGAGGCCGTCGAGCCGGTTGCGGAGGTCCTGAATCTCCTTTTCGACCTCGGCCAGGTGTTCCCGAGCGTGCTCTTCGTTCTCCTCGGCCAGCTGCCGCTGCGCCAATTCCAACTGGACGAGCCGCCGCTGGACCGCGTCGATCTCCGTCGGGACACTCTCCAACTCCATCGCCAGCCGGCTCATCGCCTCGTCCATCAGGTCGATCGCCTTGTCGGGCAGGAATCGATCGGCGATGTAGCGGTGCGAGAGGTTCGCGGCGGCCACGAGGGCGGAATCCTTGATTTTGACCCCCTTGTGATGGGCTTCGTAGCGCGGCTTCAGGCCGCGGAGGATCGCGATCGTATCCTCCACGGTCGGCTCGCCGATCAGCACCGGTTGGAAACGGCGTTCCAGCGCGGCGTCCTTCTCGATGTACTTCCGGTATTCGTCGAGCGTCGTCGCGCCGACGCAGCGGAGTGTGCCCCGGGCAAGCGCTGGCTTGAGCAGGTTGGCCGCGTCGCTGCCCCCCTCGGCGCTGCCGGCGCCGATCACCGTGTGCAGCTCGTCGATGAACATGATCACGTTTCCGCGGGCGTCCTCCACCTCCCGGAGCACGGCCTTGAGGCGCTCTTCGAATTCGCCGCGATATTTCGTGCCGGCGATCAGGGCCCCGAGATCGAGGGAGATGACGCGCTTGTCCTTGAGGCTTTGCGGCACGTCGCCCTCGACGATCCGCAGGGCGAGCCCCTCGGCGATCGCCGTCTTGCCCACGCCGGGCTCGCCGATCAGCACGGGGTTGTTCTTCGTCCGCCGGGAGAGGACCTGGATCACGCGGCGGATTTCCTGGTCGCGCCCGATCACCGGATCGAGTTTGCCGCGGCGGGCCAGTTCCACCAGGTTGTTCCCGTACTTTTCCAGGGCCTGGAATTTCGCTTCCGGGTTCGGGTCGCTGACCCGCGCGCTGCCACGGATTCTCTGAAGCGCGGCCAAGAGCCGTTCTTCATCGATCGCCGCCAGTTCGAGCACCCGGCGGGCCTTCGAGTCGATCTTGGCCAGGGCCAGCAGGAGATGCTCGGTGGAGATGTACTCGTCCTTCATGGCATCGGCCTCGTTCTGGGCTTTCTCCAGAACGCGGCCGAGCGCCGCGCCGACCTGTGGCGGGGCGCCTCCGGAAGCCCGCGGAAGATGTCCCAATTCCGCAGCGACGATCTGCCGGAGTTGCGGCATGTCGACGCCGATCTGCTCAAGGATCGGGAGGATCACGCCCTCGGCCTCGGCGAGCAGCGTGGAAAGCAAGTGAAGCGGATCGATCTCGGGATGGCCCCGTTCGGCGGCGAGCGCCTGCGCCGAGGCGATGGCCTCCTGGGCTTTGATCGTCAGTTTGTCAAACCGGAATGCCATCGTCCGCCCGCGCCCCTTAATTGTCCTTGACTTCAAACTCCGCGTCGATCGCTTCGTCGTCACCCGGCGAAGCGCCGCCCGCCGCGGCCTGCGGGCCGGCCTCGCCGCCAGCCTCGCCGCCGGCGGCGCCGCGGGCGGCGGCCGACTCATAGAGCACCTTGCTGAACGCGTGGGAAGCCTGCTCCAATTCGTTCAGGGCCGCCTTGATCTTGTCGGCGTCGCCGCTGTCGATCGCCGCGCGGGCCTTCTCCAGGGCCGTCTTCATCGCCGCGCGGTCGCTATCCCGGAGCTTCGCATCGTGTTCCTTGATCAGTTTTTCGAGTTCGAAGCACATCGTGTCCGTGCGGTTGCGAAGCTCGGCCAATTCCCGCTTCTTCTTGTCCTCTTCGGCGTGCGCGGCGGCGTCTTTTTGCATCTTCTCGATTTCCTGCTCGGAGAGGCCCGCCGACTGCTCGATCCGCACCTTCTGCTCCTTCTGCGTTCCCAAGTCCTTGGCCGACACGTTGAGGATGCCGTTGGCGTCGATATCGAACGAGACCTCGATCTGGGGGACGCCGCGCGGCGCCGGCGGGATGCCTTCCAGGTTGAACTGGCCGAGCAGACGGTTGTCCGCGGCCATCTCGCGCTCGCCCTGGTAGACCTTGATCGTGACCGCCGTCTGGCTGTCGTCGGCCGTACTGAAGATCTGCTTCTTCTCGGTGGGGATCGTCGTGTTGCGCTCGACCAGCCGGGTCATGACGCCGCCGAGCGTCTCGATGCCCAGGGAAAGCGGGGTGACGTCGAGCAGGAGCACGTCATGGACCTCGCCGGCGAGCACGCCGCCCTGGATTGCCGCCCCGACGGCCACGACCTCGTCGGGATTGACGCCCTTGTGGGGCTCCTTTTCGAACATCGTCCTGACGAGTTCCTGCACCTTGGGCACGCGCGTCGAACCGCCGACGAGCACGACTTCGTCGATCTCCCGGGGAGACATCTTGGCGTCGGCAAGCGCCTGGGTCACCGGGCGGCGGCAGCGTTCGACCAGCGGATCGATGAGCTGCTCGAGTTTCGACCGGGTGATGTTCATTTGCAGGTGTTTCGGGCCGGAGGCGTCGGCCGTGATGAACGGCAGGTTCAAGTCGGTGGACTGGGCCGAACTGAGTTCCTTCTTGGCTTTTTCACATGCCTCCTGGAGCCGCTGGAGGGCCATCGTGTCTTTGCGAAGGTCGATCCCCTGCTCCTTCTTGAACTCGTCGGCCACGTAGTTGATCAGGGCCTGGTCGAAGTCGTCGCCGCCGAGGTGGGTGTCGCCGTTGGTGCTGATAACGCGGAAGACGCCGTCGGCCACTTCGAGAATCGAAATGTCGAACGTCCCCCCCCCGAGGTCGAAGACGGCGATCTTCTCGGAGGCTTTCCTGTCCAGCCCGTAAGCCAGCGAGGCGGCCGTCGGTTCGTTGATGATCCGCGCAACTTCCAGCCCGGCGATCTGGCCGGCGTCCTTGGTCGCCTGCCGCTGGGCATCGTTGAAATACGCCGGCACGGTGATCACGGCCTTGTTGACCTTGTGCCCGAGGTAGGCCTCGGCGGATTCCTTGAGCTTCCGCAGCGTTTTGGCGGAAATCTCCGGAGGGGTGAAGTCGTGATTGTCGACTCGGACCTTGACGTAGTCCTGCGGGCCGCCAATGATCTCGTAGGGGACGATCTTCTCCTCGGCAGCGACCTCGTCGTGCCGCCGGCCCATGAAACGCTTGATCGAGGAGATCGTGCGTTTGGGGTTGGTCACCGCCTGGCGTCGGGCAGGCTCGCCGACGAGCGTTTCCCCTTTGTCGTTGAATGCCACCACGCTGGGGGTCAGACGATTGCCTTCGGCGTTCGGGATGACCTTCGCCTCGCGCCCCTCCATGACCGCCACCACGGAGTTAGTTGTACCCAAATCGATCCCGATGATCTTCTCGCCTTTGGCCATCGTCTGCTCCTTTCACTGGCTATTGCGTGCCTCGCAAGCGCCGCCATCCGGCCCCGAAATTGGGGCGGCAATACTCTGTCTCACGGAATTCCAAGAAACGCAGGAGGAAATGTCCGCCCGAATCTGTACGGTCTCCGATCATTGTGCAAAGGTCGTGCCGACCGGCGGTGCGAGAATTTTCATTCGTCGCAACCGCTTTTGCAACAAGCTGTTAAGAGGACGGCCTGCTGGCTGGAGGCAGCCCTGCGGGATATCGGCGGACTGTTGACTGCCATTTTGGCATGGCGTACTCTCCGCCAACGGGACGACTGCATTTTTGACAGCCGGGCGGTTCTGGATCGTTTCCGTTGACACTATAAGTGATCGGGCGGTACAAGGGGAACAGTCGCGGTGGAGAATCGCGCGAGTCGGCCACTGAAATCCAACTCCTACGACGGGCTGAGAGTCTCTGCATGGCGAAAGCGAAACCAAAAAGACGGGTGGGACCGCGGGCGAGTCGAAGCGTCCAATCGGCCAGGCCGGTCGAGTCTCCCGAGCCGCCTCCGAGCCGCCTCGAGGATTTGCTGGAGGAACAGGCCCGGCTCGATCGGCAACTGGTTGAGATGTTGAACGCGCGTGCCAAGACGATGGTCCAGATTGTCCAGGCGCGCAGGCAGGCGGGGCAAGCGGCGTTTGTTTTTGCGGAGGAAGAGGAACAGATCGGACGGGCCGTGGCGGCCAACCCCGGCCCGCTCCCCAGCGAGGCGATCCGCGCCGCGTTGCGCGAGGCCGTCGGCGGATGCCGTGCGCTGGTGCGGGAGCTCCGCGTGGCGTTTCTCGGGCCGCTCTATACGTACAGCCACCTGGCGGCGATCGCCCACTTCGGCCAGTCGGTCGAGTTAGCGCCGGTTGGCAGCATCGCGGCCGTCTTCGAGGAGGTCAACCGCGGCCAGTCCGACTTCGGCCTGGTCCCGATCGAAAACTCAACCGATGGGCGAATCGCCGACACGCTGGACATGTTCACGCGGCTGCCCCTGAAGATCTGCGGGGAAGTCGAGCTGGAAATCCAGCATTTTCTTCTCGGCAAGTGTGCCCGCGACGAGGTCCACGAGGTCTACAGCAAACAGCAGCCGCTGAGCCAGTGCCGCAACTGGCTGGCGCGGCACCTGCCGGCTGCAAGGCCGATCGAAGTGACCAGCACGTCGACGGCCGCCCAGTTGGCCCTGGAAAAACCGGGAGCGGCGGCGATCGCCAGCCTTCAGGCCGGAATGCACTACGGTCTGGACGTGATTGCCGAGCGCATCGAGGACCACCCGAACAACACAACCCGGTTTGCCGTCATCGGCGACCATGTCTCCGGCCCGACCGGAAGCGATCGCACGGCGATCCTGTTCCAGACGGAGCACCGCTTCGGCGCTTTGGCGGACGTGCTCGGCATCTTCAAACGGAATGAACTGAACCTCACCTGGATCGAGTCGTTTCCCGTTCCCGATTGCGCCCGGACCTACCTGTTCTTCGTCGAGGTTGAGGGGCACCAGAGCGAACGGCCGATGCAGAGGTGCTTTCAATCGCTTCGATCCCGGACGCTCCGCCTGGAGATCCTCGGTTCGTTTCCGGTGGCCGCGCGAAGAGGGTAGGTTTTGGGTCAGCGAAATTCCCGCCGATTCCCGCCCGAAGGCGAAAATTGGGCTGGACCCGGGGCCGGAAATCGTGCATCATCCCGCGCGCCCTCGGATGGCTACCGGGGGGGTCGGTGAGTTTTTTCCTTCGCGCCGCCGCGCGGCGCTCTGTCCAGGGTATCCGTCATGTCTGGCCAACGGTGGAAAGGAGTCAAATCGATGATCCGGCTTCTTTTTGCCGTTGTTTTTGCCGCTGCCCTCGGCGGCTGCAAAGGCTCGGAGGCCAGGATCCCAATCGACCCGTTCTACGGACAAACGAAGATCCCCCCTCCGGGCACCGGCCAGATGTCGCGCCGGCCCGCTGTCGATCCCTACTACCCCCATCAGGCCGCCACGGCCGCCGAAGGCATCCCGCGGGCCTCGGCAGGGCTTGCCGCCACTCCGGAGGCCGCCAGCCAAGCGGCTTCTCCACCGCAGACTGCCGCAGCGGACACCGCTCCTGCGCCCGCCGAACACGCACCTGCGCCCGCCGAACACGCACCTGCGCCCGCCGAACAATTGGCCGCGCAGCCGAAGGGCGATCCGATCGAGATTCCCGTCTCCGCGCGGCGGAGCATCCCCCTCGGCAGCGAAGCGGTCGCTGCCAGCCCTTCGTCGCTGGCTGCAAATCCATCCTCGCGGCCGGCGGCCGCTGCATCCAGCGCCGCGGCGTCCCCCGGGCCGCCGAACGTTCCCGAGCGGATTGTTCAGACGATCGCCCCCCGCAGCGAGGATCTCGCTCGCCAGAGGCCAGCCGTCTACTCGCCGCCGAGCCCAACGCGCCCCGACGCGGCAGGTGCTGCCGGGACGGCGGTCGACATCATGGACCTGCCGCCGGTCGGCCGCGGCGCGGAAGTCCGCCGCGATGACCGAGTTGAACTCGCCTCTGCCGTCGCTCCCGTTTCGAAGCCCGAAGCCGCCGCGGCGGCCGTTGCGGAGGAACCGCTCGCCCGCAGCAAACGTCGGGATCCGCTCGGCGACTACGGCTACAGCACCGACTACCGCCGCCTGCGGGGGCGCCTGGAGTACCTCGAGAAGGAGCAGTGTTGGAAGCTGCGTTACATCCCGATCGACGGCGTCACCGACCAGTATGGCGGCAGCGTCGTGCTCGAGCAGTCGGCTGCGCTTGCCGGTTTCCGGCGCGGCGATCTGGTGGAAGTCCGCGGCGAGCTGGGCGATCCGGCGCCGGACGGCAAGGACTTCGCCCCGGCGTACCAGGTTGCCGAGATCCGCGCGTTGGGCAACTGATTGGGGCGCTGCCCAAGCCGGGTCATCTTGCTGGCCGCTCTTCGTGCGTCCCCAGCCACGGCTTGACCGCCGGCGCGTAGGGGCAGAGTTCAGCCTGGCTGAAAAAGATGTCCATCTCGCGAAGCGCCGATTCGGGGCTGTCGGAGGCATGGACGAGGTTCATCTGCTGGCTCGAGCTGAAGTCCCCCCGGATCGTCCCCGCCGCCGCTTCCAGGCCGTTGGTGACGCCCACCAGGTTGCGGACGACGGCGACCGCTTCCGGACCCTCGACGATCATGGCGACGATCGGGCTGCGGGTGATGAACGACTCGAGTCCGGGATAGAAGGGCTTGTTTAGATGCTCCGCGTAGTGGCGGCGGGCGAGTTCCGGGGTCACGCGGATCATCTTCATGGCGATGATATTCAGCCCTTTATCCTCCAGCCGAGCGATCACGCGGCCGACCAGGCGGCGCTCGATGCAGTCCGGTTTGAGGAGAACGAGCGTTCTTTCCGACATCGCGACCCTCCCTTGTCTTGGCAGTCCAGGGGGGAGATTCTAGAGAAATCTGGCGGCGCCCTCAAGCCGACAGGATGATCCGGACTCATCCGATTTGCCGTATTTGCCGATATTTCTGGTATTCGCGGCAAGTTGCGGCGGCCAGGAGCCTGTCCACGGAAGCGCGGAAACCGTCAAGTGCCAACTGCCGCCGGCATTTCCCGACTGCCGGCGGTGGCCCGACACCTGCGGCGTGCCGCATCGGCGGCGAAGATCGAGACCCACGTTTGCACGCCCGGGGGGCGAGATGACTACTCTCAGGATTCGGCGCGGGCCGGCTCGGCCCGCGCGCCTGCTCCGCAACGCGCATGTCTTGAGCCTGATCGTGTTCGGCGCTGTCGGCCTGCTAGCACCCGCACTGGCTCAGCAGCAGGCCGGGCAGGGTTCAGCCCTGCTACACGCGTCTGCTTGGGGGGGTGTGCCCCCCTCGCAGCATCCTGCCTTTCGTCCGGCTGGGTCCTCGCTGACAACCGCGCTGTTCGGCCAGCCGGCGACCGCCTCGTCCGCGTCCTCCGCCGCGCTGTTTTCCTCGCCGGAAGACTCGATCGACGTGCCGACCGGCCTCGGTCAGGACGGGCGAGTCTCGGCCCTGGAACCGCCAGCCGAACCGCACGACGTGTGGCTCTGGCAAGTGCTGCCCGACGGGCTGATCTACCGGTCGTATCTTGCCGGCGTGAAGGAATCGCGATTCGCCAGCCACTGGGTCCACGATGTGCGCCAAGGCTGGATGTGGGACGTGGCGCTCGGCGGCCGGGTGGGAATCTTGCGCTACGGAACGGCCGAGGCCGACCGACCGCAGGGCTGGCAACTCGACATCGAGGGGGCGGGAATGCCACGCCTGGACCTGGAGAGGGAACGCGACGTGGTCAGCGCCGACTTCCGCTTCGGCATTCCCTTGACCTACGGCCGGGGGCGTTACCAGGCGAAATTCGCCTACTACCATCTGAGTTCGCACCTGGGCGATGAATACATGGTCCGCAACAACACCCTGGAGCGGCTCAATTTCTCGCGCGACGTGCTGGTCTGGGGGCATTCGTTCTATTGGACCGAAGATTGGCGGCTCTACGCAGAAGCCGGTTGGGCTTTCGAGTGCGACGGAGGCTCGCGGCCCTGGGAATTCCAGTTCGGCGCCGACTACAGTCCCGCCGCGCCAAACGGGATGCGGGGGTCGCCTTTTTGGGCGATCAACGGCCACCTGCGGCAGGAATTCGATTTCGGCGGCCATCTTGCCGTGCAGACGGGATGGCAGTGGCGCGGCCCATCGGGGCATCTCTTCCGGATCGGCATGCACTATTTTCAGGGCATGAGCGACCAATGGGAATTCTTCAACAAGTTTGAAGACAAACTCGGCTTCGGCATCTGGTACGACCACTAACGGCCCGCCGCCCGCCGCCAACCCCATCCCAGGCAGTCGTCGGTCTTCAGCCTTCCCAGATCGGTTCCCATCCGGATCGAAAGACGCCGGCGAGGGCGGGACTCCGCAGGCGCGGATGGAGAATCATCGAGCCAGCGGTCGTCGACCAAAGAAACGTCACGCGCGGCCAATCGCGGCCGAAGACTCCCCGGCGCTGGCGTCCGTCTTTTCTGGTTTGCCTACCGGTTCAGCGCTACGCGTTGTCACGTTGCCGGCTGGTTTGCGCCGGGTTGTCTCCGCAACCGGCAAAGTCTCGCCCAACATGTAATTTTCGTTGATCGTCACGTTGCGAACTTCATGGATTTTCAGTCGCGGTTTGCTGTCGGATACCGATCACAAACCCTGTCCGTGATGCCGGCTGCCAGCGGGAGAGCGGCGGCCGAGTAACAGCAAGAATTGGGTTGGCCAGTTCAGAAATCACCTGGCGAAACACTTTCCTTTTGCATTGGGGGTTGCGATGCGATTAGTCCAATGGTTCTCCTTACCGGCAGCAATCCTGGCGTATTGCTGTACGGGGGCGTTCGGCGAAAGCGGCTCGTATCTGCCGATTTCGTACGCCGCGCCCGAGCCCGCCGCCGCTGCCAGCGGCCCGGCGGTCGACGATGAATGTTACCCGGCCAGGACGAAGAGCGCGACTTGCGACGCCGGTTGTTCGAGCTCGCGTGCCTGCTCGGATTGCGGCTCGGGTTGCGGCTCGGGATCCCTGTGTCTGTTCCCCTGCCGCTGCACGGGCGATCCGTGGACCCTCCAGAGCTACCTGAATGATGAAAGCTCCTGCTACCGCTACGGCGGCTGGGTCTCGGCGGGCGGCTACGTGAACGCCCACGGCGCGGACAACAACGGCCCGATCGGTTTCCGGGAAGTCGGCGACGAGTTCACGGTCGACCAGGTCTGGGGATTCTTCGAGAGACGGGCGAACACCGGCGGATACGGCTGGGACTGGGGATTCCGCAGCGACTTCGTGTTCGGCGTGGACGGCCCGGATACGCAGGCCTTCTTCAGCCATCCCAACGCCTATGACAATTCCTGGGATGCGTCGGGCTACTACGGATCGGCCCTGCCGCAGTTGTATGCCGAGCTGGCCGTCAACAACCTCTCCGTGAAGATGGGCCACTTCTTCACGATCTTGGGTTACGAGAGGGTTCCCGTAATCGACAATTTCTTCTACTCGCACAGCTATTGCCACGCCTTCGGTGAGCCGTACACCCACACCGGCGTGCTCGCCGAATATGCATGGAACGACCTGACGTTCTGGGGCGGTTGGACGCAGGGCTGGGACACCGGCTTCGACAACTACCTCGGGATGAACACGTTCCTCGGCGGCATCCGCGCTCCCCTGACGGACGCGATCACGCTGACGTGGGCGTTGAACGCCGGGGACTTTGGCGCCAGGGACGGCGACATCTACATGCAGAGCGTGATCGCCGACGTCCTGCTCACCAACAAGCTCACCTACGTGTTCCAGACCGACTGGGGCGGAAACTCCGGCGGCGCGGTCGTCAATCAGTGGTACGGAATCAACAACTACCTGCTCTACACGATCAATCCGTGCTGGGCGACCGGGTTGCGGTTCGAATGGTACCATGACGATGACGGCACGCACCTGTTGGAGGCCGGCGACTACTACGCCGTGACCTGCGGCGTCAACTGGAAGCCGCGCCCCAACGTCCGCTTCCGGCCGGAACTCCGCTACGACTGGTACAGGGGAGCAGGCGCGCTGCCCTTCGACGCCGGCCAGGAGGACGAGCAGCTCTCCGGTGGGTTCGATCTGATCGTGACCTTCTAACTCGCGGCGTTCCGCCAAATCACGATAGGTTCGCTGAGCCGAACCCCGCCAATGCCTTCGGGCGGTCGGCGGGGCTCGGCTCGCTTATTCTCGGGGGGGGGGTGAACATCCAGTGACTCGTCCGGACGTCGTCATTACGGGAGTCGGAACCCTGTCTCCGCTGGGCATCGGCCGCGAGGCCTTCAGCGCCTCGCTCCGCGCGGGGCGGAGCGGGATCGGGCCGATCACGCTGTTCGACTCCAGCGGGCTGCCGGTTCGCATCGCCGGCGAGGTCAAGGACTTTGAACCCAAGGGCTACGTCACGCCGCGCAAGAGCCTGAAGCTGATGGCCCGCGACTGCCAGCTTGGAGTCGCGGCCTCGGTCCTGGCGTGCGCCGATGCCCGGGTCCGCCCCGGCAGTGTCGCTCCCGACCGGTTCGGGGTGGTGCTCGGGGCCGACTCGATCGGCAGCACGCTGGCGATCAGCGAAGAGCCCTACCGCCGCTGCCTGGTCGAGGGACAGTTCCGCTACGAGCGCTGGGCGGTCGAGGGCGCCGCCGTGTCGTTTCCGCTGAATTTCCTCAAAGTCCTCCCGAACATGATCGCCTCGCATATTTCCATCGCGCACGACGCCCGCGGGCCGAACAACACGATCCATCACGGCGATGTCTCCTCGCTGTTGGCGGTCTGCGAAGCGGCGCGGGCGATCCAGCGCGGCGCCGCCGACGTGATGCTCGCCGGGGGCGCAAGCTCGCAGATGAACCCCTTCGACTGGGTCCGCCATTGCCTGATCGGCCGCTTGTCGCCGAGCCGGGAAGACCCCCAGACGGTCCTCCGCCCCTTCGACCTGGCGCGCAGCGGCCAGGTCCACGGCGAGGGTTCGACGGTCTTCGTGCTGGAGCGCAGGGAACACGCCGAAGCCCGCGGCGCGGAGATCCAAGCCCGAATCGCCGGTTCAAGCAGCAGCTATGTTCCGGCGGGCGGCGCGGCGGGCCAACGCCGAAGCATCGCCCGAGCCTTGGCCGCCGCCCTGGCGGACGCCGGCCTGGCGCCTGGGGACATCGGGCACGTCAATGCGCATGGGCTGAGCACGGCGATCGACGACGCGATCGAAGCGGCGGCGATCGGCGAAGTCCTCGGCGCGGCCGCCGTGACGGCCCCGAAAAGCTACTTCGGCAATCTCGGCGCCGCGGCCGGGGCGACGGAAATGCTGGCCAGCCTGCTGGCAATTCAAGACGGGGCTGTCCCGCCGACGCTCAATTTCCGGACTCCGGACCCCCGCTGCGACGTCAACATCGTCCGCGAGGGCCCGCTCCCGCGGGCCGTCCCCACCGCACTGCTCCTGAACGCGACGTTCGCCGGTCAGGCCACCGCACTGGTCCTCTCGGCGCCAAATTGAGTCGCCATCGGCGCTGCACCGACCTTCGGCTTCGATTCGCCCCCATACCGCACCAGCCACTCGGCGGCCAGCAGCGATACGGCGATGACAACCCCAGCCAGCGAGATGCCCAGGACGACCTCGTAGAAATTCAACGTCTCGCGACCGAGCCACATGATCAAGGGGATCGCCGTGGCGATCAGCCAGAAGACGTTGATCAACAGCAGGAACAGGAAGCCCTGCCGGAGAAACACCATTGCATCGAGCGCCACAAGGAGCAGGATCGACACCCCGCAGAATCCCAGCACGGCGATGCCGGCGATCCCCCGGCCCTCGCCGGACGGGGCCTTTTCGCCCTTGTCCTTGACGGCCCTTTCCTTGGCCGCCTGCTTCCTGGCCGCTTTCTCTCGAGCGGCCTCTTCCTTGGCCGCCTGTTTTTTGGCCGCCTTGTCCTTGGCCGCCTGCTTCCGCCGGCTCTTCTTGGTGTCCTTGGACTCCGCCGGAGCTTCTGCCGACACCTCGCCCTCCTCGGCCGCCGCCTCCGCCGCGGGCAGATCGCCGAGCGGGACCGCTTCGTCGAAGCCGCCCGCTTCATCCAGATTGCCCAACGGATCCTGCGACTCGAGGTCTCCCCTGCCCTCCAGGGGGTCGCCACCGTCCGGCAGACTCCCGTTTTTCGGTTCCAGGTTGTTCCCGTCGGCATTCGACACGGCTGATTCTCCCGAGATGAGACAGGGAAACAAAGGGCACGGAGACGCTGCCAGACGCGCATCTCCCGCGAACGACGATTGCGGCCAGGTAGCCGCTGCGCCGAGCCGCTACTGCACAATTATAGTTGCTTAAATTCACAATTGCCACGAAGAACCGTTCCCGGAACGGATGCGCATGACGGATCGGTCTTGCGGGAAATGCGGGGCCGGGCGAGACATCCTTAAACAAGCGGCCAGCCCCCCCTGCGGGGCGGGCACGCAAGCCGCGCGAGGCCGCCGTGGGGGGGATGACGTTTTTTCCCGCCGCTGGCGCCGGTTGGCGTCTGCATTCCGCCCCCGAAGTCCATTTTGCACCACCCTACGGGGCGCGCGGCCCGGATCACCAATTCAGTTCCGTTGCCTCTTCCCAGTGCTCGTAGAGGGTGCCGAGCCTGTCGCGCTCGCCGGCGATCTGCGACATCGTTTGCCGCACCCGGTCTCCATCGCGGAGGGTGACCGGGTCGCTCAGCGCGGCCTGCAACTGTTCCAGACGGGATTCCCGCTCGAAGATCTCCGCCTCGATCTCCTCGACCTTGCGGTAGGGAAACCGCCGCTTCCGCCGTGTCGGCTCCCGCTGGTCGATCGCCTTTTTCTGATTGTCGCCCGATTGCCCCCGCGTTTCCGTGCGCGCCGCTTGCGCCGAGGGGTCGGCGAACCGGCGCTGGACGAGATTCTGATAGTCCGAATAATTGCCTTCGATGACTCGGAAACGATCGGGTTCGACGACGAGCAGATGGTCGGCAACCTGATCGATGAAGTAGCGGTCGTGGCTGACGAACAGCACCGTTCCGTTGAACTGGCGCAGGGATCGCTCCAGGCTGTCGCGCGCCCAGAGGTCCAGGTGGTTGGTCGGTTCGTCAAGGACGAGGACGTTCGCCTGTGCCGCCGCCAGCCGCGCCAGGGCCGCCCGGCAGCGTTCCCCTCCGCTGAGACTCTCGACCTTTTGCAGCGCGGTGTCGCCCGTCACCCCGAACCGCGCCAACAGGTTTCTGCGCTTGGGCTGGTCGAGTTCGATCCCCGCGGGGCGGATCGCGTCGACGGCCAGTTCGCCGGCTGGCAGTTGACTGAGGTGCTGGTCGAAATAGCCGGCGCTGGCGCCCTGTCCGACAACAACGCGTCCGGCGTCCGGGGCGATCTCTCCGAGCAGGCAGCGGAGCAGGGTGCTCTTGCCGGAACCGTTTGGTCCGAGGATTCCCCAGCGTTGGCCGCGGAGGATGTCGAATGTCAGATCGGTGAACAGGGGCCGATCATAGGCCTTGGCGAGCCCCTCGACGCGGTAGACGATGTCGCCGCTCCGCTCGGCCTTGGGAAATCCCATTGGGGGGGTGGCAATCTCGCGGGGCGGCGCCACGGTCTCGATCCGCTCGAGTTTCTTCCGGCGGTCCTCGGCCTGGGCGTGCTTCTGCCCGCAGGCGTTCCGCCGGATGAACTCCTTCATCTTCTCGATTTCCGCCCGCTGCTTTTCATAGGTCCTCCGTTGGACGAGCACCCGCTCGGCTTTCTGCCGCCAATAGGCGGAAAAATTTCCACTGTACGACTCCACGGTTCCGTGGAACAGCTCCAGCGTCCGCGTCGTCACCTTGTCGAGAAAATAGCGGTCATGACTGACCAGGAGCATCGCCGCGCCGCTGCCGGCCAGGTAGTCTTCGAGCCACCCGGTGGCATCGATGTCCAAGTGGTTCGAGGGCTCGTCGAGGAGCATCATGTCCGGATCGGAAAGCAGGAGCCTGGCCAGCATCAGACGGTTCTGCTCTCCGCCGCTGAGGGCTTCGACGGATTGGTGGAACCGCGCGGCGGGGAAGCCGAGCCCGTCGAGAACCCGTTCCACCTTATGGTCCAGGTTGTACGCGTCCTGCCGATGCAATTCCTGTTGGAGGTGGTCGTAGCGCGCGGCCAGCCGCCGATGCTCCGATTCGTCGGTGCACTCGGCGAGTTGGCGGGCGGCCTGTTCCGCGTCGTGCTGGAGCGCGAAGAGCGATTTCAGGGCGCTTTTGGCCTCTTCCCACAGCGTCCGGTTCGGATCGATGAGTGGATGCTGGCGGAGATACTCGGCCCGCGCGGCCGGATGCCACTGGACCGTGCCGCCATCCGCCTCCACCTCGCCCGCCAGAATCCGCAGGAGCGTCGTCTTGCCCGTCCCATTCGGCCCAACCAGTCCAATCCGGTCCCCCGGGCGGACGTCGAACGCGACTCCCGAAAGGACCTGCTCATCGCCGTAATGCTTGCGTATCCCCAGAACCGATAAAACGATCATCCGACTTCGATCCAGACCCGTTCCCTCGCAGACACCGCGTTCGAGGGGAAATAAACAACAAAGCCTAATCGATCAAGGCGGCTTTCGGCAAGTGGCTTGTCCATTCTGTGGTTCTCGTGAGTTGTTTCGCAGTCGCTCCGGCGGCCATGCCTGGTATATCTGGCTCGCCATGCCGCTGGTGGCGCCGATCCGCTGCGGTCGGTGCACGCGTCGCTTCTATCGGTTTCGGCCGCTCGCCCTGCTGCTGCCCAAACCCGCCCACCGCTGAGTCACCCGCCGCTCTGCTTTGGATCACCAGGCGGGGCCGGGCGATCCCTGGGGGAGAAGAACCGGGCGGCGCAGGCAAACGCGACCAGGACGACCCCGCCGACGAGGACCATCGGCAGCGCGTCGGGCAGCGCCAGCAGCAGGACGGAAGGCGGCCCAAAGAACGCTCCAGACACCGCGCCAACCGCAAGATCGAGTCTCTTTTTGCCGCCGAGCGCTCCCAGAACGGCCCCGCAAACGGTGCCGAACAGGAGGCCCACGACGAGCAGGACCCCAACGGATTCGCCCGGCGGCGGGTCGTCCATCGTGCGAATCGAGACGATCCCCGCCGCGTAGATCGCCACGACGGCCGTCAACAGCAAGATCGAGGCGACGGAAGTGCCGGCTCGGCGCGGTTTCATCAGGGGAACTTCCTTTCCGGCCGGCGGGGGCACCGGCGAGATGCCTGGCGATCGGCCACTACCCGCCGGTTCGCGTATCTGCTCTTCCCTCGTGGGGGGGGCGGGATCAGAACCGGTCGGATTTCAGCAGCTTGCCATCCTCGCGGTGGCCCAACTGCTGGTAAACGTCAAAGTCGATCCCTTCGGCCAAGGTCTTGACCGAACCGTCGCCGAAGAGGAAGTTCGCCACCGTGGGGTGGGCGGCGCTGAATCCGCCCACGTATTTCCGCGATTGCCTCTGCTTCTCGGTCAGCCGGATGGGGGCCTCGCTCTTCGCTGCTTCCTCGCTCTCCGGCGACTCCTTCTGCTCTTGATCGGCCTGGAAATAGCCGTCCCAGGCGGACTCCTCACCCGCCTCCGCCCAGAAATCGATGACTTCGTAGTCTTCCCAGCCTTCGCTCCCCGATGTCTTGTTGATCGGCGTGCCCGTGTTTCGCAGCGTGGTCCGCGTGCCCGACATCCAGCCGAGGTCCGACGCATCAATGAGTTTCTCGCCCAAAAAAAACGTGTGCGAGGCCCCGTCGGGGACCTCCCTTGTGCGGAGCGAGCTGTTCAAAAAGAACATCCCGTGATTGCCGGCGTCGATCGGCGCCTCAACCTCGTGGTGGCACCCGGCGTAGTTCACCGGCCCGTTTCCCCCGCCCGGATCCGACGGGCAGCGCAGCGACGAAATCTCGATCTCGGCCACGTTCCGATTCTTCTTGTCGTACGCACCGCGTGCGAAATCGATGTGTTTGAAGGCGACGCCTTGCTCGATGTGCGGCAGAATCTGCACGATCCAGCTCATGTGGTAACCCTCCGGGCCGTTGACAATCGGACCGGTTGAATCGACCACGCCGGGGGGCAGGACCTCGTGCGCCGCCTCGTAACTCTGTAGCGCCAGGCCCAGCTGAGCCAGGTTGTTGGCGCACTGCATCCGCCGGGCCGACTCGCGGGCAGCTTGGACCGCCGGCAGAAGAAGGGAAATCAGGATCCCGATGATCGCAATCACGACCAGCAGTTCAACCAGTGTAAATCCGGCTTTTCTCGTTCCCATCGCGATTCTCCTCAAACTCACCCTCGCGGCCGCACGCGGAATTCTTTGCTCTTCCGCGCGCGCTCGACCGCATCGACCGGATAGTCGGCAACCACGCGGACCTGAAAAACGTCGGGTTCGTCCGCGATCGGCTCGACGCGGATGCTCACGCGGCCGGCGTCGCTGCCGCCAAGATCGCCGGCCGGCAGCAGCCACTCTTCTCCCCGGTAGCCGGGATCGGCCGCCAGCCGGGCCGAGGCGCGATCCATTCCGGACTCGGCCAGCCACAGGGTCTGGGCCCGATACTGTTCCAGGTCCGCTTCCCGGCGGCTGAGCAACGCCTGTTTCACAATCGCCAACATCACCGCCGTCCCCACGGCGACACAGACAATCGTCACCAGCAGCACCATGCCGGCCCGGCACGCGCCGCCTCTGGCGGTTTGCACCGGCTGCGGGCGGTCCTGCCCGCCGGCCGCTGCCCGACAAATCCCCGAACGACCGATGATGGAAGTCATCTCGGATACTCCACGGTTACTCGCCCGGGCGACCATCCCGCAAGCGGGCCGCTTCCTCCGGAGCCGGCTCGCCAACCCGCCGGTCCAACCCGAGCACTGCATCAACAACGATCGGCCGCCACTTCAGCACAGGTTGCCGCCCCGCCGGTTCGATCCGCAGCGTGACGATCGAACCCGGCGACTCCGCTGGTTCGAGCGTCGCCGCGGTTCCCGCCGGCAGCCGGTGACTCTCGCGGAACGAGCTCGAACCGGCCGACTCGGTCGACTCGGTGCGTTCGACCGCAGTGGCCGAGAACCGGTATTCGACAACCGTCTCTGGCGGGATTGCCAACCGCCAAACCGCTTCGTCCGCGCCCCCTGCCTGGCCCGCTGGCCGCTCGATCTGGGCGGCGCGGTGCACGTCGTCGCGAAACACCTCGGCCAAGCGGCCCACCGTGCGGCCGGAGAGCGTGCGTTCAAAGGCGGCTACCTGGGCCTCCTTGAGCAGGTAGAGAACGCCAATCGTTACACCGAAGATCGCCGTGCCGACCGCCGCGACGACGAGGATTTCGACCAGCGTGTATCCGTCCGGCTTTCTCATGGCCTGGCCGCCTGGGGTTGCTCTTCGCGGGACGGCCTCGCCGCCTCTTCCGCTTGTCTCACGCGATACCGCCACCCGGTCAGGCGCACGACCCGCTCGGGCTCCTCGGCCCCCTCGCGCCAGGCGACCGCGACCCGCACGCCGCGCGGATCGCCAGCGTCTTCAAGGGCGATCTCCACCCGGGCATCGCGGAGCATCCCCGCGGCCGTGACCTCGGCTGCGATTTCGTCGGACTTGTCCGCCTCCGTTTGCCCCCGGGCTGCGGCGAAGCATCGCTCCATGGCGTTCTGTGCCATTTGGACCGCTGCGCGGCGGTTTCTGACCGCCTGTTGCTGGACCGTCATCACCGCAAGCATCTGGGCACAAGCGATCAGCAGCACGCCCAGCACGGCGACTGCCGCGAGAACCTCAAACAACGTCATTCCACCCCGGAGGCAGAGATGGTTCCTCCCGTCGGGGGCCCGACGCGACAGGGGCACGGGACGGCTTCTGTGCAGATCCAAGCGGTTGCCGATCATGTCAACACCGTAATCAGCTTGACGAGCGGCATGAAGTTGCCCACGAAAAGCAGAAAGACAAACAGCCCGTAGCAGAGCAGTATAGCGACAAACGCGGTTTGAATCATGGCAATCGCCCGGGTTGTGTGGCGCCGCCGGTTGCCTTCCGCCATTTCAGCCATCGCCCAGGGCAGGTTGCCGACGCGCTGGGCGGCCTCCAAGACTCCCCGGTCGAAATCGGAAATCAGTCTCCGCCGCGCCAGGCTGGCACACCAATCGGCGCCACCGGCCAGATCGCCAACCGCCCTTGCCAGACGCGTGCGGATCGAGGCGACCGGATACGATTGGGCCAGCGCGGCGATCCCCTCGGTGATTGGCCGGTCGGCCCGCGTGAAGGTTGCCAAGGTGTCGAGCAATGCGGCGGCGTGCAGGCGGCGGCGGAGCCAGGTGATCCCGGGTAGATCGCGCTGGACGACCCCCATGTAGCGGAGACTGGCGTGGCACGCCGCCAGCATCAAGGGCACCCAGAGGGCCAGCACAAGGAACCAGTAGGCCGCTGCAAAGTGAGCGACGTTCACCATCAGGATCGTCAGCCGGGGCAACTCCACGCCGAATTCCTCGAAGATTCTCTGCAATGCCGGGACAATCTTCAGCATCAGGAAGACGCTGATCATCAGGAGGAATTGCAGAACGATCAGCAGATAGGTCGCCTTGCCGGCGACCTGGGCGTCGATCGCGTCGCTGTTGTCGGCCCGGTCGACCAGCTCGCGGAGCACCTGGGCAAGGCGCCCCGAGCCGTGGCCCATGCGGATGGCAAGCCGGATGTCCGGCGGGAAGAGCCCGCCGGTCGCATCCACCGCATCCGGCAGGGCCCAGCCCGCCTGGAGTCGGGCCGCCAGGTCCATCGCCCGCCGCGAGACATAACCGCGCCGTTCCGAGGCGCAGGCCAGCAGGATCGGGATCACGCCGATGCGGCGTTCGAAGGCGACGACCAGCGCCGACAGCAGCGCGTAGCGCTGGGCCCGGCGGCGGCGATCAACGACCGCCGGCAGGACGACGGCGGCGACGACCGCGGGAATCCAGCCGGCAATCAGCAGCACGGCCGATCCACCGGCCAGGATCAGAATCCAGCCGGCCACGTGGAGCGCCTGCTGCACGGAATCGCGCTGCTCCCGCGCGCCGCCCGACAGAATCTGCACTGCCAGCAGGATCGCGCAGCCGAAGAGGATCGCGCCGAGGAATGCAACGAGATGGGCAGTGGCGGCAATCAACCCATAACCTCACGACAACAGGGAGACCAGTTTGGTCATCGGCAACAGGACCGCCACGATGAGGAACCCCAGGCTGGCGGCCACGAACAGCAGGATCAGCGGCGGCAGGATCGACTCCCAGAGCGTTACATCGACCCCGGCGCGCCGGCGATACATGTCGGCGGCGGCGGCGAACCCTTCCGCGGGGTCCTGGGCGGCCAGGCCGCTTTCGATCACCGGTCGGAGGCTGGCGGGAAACTCCTCGTATCGAGCCAGGCAGGTGGAAAAGCTCTCACCGGCCTCCACTTCGCCAGCGCAGGCGCGGCTCACCTCGGCCAGGTCCGACCAGCGCAGACCGTCGGCGGTCCAGCGGAGCGATTGGGCCATCGGCACCTGGCGCTCGAGGAACAACTGCATCAGGCGGGAAAAATCCACGAGGCTCTGCCAGTGCCAGAGCGGCCCCAGGATCGGCAGCCGGTAGCAGGCCCTCTGCACCGCCGCCGGCTTCGGTGCGGCCAGAAACACGACGCTCGCCGGCAGCACCACCAGCAGCAGGATCGCCAAGGTCCACAGCCCGCTGGCCTCCGTCCAAGACATCAAGGCGAGGAGCAGCCGCGTCGCCGCCGGCAGATCGAGGCCGAAATCGTTGAAGATCGCCACGAAGGGGCGCGCGATGTAGATTTGGGCCATGAGGAAACAGAAGCAGACGACGATCAGCAAAAACGCCGGATAAACCAGCGCGGCGATGATCCGCCGCCGCAATTCGAGCCGATCGCGATCGAGGGCGACCAGCTCTTCGAGCACGTGGGCGACCCGCCCGGTGCGGAGTCCGGCCAGGATCAGCCCGCGGAGGTGGGGAGGAATCGTGCCGCCGGCGTCCAGCGCTTCATGCAGCGGTTTTCCACGATCGAGGCCGTCGGCGACGCAGCGCATCGCCGCCGCGATCCGCCGGCGGGGAATCTCCTCGGCCGCGGCCCGCAGGCCAGCGCCTAGCGGCAGTTCCGATCCGGCCAGGTCGGCGACCGCTTCGACCAGTTCCACGGTCTCCCGCGAGGAGAGTTGCGGCGGACTTTTTTGACCCGCCTCGCCGGGCAAAGGGACAAGATTTTCCGCCTCTACAAGCAACCCTTCGGCCGCCAACCTGGCGAGTGCCTCGCCGATCGTCGCGGCGCGGACGCGCCCCGTGGCCGGCTGTCCGTCGCTGCGTTTCGCCTTGTATGCGAATTCGGCCATCAGCGTCTACCAGGAGACAACGGTTCTGAGCAGCGACATCCAGGTCCCGAATACCAGCAGCACGTACGCCGTGGTGGCCGAACCGCCGATCAGCAGCGTCGCCAGCGGCGCCAGGTAGAGCTGGGCGGAGCTGGAGAGGCGGACCGCCCGGCGATGATAGATTTCCGCGGCGTGCTGCAAGGCCGCCTGGAGCGTGCCGCGGTCGTGGCCGCTCCTGAGCAGCCACTGGAGGACGGGCGAGCAGTGCGGACTATGCCGGATCGTGCCCCCGAGTCTCTCGCCCCGCTCGATTGCGGCGGCAACCTGTTCCGCCCAGCGCCGCATCTTCGCGTTGCCGGTCGCCTCGGCCGCCAGCCGGATCGCCTCCGGCAGCGGCCAGTCGTGTTCGACCAGCAAGCCGAGCAGCTCCGCGAACGCCGCTTGGCGAAACGCGCGAACCATCGGCCCCAGCCAGGGCAGCCACCCGAGCAAGAGCCCGGCGGTGGCCGGCTCGGCGAGCGTTCCGCGGCTGGCCCGATGCCACCACCAGCCGAAGGCGAAGACCGCGGCGATCGGAACGGCCGGTCCCCAGTATGCGACGCTCGCGCGGAGGAAGACGAACGCCTCCAGCAGCCGCGCGGCCGGCACCGGGGCCCCTTCGAACACGGTCAACAGCGCGGCGGCGATCCTTGAGACAAACAGGACGAACAGGCCCCAGGCGAGCAGAAAAACAAACAGGGGATAGATCATCGAGGCGACGACCATCCGCCGCGCGTCGGCAAGCCGCCGGGTGCCGCCGGCCACCGTCTCCAGAGCGGCGGCGAGCCGGCCGGTCCGCGCCCCGGCCTCGACCACGGCACAGTAGAAGGGTGGAAATCCCGCGTCGCTCCCGCCGAGCGCTGCGGCCAGCGACTCGCCCCGGCCAAGTCCTTCACCAAGCCGCGCCGCCAGGCGGCCGAGCCGGCCGCCCAGGTCGCCGCCCAGCCGCCACAATCCCCGATCCAGCGGCACCCCGGCACGGACCAGGGCGGCGATTTCATCGTTCAGAGCGATTAGCTCGTCGAGCGAGATCGCCCCGGCGGCGGATGGCTGTGATTCGGCCATCGGTGTACTCCAGATCAAGCGCCAACCCACGAGTCGAGGACTGGCCGGCAGGCGCGTCCATCGTTCGTATACCGCCTTTCCGCGCCGGCTGCAACAACGACGATTGCGCCAGCCCCTGTCTAGCCCAATTCGCCATCGCTCTCGGGCCAATCATGATCTCTCTCCAGCGGCTCAACCACCGGCTCGCGCCAGGTCCGCCTGTTGCGTTCCTGGCCCGCGCGGCCGCGGTCCGCTCGATCGCGCGTTGAGCGGGAGTCGCGCGGCGCGCCGGCCGGCGGATTCTCCTGGAGATGCCCGTCAAGCTGCGGTAGCGGATCCTCCTCGCCGAGCATCTCGCGGAGCAGGCCCCGGTACCGCGCGCGGTAGTCGAAGGCCAGCCAGCCAAAATAGAGCATCCCGGTGCTGGAACCGGCGGCGACGAGCAGGGCGAGAATCAATGGAAAATACGGCTTGGGCGCCGCATCGTCGCGCGACCCGTCGGCCTTCAGGTCGAGCCGCGGCCACGGCTGCTGCTCGGGCGCGAGGGCCACGGCATGCTCCACCTTCTCCGATTTGGGGAGTTGCCGTGGGGCCTCCTCGGAGGGGGACAATGCCTGCGGAGCGAGAAACATGTCGCGGAGGCTCCCGCCCGGCGTCTTGGCCGGCGTCTTGGCCGGCGTCTTGGCCGGCGTCTTGGCCGGCGTCTCGGCCGGCGTCTCGGCCGGCGTCTCGGCCAGCGGCCTGGCAGCGAAAGATGGCGCGACCACCATCGGCTGCGCGCCGGTCACCGGCTGGTCGATGGTCACCGGCTGGTCGATGGCCGGCGGCTGGTCGATGGCCGGCGGCTGCGCGGTTGGCAGCGGCTGTTCCACCGTCGGCGGTGGAACCTGCTTGGAGGCGGGCTGTTCGGTGGAGTAGACGCGGAACGCCCTGACGCGCCCCGCGACTTCCGGCGGAATGTCGCTGCCGAATGCTTCGCCACGGCTGAGCAGATCGACCATGTGCGGTTCGATGCGAATCAGGTAGCGGATGCCACCCTCTTCCATGGGTTCGTACCCGTAGTCAATCGCCGCCACGAGCAGGATGGCGCTGAGTGCTGTGGGGCTCATGATCTCGCCTCCGATCGAAGAATTCCTTCCCGCTTGTCGCCGGGCGGCCACCTCGAGGCAACTCCGGAACTGTCCTGGTAGGCCTCAGGATAGGCTTTTTCGCCGAGGCTGTAAATCTACTTCAGCGCCGCCCGGAGCCGCCCGCAGCTCTCGACGGCGGGAAGACCGCCGAGTAGACCTTGCCGTGGGAATGGACGATTCAGGGTCTGCCCCTGGAGTCCGGCTGGCATCGTGATCGCCCAATGCCCCCGGGAGCGGGACCGGCCGCGGCATCCTCGCCCGAACATTCGGGAAAACCCGCGCGAGGATTGCAGCCGTTCCCGCCTGGCGGTTCCGGCGGCGGCGGGCGGGTCTTCTCTGGGGGACCGGAGGGTGGCCGGCCGATAGAATAGCAGGGATAATGTAGCTGGGCGGTGCGACTGCCCACGATGGGAGGGAACGGGCGGGGCAGCCCCGTGTCAATCCGGGGCGGCTGGCAATCGGGCCTGAACGGTCGTCTCGCGAAGGAACTAATGACAGGACCAGAGCACAGAGCTCCCGGCAAGGAACCTGGGGAACGGGCGCATCGACCCATGAGCAACGACGTGGCAGCTCACATTCTCGCGGCCTTGCAGCAGAAGTTCGGCGGCAATCCGACCCTCAACGACCCGGTGATCGAACTCGGGGTCGATTCCTTGGGAATCGCCGAACTCCTCTTCGAACTCGAATCGCGCTACGGCATCACCGTGGATGAGCATGTCCTCGCGGAAGCGACCGTGGGGGAACTGGCCGATTACGTGCGGGCGCGGATTCGCGCCAAAGTCGGCGCATAGCCCGACTCGCCCTCTGGCGGACCACTCGCGGCCACCGCGCGGGTCCACCGGCCGGGCAGGCAGGACGGCGTCGGAACAGTCCCTCAGCGGCGGCCGCGCCGGTGCGCTCACGGCGGCGATAGCTCCATGTGCAGGTCGCCGGAAGTGGCGAATCTCACCTCGATCCGGCGTTCGCCCAGCGTGATCCGGACACCCTCGCGGGCCGCGTCTGCGATCCGCTCCAGCTTGTCCATCGCAGCGAGCTTCTGGTCGCCGACCTGGATCACGTGGAGAAAGCAGTCCTCCTTCCGCTGGCTCCCGGGCGAGACCTCCACGCGCCACTGGCCGATCATCGCCAGATTCTCCGCGGTCAGCCCCCGGCGGTTCTCCAGGTCCCAGTTTCTGCCGGCCGCCCAGAATTCCTTCCCCGGTCCGCCCACTCTTTCGATCACCGCGTCGGCGGGCAGCAGCGTCCGGCAGAACATCCGCCCCTGCCCGTGGTCTGCGCGGAACGTATTGCCTTCAATCTCCGGCTCATGGGCCGTGTGCAAGAGCCACTGTTTCCGGTACGCCGGATCGGTGGTTGCCACCCGGTCGAAAACGACGAAATGGCTGGGCATCAAGAACACGATCTGCCGCGTCGCGAGCGTGCATTTCTCCGGCAGTCTTTCCCCCCCGGGCCGGCCGGCGGCGCCGCCGTGCCGGTAGCAGGCGGTGGCATCGCCCGCGACGTAGATATAGCGGTCGTTGGCAGTCAATTGCCTCAGTTCCGAGCCGAGTGGCCGGTGCTGTCCGCCGTGGTTTCCCTCGACCGTGCCGCCCCAGTATCTGGCCGGGGGCTCTCCCGGCTGATGGATCAGCAGGCAATTGTGGGCGACCGTCTGGGCGTAATAGTTGGCCAGGTGCTGGCCGTTGTCGAACTCCAGATAGCGCGTTCCCGAATCGAGCGCCAAATGCCCGCGATGATAGATCACGAAATTCAGCGCGTCGAAATGCTTGTGCTGGCTGAGAATCCCGCCGCAGGTGAACAGGCAATACGTATCCTCGGCACCGCTGCCCGACCGCATGAACACCTGCCCCATCGGTTCAAAATAACACGCATGGGGTAGCGATTCCGGCGCGGCCGGCGCGGGCGACTCTTCCAGCTCGGCAAGCAGGAAGGGATATATAAACCAGCTCATCGAGTACGATTTGTTGGGCAGCCGCTCCTGCACCCAGCGGGCGAGTGCCGCCGCCCTGGGCTCCGTCTTGCCATAGAGGTGGCGGATATTGGCCATGTGCGTGTAGAGTTGCCCGATCGGCAGGCGGTTGGTCGTGTGCGGGGTGTCGCCGTAGCCGAATTCCAGCGGCAGCGGCTCCGCTTCGATCCAGTTCCAGATCACGTAGTGGGCGAGCGATGCGCTGTGCGGCCACTTCGAGGCGATCTCTTCTCCGGTGCTCGAGAGCCACGTGTAGAAGAAGTTCTGCTCCGCCCAGGGATAGGCGCCGAAGATATAGCCGAGCGTCGGCGAGGCGCCGCCTCCCTGCTCGCCGCAGGCCTTTTCCCGGTGTGCGAGCATCTTGAGGTTCTCGTCGTGCCCCCAGACCAGCCACTCGTTGATCCGTTCGGTCTCGATTCCGCTGCCGAAGGCGGCGCAGCCGATGAACCACAAGCAGTTCCTCACGCCGTAAAAACCGGTGCTATAGCCCGACATGTTCTCCCGGTAGATCGCCGGCTTCGCCTTCAGCACCCGGTCGACGGCCGTCACGAGCCGCGACATCAGCGCGCCGCGTTCCGCTTCGTCCAGATCGTTGTAGAGCCAGTCCCAAGCCATCACGGCGTGCACCCGGCTGGTCGAATACCAGTTGACCGACTTTCGCTGTTCGTAGCAGTCGTCGTAGAACCGGAGGCTCGCGTCCAGGCACGTTCTGGCCAGTTCCAGGTAGCGGCGATCCCCGGTGACACGATAGACGAACGCCGCCCAGGCGGCCTCCGGTCCCAGCTCGCGCGGCTGCTCGGCGGCCAGGTCATTCGACAAGCGGTCCACCCGCGCCTTCACGGACCGGTACCAGGCAAGCTCGGCCCCCAGCGCCCGATCGCGAACCGCCGGCCAGGTGTCGGTGTTGAAGAACAGCCGCGGGTGGTCGCCGCGGATTTTCGCCGTCCAGGCGGGCAGGTCGGCCGCCGTCGCTGGCGCGGCCAGCCCAACGGCAAGAAACGCCGCCAGAATCAATCGATGTTGCCAGGTCATTCGTTCATCCTCCGCAGTCTCCTGAACCGTGTTCCGATGGCGACGCCGCGAGTCGCTCAAGGATGGATGCACACGCTCCTCGCCAGTCCGAGACCGTCGCCCCCTTTTGCGCGGCCTTCGCGCGACTCATGCCGCCCGGCGGCGAAGTTGGCCGCGGGAATCGCCGCGCGTGAGGGCGGACGACTGCCGCAAAGCCAGTCGCGATTGTCGGCGATCGGACGGCCGGCGGCAACTCCGCGGGCGCGATTTGAGAGGACCGCCCCCTTTCGAATCGGCCCAGTCGCTCCGGCTGGCGTCGCCGGCATCGCCACTCTATAACAGACGAAACCAGAACCAACCCGGCGCAAAGTGCGCACCTGGCCCATACACCTGGTTCCCAATCGCCCCTGGTTCCCAAGCTCCAGCTTGGGAACCCACCAACCGCACCGGCTCATCCAGCGCTGTCCTGTCAACCTCCACGCCCGCAAGCGGCAACCTCTCATGCCCCACGACCCGCATCTCGACGACGCCCGAAAACGCATCGAAGCCGCCTATTCGCCCGCACTGTTTCGCGACGCCGGCGAGCGGCTCGTCGCACAACTGGCGGACCATCTCCAGGCCGTGCAAGCCAGCGGGAAAGACGTTCTGCCGTGGCGCCCGCCGCAAGAGAACATCGCCCGGGCTCGCCAATCGCTTGACGAGGCCCTCTCGCCGGACTGTCCCCGGGACCAACTCGCGGCCCGTTTCGCCGAACTGGCCGAAACGATGCTCTCTCGCGGGCACAACCTCCACGACCCCCGCTACATCGGCCACCAAGTGCCGGCGTCGCTACCCGTCGGCGGGCTGTTCGACGCGATCGGCTCGGTGACCAACCAGGTGATGGCCGTCTACGACATGGGGCCCTGGGCGACGGCCGCCGAGTGGGCGATGGTCGAGCGGCTCGGCCAACGGATCGGCTGGCCGCTGGGCGCGTTCTCCGGGCTGGCGACCCACGGCGGCTCCCTGGCCAATCTCACGGCCCTCTTGACCGCCCGAAACGTCAGCCTGGAAGACTCCTGGGAAAAGGGCATTTCCCGCCGAGCGCCGGTGCTGGTCGTCCACA
Organism: Pirellulaceae bacterium; assembly: GCA_012744395.1. GTDB lineage: Bacteria > Planctomycetota > Planctomycetia > Pirellulales > Thermoguttaceae > JAAYCB01. The sequence continues at coordinate 38,546 of JAAYCB010000298.1, forward strand.
GCGACGCCCACTACTCGGTCGCGCGTTCGGCCGGCATCCTCGGCATCGGCTCGGAGAACGTGGTCCGCGTCGAGCTCGACCAGCGGCGGCGGATGGACCCGCAGCGGCTCGACGAGCGGCTCGGCCAGTTGCGCCGCCAGGGCCGCCCGATCGTCGCCGTCAGCGCCTGCGCCTGCGCCACGCCGACCGGGGCGTTTGACCCGCTGGCCGAGATTGCCGAAGTCTGCCGCCGCCATCAAGTCTGGCTGCACGTCGACGCGGCCCACGGCGGCGCGGCGCTGTTCAGCCCGCGGCATCGCCACCTGCTGGCCGGGCTGGACCGCGCGGAGAGCGTCGTCTGGGACGCGCACAAGATGCTCTTCGTGCCCGCACTCTGCGCATTCGTCCTTTATAGAGATCGGGCGCACCGGTTCGAGACGTTTCGCCAGGACGCCCCCTATCTTTTCGATCCGGCGGCGCCGGGCCTGGCCGAGTACGACAGCGGGCTGCGGACGATCGAATGCAC
>JAAYCB010000033.1 GCA_012744395.1 Pirellulaceae bacterium
CGGGAGCCCCCGGCCGGGCCGGGTTCGCGCCAGTAGAGAGGCCGCCCGCCCGGATGCCGGGAAAGATCAGGCGACGAGCGATGTCGGCCGCGCGCTACCGCGCCCGGAGCCGCCGCCAGAGCGTGGCCGAACTGATGCCGAGAATCCTCGCCGCGCGCGTGCGATTGCCCCCAACGGATTCGAGCACGGCCTGGATGTGTTGCCGCTCCACCGCGCGTAGCGACTGGTCTCCGCCGGCTTGCGGGCGGAGCGGCGATGCGGTGGCCTGCGCGATGCCGGGGGGGAGGTCCTCGGGGCGGATCACGCCATCTCGGCAAAGCACGGCCGCCCGCTCGAGCACGTTTTCCAGTTCGCGAACATTGCCGGGCCAGTCGTGGGAATTCAGGCAGTCCAAGGCCGTCGAATCCAGGCGGAGCTGGGCCATCCCCAGGCGCGTGGCCGTCTTGGCGACGAGGTGCCTGGCCAGCGACACGATGTCCTCCTTGCGATCGCGGAGCGGCGGCGCCTCGATCTCGATCACCCCCAGCCGGTAGTACAGGTCCTCGCGGAAACGGCCCTCCTTGACCTCGGACTTGATGTCCTTGTTGCTGGCGGCGATCACGCGAATGTCGACCTTCCGCGGCCGGTTCTCGCCGACGCGGACAATCTCGTGCTCTTGAAGGACGCGCAGCAGCTTGGTCTGCATGCTCGGAGAAACGTCGCCGATCTCGTCCAAAAAGACCGTCCCGCCGTCGGCTTCCTCGAACAGTCCCAAGCGGTCCCGCGAAGCGCCGGTGAACGCCCCGGCCTTGTGGCCAAACAGCTCGCTTTCCAGCAGTGTCTCGGGCAAGGCGCCGCAATTGACAGGCAGAAACAGGCCGTCCGCGCGGGGACTGGTCCGATGGATGTACCGGGCCAGGACTTCCTTGCCCGTCCCGCTCTCGCCCGTAATCAGCACCGACGAGTCGTGGCGGGCGACTCGCGACGCAAGTTCGATCACTTGCCTGTAGACGCTGCTATGGACTTCGGCCGGCGAAGCGCCGACGACCCTCTCCAGGCTGGCGATGCGACGGCGCTGCCGGGCGATCTCCCGCATCTTCTCCTTCAGCTCCCTGGTCAGCCGCAGGACCTGTCCCTGGATGTCGTCGGCATGGAAGTAGGCCACGTGGGGCTCGATCTCCCGCCCCCAGCTCTGGCGGTCTCGCCCCACGGCGGAACAGATGCGGTCCCCCTTGCCCCGGCACTTGTCCTCGATGAAGAAGACCTCCAGATCGGTGCAGAACGATGCGTACCCGCTGGCGTAGCCGACCATCGTCCAGCAGACGGGCTCGAGCGACTTCCCCAGGGCCAGCCGCTGTTCGTCCGCCTCCGCCGAATCGTGCCAGGTGACCTCCATGTGGAACCGTCCGGCCGCCGGCTGGGCGTCGAGGAGCTTGACGGTCACCCGGGCGACGCCCTGCAAGGTGTGCATCCGCGGCCCCGCCTTAAGCCAATCCTCGATTGTCTCCCAGTGGAAGATGCGCTTCATCGCCGCGGCGTCGGCGCGGCCCCAGAAATTGCCGAACCGCGTGAGCAGCCCGCGGGCCTGCTCCTGCCCGACCGTCTCGACCAGGTCCTTCCGCAATTGCGCCATCGCGTCGGACGAATGCAGCACGAGCCGCCGCCCGTGCAAATCGAACCGTCCCTCCGACAGGTCCAACAGCTCCGCCAAGGCCAGCTCTTCCGATTTCATGACTGACTCGATACGCTCAATTTGAAATGTGACCATTTCATTTTGAAGTACCACGACGCCCGCGTCCAGGGTGCCGAGCCGTGGCCCGGCCGTTTTCTTTCGAATTCCAGCGATCGCACGTGCAGGGGGATTCAATCGCTGCCCCCCCTTTGCGGGTTATGTTTTGCGGGGTGTTGGTTGAATTGGCACGCACATTGCTCAGGAACAGATCGCATGGGGGGTGCTTTTTTCAGTACATCTTCCCGAAAATGGTGCGGCCGCCTGGCGGCAGGAGGTTTTCGTCTTATGTATTCTCTTCTGGCAGCCAAGACCCGCGGTCTCGAAGCGGAAGCCTTGGCGTTCACGCAGCAACTGATCCGCACTCCGAGCCCCTCGCTGCACGAACATGAAGTGGCGCAACTCGTCGAGGAGCGGATGCGGGCGATCGGCTACGAGGATCTGCATGTCGACGACTACGGCAACGTGGTAGGCGTGCTCCGCGGCCGCCAGGGAGAGCCGACGCTCTTGCTCAGCGCGCACATGGACACGGCCGCCGAGGGGCAGCCCGAAGCCTGGCAAGAATCGCCCTATAGCGGAGCGGTCCGCGACGGGGTGTTGTATGGGCTCGGCGCGTCGGACTGCAAGGCGGGCCTGGCGGCCCAGATTTATGCCGGCGGCCTGCTGCGGCGGGCGCTGCTGCCGCTGAAGGGCAACCTGGTCGTCGCCGCGACCGTCTCCGAGGAGCAGGGCGGAAGTCCCGGGTTGCGCCACCTGATGCAGGACACGCTCCCTTCGCTGGACTTGCGGCCCGATTTCGCCATTCTCGGCGAACCGACCGGCCTGGGCATCTACTATGGCCACGACGGGTCGGCGGTGTTCGAGGTGGTGATCGAAGGCCCGGACAACTTCCAGGTCAACGACGCGACGGCCGCGGTGTTTGAGACCTTCCACAGCCGGCACCGGGCCGCCACCTCCGATGGGCAGCCCGAATTCCAGAACTTGCTCTCGCCGCGCTTCCAGCAGCGGCCCGGCTCGGCGTCCGGAGTCATCGGCGTCTGCCGGCGATTGCGCGAGACCGAGACCGTCAGCGGCGCGATGGAACAGCTCAAGCACGAGGCCCGCGCCGCCGCGGCTTCGGTTGCCCGCGTCGCCGTCGACGTGGTCGTGCGGCGTGAGGAGCGGCAATTCTACACAAAGCGGACGACCGTCCTGGAACAGCGGATCGAGGCCTGGTCGCTGGACCCGTATCACCCGTTGATCACGCGGGCGCGCCACGCCCTGGCCGCCGCCGGATGCGATGTCTCATGCGGCAAATTCCGACTCCCCCGCTTGGGCATGGGGACCGCGGGCGGCGCGCTGGCGAGCCA
>JAAYCB010000299.1 GCA_012744395.1 Pirellulaceae bacterium
AGATCATGTAGCCCTTCGTGCCGAAGAAGATCTCGCCCACGCACTGGTTCTCGGCCACGAACGGGTACTTGTCGCGCATCTCGGCCTCCGAGTTCGTGTACCAGTGGCGGATTTCGAACGTCACGAGCACCTTGCGATCCGCCCACTTGCACATGAACGCCTGGGTGTTCGGCGTGTCGGCGTCGTCGTCGTCGCCCGGCGGGAAACGGTCGCCCATCGACATCACCGTGATCGGGTGATCTTCGAGCCCCAGTCCCCAGCGAATCTTGTCGATGTCGTGGACCGTCTGGTTGGCGACGTCGCCGCTGGCGAAGTTCGAATTCCAGTACCAGCGGCGGTGCTGGAAGTTGCTGTACTCGACCATTTTCGCCGGCCCGACCCAGGCGTCCCAGTCCAACCCCGCGGGCACGGGCCGCGGGCTGTGCTTGCCGAGGTTGCCGCGCATCTTGTAGGTCATGCCGCGGGCCATGTAGAGGTCGCCGATCAGCCCGTCCTTGAGCTGCTGCATCCCCTCGCGGATGTTCGGCGTGGAGCGGTTCTGGGTGCCGATCTGCACCATCCGGCCATACTTGCGAGCCGCTCTGACCATCTGCCGGCCTTCCCAGATGCACCAGGTGGGCGGTTTTTCCACGTACACGTCCTTGCCGGCCTGGCAGGCCCAGATCGTCTGCAAGGCGTGCCAGTGGTCCTGGGTCGAAAAGCTCACCGCGTCGATGTCCTTGTCATCGAAGAGCTTGCGCTGCTCGCTGTACGTCTTGAGCTTCAAACCCTCCAGATCGGGATAAGCCTTGACCGCATTGTCGCGCTTGGTCTGATCGCAATCGCAGATCGCCGCGATCTCGACGTTTTCCGGCTGTGAAAGGACCGTCAGGCTGCCGATGTGCGATCGCATGCGGCCGCCGAGGCCGACCAGGCCCACGCGAATCCGCTCGTTGGCCCCTCGGACATTCATGGCCACGGCCGGCGCCGCAAAGGCGGCGATTCCCGCCGTTGCCGACGATTTTAGAAAAGTGCGTCGTGTCGTCATCATGGGACTCCTGGGTTAATCGAAGGTGGATTTCCTCCGGCAGGACTGAGCCTAACCGGGGGGGAGCCGCGAATCAAGAGGATGACTTCAATCACGCATTCCAGCGGAGGCCACCACACCCGAGACGTGTGGGACCAATTCGAGGTAGAGCGCGACGGTTCGTGAAGTCCTACGTATACTTGAAGAGGACGGCTGGCTGATGGTGACCCAAAGCGGATGGGCTTGAGATTCCGGGACCCTCGGCGGTTGCTGAATACATCGACGCATGAGGAAGTCTCGACCAGGGACGACCTGGGAGCTGTGCGTCCTCCGATTGGCGAGGGAATCCATTGCCGCCCGGCGATCATTGCTCATCCGGGCGATCGTCGGGGCGCGGCGGAATGCTGCCCCTCCTTGCTATTGAAGCGAACCACGACAAAAATCAGCGGTTCGTTGCCAGTGCAAGGTCGCAGCGTGTGCGCCGAAGATCGCCGCCCGTTTCTCATTGGCTCGCATCACGGGTCTCTCCTTCAGAATCACCTTGTTATCGGACTGTCATGGCCTGGCCAACGGCCCGGAGTTGCTCGACGAACGCTTGCGGGATCAGGCCGGTTGTCTGGATCGGCACGTCGTAGGTAATTGCGCCGCCTTTGTCAGCAACGCTTTTGGTGTAGGCGACGATCTCTTCATCGGGCAGCGCCGGCCGATCGCCGCGGCACCAGCTCGTGCCGAGAAAGCTGAGGATGTGAAGCTGGACGTTGCTTCCCTCGCACTCCAGCCAGCGGCCGGGGCAGGACTCGATGGCCTTGGCGAGCTTCGGCAAGTCGACTTCACCGGCCGCGTAGTCATCGTACCGGGTGTGGGCCACAACAGGCACGCGCACGCCCGGATTGAAGGCGACAATTGCCTCGGGGTTTCCAGCCTTCAGGGCTCCTGTGAAACTGGCGAAATTGGGTTCGTCGTCGAAACGGTACATCTCGTCGGCGAAGTAGCAGCCATCGATCCACCACCCGGCCAGATCCTTGCCCCAGCGGAGCGACCACTCGCGGATCACCGCCTCCCAGTTCCGCTGGAACTCGACCAGCCGCCCGCCCACCGGTTCGCCCGGCAATTGCCATCCACCCGGCCGGCCCCAGCGCCAACCGAGCATCTTTCGGGCGAGCGGGTCCGCGGCCGGCGCCCCGCTGGGCAGGTAAACCATCAGGGCGATATCCTTCGCCTTAAGGGCCTTGGCAAGATCGGCGACCAGATCGCGGCGCGAGCATTTGCTGGGGCTGGTCCCAACGATCTTGTCATAGGTGGCGTTGGGCGCGCAGTAATGCCCCGAGTTCTGGCCGATGGTGAAGAGGAGGTATCCCGCGCCGGTCGAGGCGAGTTGATCGACCAGGCCGCCGACGTCGAACGCATCGACCTGCCGATTCCACATCTCGGCGGTCAACTCCGCTCCGCCCGCGCTGCTGGGCGGCGCGCCCAGGTAGTGCGTCATCACGCCCCAGCGGGCGTGGTGGAGCCAGTCGGTTGGCTCGGCGGCGGGAGCAGTGGGCAGGATCGCGCCGAGCAGACAGGCTACGGCAAGGGCGAGTCTTTTCATCTGAGTGGTCCTGGCTGGATTTGTTGGCGCCGCAGGGCGGCCTGCGGCGCTGACTGGCGCGTCCTCAAGCTGGAGCTTGAGAACGAGGTCGGGCCGTGCGGCAGAGCGGCAAACAGCCCGAGCATACAGCGGCGCAGGGCATTTGTCACGTTCGGGGGACCGTTGGGCCGCAATTCCGGCACCGGTTCGTTGACAATTCGGGGTGCGGATGGCATATTGTCCGCTTACCTTGAGAACCACTTCGCATCGCTCTTCCAGAGCCAGCACAAGGAGATCTTCATGGCCGCGGAATACCGTTTCTCATTTGGACCCTGGAACATTCACGAGGGCGCGGACCCCTTCGGGCCGACAGTGCGGCCGACGATCGAGTTCGCCAAGAAGCTGAAGCGGTACAAGGAACTCGGCTTCGACGCCGTCCAGTTTCACGATGACGATGCCGTGCCGGACATGGAGAGCCTGTCGCCCGACGAGATTTCCAGGAAGGCCGCGGCGGTCAAGTCGATGCTCGACGGCGAGGGGTTGGTGGCCGAGTTCGTGGCCCCGCGGCTCTGGGAGGACCCGCGCGGCATCGACGGCGGATTCACGTCAAACGACCCCGCCTGCCGCGCCTGGGCGATCGAGCGGCTCAAGCGAAGCTGCGACATTGGCAATGCCCTGGGCACTCGGCTCCGGGTGCTCTGGCTTGCGCGGGAGGGGACGTATATCCGCGAGTCGAAAAACGCCATCCAGGCCCAGCAGTATCTGTTCGACGCGATCAACGTCGCTCTTGAATACGACAAGCAGGCCGAGATCGCCATCGAACCGAAGCCGAACGAGCCGATGGATCACGCCTACATCCCCACGATCGGCCACGCCCTGGCCCTGGCCCAGAAGGCGATCGACCCCAGCCGGGTGGGCGGATTGATCGAAAC
>JAAYCB010000300.1 GCA_012744395.1 Pirellulaceae bacterium
GGGATTCGTGTGCCGGCCAGACTCTGCTTCATCCACTCCGCCGTGGCGCCGGCCTCCCCTTGGACCAAGTGAAGCCGGCACGTGACGAGAGCGTGGGCCATGCGGGACGTAAATCGAGAGCCGCGTCTGTTTATACGTCTGCGATTCTTCTTCTGGCTCTTAAGCGGGCTGTGGACAGGCTGCGTTGCCGGTTCGCTGCTGTGGAACCTGCGTCAGCAGGCCAGCCACAGCGTCGAAATGGCGCGGCACACGGCGCAGATTGCCTTTGAAAACGATCTCCTTTACCGGCGCTGGGCCGCCATGCAGGGCGGGGTCTATGTCCGCGTCTCCGAGAACACCCCCCCAAACCCCTACCTTGAGGATCCCGAACGCGACCTGACCACCAATTCGGGCTTGGCGCTGACGTCGGTCAATCCGGCCTACATGGCCCGGCAGGTGAATTCCCTGATCGATGGGAGGGGAGGCAGCCGGGGGCATCTGACGAGCCTTAAGCCGATTCGTCCCGAGAACGCGCCGGACCCTTGGGAGGCCGCCGCCCTGCGGTCATTCGAAGAGGGCGTCGCGGAAGTCAGTTCGATCGAGGCGATGCCCGATGGCGAATTCCTGCGGCTGATGCGACCGTTTGTCGTCGAGCGGGCGTGCCTCAAATGCCACGCCGCCCAAGGCTATCGGGTGGGCGACGTCCGCGGTGGCCTGAGTGTGGCGGTCCCGATGGCATCGCTCCGGGCCGTCGAAGCATCGATGGCAACCCGCCTCGCTCTGGCCCACCTGGGCTTGTGGCTGGTCGGGCTGTCCGGCATCGTGATCTTTCGGCGGACTCTGGGGAAAGAAATTCTCGCTCGGCAGCGAACCGATGAGGACTTGCGCGAAAGCGATCAACGTGTCCGCCGCAAGCTGGCCAGCGTGCTTGACCCCGAAGGCGATCTCGGCACGCTCGAACTGGCCGACCTGATCGACGTTGAAGCGATCCAGGGCCTGATGGACGAGTTCTACCATGTGGCCCACATCCCCATGAGCATCCTCGACGCCCGGGGCCAGGTGCTCGTCGGCGTCGGTTGGCAGGAAATCTGCACCGACTTTCACTGTGCCCATCCGGAAACGAGACGGCGATGCTTGGAGAGCGATATGGAGTTGACGTCGAATCTTGCCGAGGGCGAGTTCCGCATGGTCAGGTGCAAAAACTGCATGCGGGATATGGCGACACCCATCTTCGTGGGCGGCCGCTGCGTCGGCGGCATCTTCTCCGGCCAGTTCTTCTTCGAGGATGAGATTCCCGATCGCGAGCTGTTCCGGACCCAGGCTCGCCGTTACGGATTTAGCGAAGAGGCCTATCTGGCCGCCCTCGATCGCGTGCCACGGCTCACCCATGAAGCGGTCGACCGCGGCATGGCCTTCTTCAGCAGGCTCGCCGCGATGCTCTCCCAACTCGGCTATAGCCACATCAAGTTGGCGCGGCTGCTGGCCGAACGCGACCGCCTGCTCGGTCAGGTCGTTGAAGGCGAGCAGCGCCTTAAACGTGCCCAGGCGATTGCCCACCTCGGAAGCTGGGAGCACGACCTGGTTACGAACACGGTGTCCTGGTCGGATGAGGTCTATGAGATCTTCGGAATCGAGCCCTCGGAGTCCGTGGCGACTTACGACACTTTTCTGAATCGCGTGCACCCGGACGACCGGGCCGCGGTCATCGAGGCGTACGCTCGTTCCGTCCGCGAGGGGAGCGACTCGTACACGATCGAACACCGCGTGGTCCGCGGGCATACGGCTGAAATCCGCTGGGTCGAAGAGAGGTGCCAGCACGTGCGGGATTCTGATGGGAGGATCATCGCCTCGCTGGGAATGGTGCTCGACATCACCGATCGCAAGCGGGCCGAGGAGTCGCTGGCCGCCGCCAAAGCCGCCGCGGAGGCCGCAAATGCCGCCAAGAGCCAATTCCTCGCCAACGTGAGCCACGAGCTGCGCACGCCGATGAACGCCATCCTGGGCATGATCGACGTGGCGTTGCCGAAAGCCGTTGACCCGACGATCCGTGACTGCCTGCAAACCGCCAAGGAGTCGGCCGACCTGCTGCTGACTCTACTGAACGACCTTCTCGACTCCGCGAAGATCGAGTCGGGCAAATTGCAGCTGGAATCCGCCCCCTTCAGCCTGCGGCGGATGTTGGATCGGACTGCGCGAGTGCTTGCCGTTCGGGCAAGCGAAAAGGGCCTGGCTTTCTACTGCCGGATGCCCGGCACCACACCCGATTTGGTGATCGGAGACCAGATGCGATTGCAGCAAGTCCTGCTGAATCTGGCCGGGAACGCCATCAAGTTCACCGAACACGGCGACGTTGAAATCAGTGTTAACGCGCTATCGCAGGCCGATCAGGCGTGCCTGGAATTCACCGTGCGAGACACCGGGATCGGGCTCTCCGCTGACGATCTGGAGCGTCTGTTCCAGCCCTTCACCCAGGCCGACGTCTCCATGTCGCGGCGATTTGGAGGCACGGGCCTGGGGCTATCCATCGCCGAGAGCCTGGTGCGATTGATGGGCGGCACGATCTCGGTCGAAAGTGAACTTGGCAAGGGAAGCATATTCCGCTTCACGGTCCGCCTGCCCTTGGCGAACGAGCTCCTTCCCGATCTCGAGGCTCCCGCCGCCATCCTCCCGACGGCTTGCCTCCCCTTGCGCATTCTCCTGGTGGAAGACAACCCCGCAAATCAGAAGTTGGCCAGCTACATCTTGCAGGATCGGGGCCATCAGGTGGCGGTCGCCGGGGATGGCCGCGAGGCGATCTGCCTGGCAGGGCAAGACCGCTACGACGTGATCCTGATGGACGTGCAAATGCCGGGCATGAACGGATTGGAGGCCGCGGCCTCCATCCGCGAGAAACAGCAGCCAGGCAACCACGTACCGATCATCGCCATGACGGCCCATGCGATGGAGGGCGACCGGCAGCGCTGCCTGGCGGCCGGAATGGATGGCTACCTCTCCAAGCCGGTGAACGCTCACGAGATGATTCGCCTGGTCGAGAGTCTGGCTCGCCGTGCAGCGCCCCCGGTGGGACCTGCCGCGGCAACGCTCGAACCGGCTGACACGGCGGCCCCAAAACTGACCACTGTCTACAATCCTGGCGAGGCACTCGCACAGTGCTGGAACAGCCAAGAACTGCTGCGGGAGATGATTCAGCACTTCTTCCGGGAATCCGACAGCCTATTGGGGCGGATGCGAGCGGCTCTGGAGCAAGACGATCTGGCGAAGGTCGGCGAGTTGGGACATCGGCTCAAGGGAACAATCCTCTACCTCGGGGCACAGCCCGCTGAGCAGGCCGTCCGCCGAGTGGAACGCTTCTATAACGCTTACTGCGGCAACCGGTCTGAAGCGGTGCAAGCCATAAACACACTCCAGCAGGAATGCACCCTATTGAAGGCCGCAATCGCTGAGCATCCGCTGGCGGTCGAATCAAGGCAGAGTGATTAGCCCGGATTATTCATGATCCGGGGGGCGCGTAGCATCGTTACCCGAAGCACCCATGAGGCCGGCTTGGTTAGCCGCCCTGGCTTACGCTTCGCGTCAACGATCGGCTCGTGAATAATCCGGGGCAGGCGACGATCGAGTGACCTGACCGATGATGATCGCCGCCGCACGGTGCACAATGACCAAGGTTCAAATTCCAGCATCCAGCGCTGCCGATGATCCGGCCTTTGCACGTCTGGCCATTGGGAATTGAACCTTGAACCTTGCCCCTGCATGGGACCGCAACGGTTCGCAGGTTCAACCCTCTGCGTGCATCAGGCGGACGGCGCGGTCTTGAGCAATCGGTCGATGAGGACGAACGCGAGGGCGGCCCGTTCATTTCGGGTCAGCGTCGACTCCAATTCCCCGATCGCCGCTTGGATTCTCGGCGACGAGACGGGATCGCGCTGGGCCAGTTCGAACGACCTGGCCAACTGGTCCTCCTTGATGCAATAGACGGATTCGCCGCCCAGGAGGTCGATCGGTTGCATGCTCATGATCGCTGCGCGCCTCCCAAGGGGCTCAAAACCGCAAAGCTGGCGCCGCATCCACAGGATTTCGCGGCGCTCGGATTCGTCAGCCGGAACCCGGAACGGACCAGGTCGTCCGAGTAGTCGATCTCCAGACCGTCGAGGTACGGGGTGCTTCGCCGGTCGGCGACGACGCGCAGGGCGTCCTCTTGATAGACCAGCGCGTCGTTCTCCCCCAGGGCGTCGTCGACTGCCGCCGAGTAGCTGTTGCCGGAACAACCGCCCGGCACGACGTTGATCCGGAGGAACCTCTCGCTGCCCACCCCGAGCTTGGCGAGTTGGCTCTTCGCCCGATCGGATATCTGAATGCTCAGCAATGCGCAAATCTCCACGGCACAGGGGCGCCCCGCGGGAACTGCCGAATCCCGGGCGGAGGCGGATATCGTGATAACTTTTCCAGGCGAATTATAGGCGCCGGGGCCACCTCCGGTGCACCCCTCCGCCAAGGGAAGACCGATCGGGCGCTGCCCCAATGCAGCGCGCTGCGGAGACCGTTCTGCAAGAAGGCTCGTTCTACGAGCGTGGCTGCAAACGGAATGAACTCCGTGCTGCGAAAAGGGGAGAGGCTTGTCGAAACCCGGGATCGAGCCATACGATTCAGAAAAAGTCTCGCACACGATTGGAGCGACGAACCACATGATCGGTGAAAACCCTGAACAACGCGCGTCCAAGAAGTGCCGGCCATGCGAAGGGGGCCTCGACCGGCTCACCGTGGACCAAGCCAGCGCGCAGCTTGGCGTTCTGGCCGGATGGCGGCTCACCGACGAGGGGCAGCGGATTCGCAAGGACTGGGAGATGAGAGACTTCCGGGCCGGCATGGACTTTCTCAACCGCGTCGCCGAGCTGGCCGAGCAGGAGGGGCATCACCCGGATATGCACCTGGAAGGCTACCGCCACGTCTGGATTGCCATCTGGACCCACGCGATTGGAGGCTTGTCGGAGAACGACTTCATCCTGGCGACGAAGATCGACCGGTTGCCCGTGGAACTCAAGTGTCAACCAAGTCCGCTCACGCCGTAATCCCCTTGGTCAGGTGCATGAACGCGGTTTCCAGGTTGATCTCGTCTTCCTTGAACGTCTTGATCTTGAAGCCGGCCTCGATCAGGGCGGTGGCCAGGTCGCTGTAGCCGGCCGTTTCCGCGGTGAGCGTGGCGTAGAGCCGGCCGTCTTTCTGCTCGACGGAGTCGACCGGCTCCTGCTGCTCGAGCAGCCGGGCGGCCGCATCCTGGTCGCCGATAATTTCGATCACCAGCACCGGCCGCTGGCGGACCCGGCGCATCACGTCGGCCACCTCGGCCGAGACGAGCAGCTCACCCCGTTCGATGATCCCCACCTTGTTGCAGATGTCGGCCAGCTCGGGCAGGATGTGGCTGGAGACCATGATCGTCTTGCCCAGTTTTCGCAGTTCCTTGAGCAGTCCGCGGATTTCGATCCGCGCTCTGGGGTCCAGGCCGCTTGCCGGCTCGTCGAGCAGGAGCACCTGGGGGTCGTGCAGCAGGACCCTCGCCAGGCCCAGCCGCTGGGTCATGCCGCGGGAAAGGCTGGTTACGAAGGCGTTGCGCTTGTAGCCGAGGTCGACCATCTCGAGCATCTCCTCGCACTTCTTGCGGCGCGCGGCCCCCTTGATCCGGTAGGCCGCGGCGAAGAACTCCAGGTATTCCATCACCCGCATGTCGTCGTAGACGCCGAAGAAGTCGGGCATGTAGCCGATCAGGCGGCGGATTTCCTTCGGGTGCGTGTAGATCGAGTAATTGCAGACCGTGGCCTCGCCCCAACTCGGCTGAAGCAGCGTCGCCAGGATCCGCATTGTCGTCGTCTTGCCCGAACCGTTCGGACCAATGAAGCCGAACAGGTCGCCCTCGTCAAGCTCGAGCGTCAGGCTGTCGATCGCTTTCAGGTCGCCGTAGACTTTCGTCAGGTCTTCAGTCTTGATCATGGCGGAAAGAGCTTACAGGTCAATAAATGGTTGATGGCTGACGGCTGATCGCTGATCGCTGACGGCTGACAGCTTCTTTCTATCGACTCGATTCCGGGAGGACGGGCAGCACGAAGCGGTAGACGGTTGTGTGCTTCACTCGGTGGGCTAGCGGCGCGCCGCCGGCCGTGATTCGGACCTCGGCGGCGCCAGCGCAAACGGTCTGGGCGTCGGCGGCGGCGGGCCGCGCGACCAGCACCGCGCGATCCGGTTGGAGCAGGTCGCTCAAGTCGGCGAAGCCCTGGTAGCAGTGATCGAGCCGCGTATATGTGCGCCCGCCCGCGGCGTTGAAGAACATCATCGCCCTGAGGATGTAGCTCACGTCGACGCTCTCGCGGTCGTAGGGGGTGGCCCGGTGGCGGTCTTGATCCTTCTCGTCGAAGATCAGCTTGCGCCCCGTGAGGAAGCTGGTCAGTTCGCGCCGCGGCAGCGTGGGGCCGATGCGGATCGACCGGCCCGGCTCCAGGTCGCCCAGCTCGTAGACCCAGTTGCCATAGGCCAAGAGGCAGTCTTCGAGGGTAAAATCCAGCCGGTTGGTGACGCTGCCGGCCGGAATCGGCCCTTGTTCCTCCAGCTTGCCTTCGAGCGTCGCCCCGGCGCGACCGAACCAGCGAGCGGTCAGGCTCTTGCTCGACCAGGTCTGGATCGGCAGTTGCGAAATCCCCGCCGCCGGCTGCAAATCGTAGGGCTCCGGCCAGACGGGCAGGGGGGGGGTCGCCGGATTCATTCCACCCAGGGCCCTGCCCGGCATGCCCAGCCAGCCGGCGACGAGTTCCCCGTCGAGCGTCGCGCTCGCCGGCAGACCCCGCGGTGCGAAGCCGACGTCGCAGCGCTGCATCCGCGGGCTGAAGACATTCGCCCAGGTGGCGCCGCGGAGGTTGCCGCTGAGCGTGTCCACGTCGATCACCGACGCCTGGTTGACGAGCGTTGCGTTGCCCTTGGCGGCCACCGCCAAGTAGCAGGCCCCCGCGCAGAACAGCACGACCGTGGCCGGGAAGGTGACCCATGTCAACTCCATCCGCCGCGCGAGCTTTCGCAGGAAGAAGTAGTCGCCCGGACCGATCAACAGCAGGTAGACCGCAATCACGCCGATCACGACGGCAAACGGTATCTGCCGCACTCCCTCGAACTGGTCGAGCGCGCTGCGGAGCTGACCGGCCAGATCTGTGTATCCGAAGTGGAGGATCGCCTTGTCTTCGTCGACGGTCTCGGCGGGTTTGACCGGCCAATCGAGCAACCGGGCGACGAACTGTTCGCGCGCCGCCCACTCGCCGACCGGCCCGCGGTCCAGGTCCGAGGCGACGAACGTCGCCTGGCCGAATTGCCACGCCCGGCGGACAACCAGGGGCACGTTCCCCTCGCCGGCGAGGACAAGACCCTCGACATCGGCAAGCTGGGCTGCCCGCAAGGGCGGGCCGCCGGCGCGCATCGGCATCGCCACGGTACTGTCGGCGAAGACTTCCAGCGATCGCGCCTGGCTCAAGGGGACCGTCTTGACAAACCTGCCGGGAAGGAGGGCGGCCAGCGGCTTGCCTTCGGCAAGCAGTGCGTCGCCATGCTCGCCAACGGCCACCACCAGCCGGCCTCCGCGGCGGACCCATTTGGCCAACTCCTCGATCCGGCCGTCGCCCGCATCCAAGCCGGCGTAGGCCTCCAGCCCGGCGCCGGAGAGAACGACCACCGCCGCGCCCTCGTAGCCATACCAGCGGTCGGGCAGTTGCCCGGCCTCTTCGAGCCGGGCGACGGTGGTCCGCCGACCGTCCGGTTCGCGCATCCGCGCCACGGCGTCCTCGATCCCCAAGGAGGCCCGGCCGACGGCAATCACCAGCCGCTCTTCCGAGAGCAGCGCCGGCGGGAACGTATCCTCCCGAACCGTCTCCGATGCAGCGAACTTCCGCTCGGCAAGCACTTCGTCCGCCCGCTCGAGACGGACCGTCATGTCGGCACGGACGCGGCCGAATCGCGCGTAAACCAGCAGCGATGGCGGGGCAGGGGAGGGCAGGGGGGCTGAAACCCGCGATGGCACCCCGTCGCTGTCCGGCACGATCACGCTCAGGACCGCCCCCTCCAGGCCCTGCGGAGAGCCGAAGTGGACGCGGACCGGCGTCCAAAGCCCCGCCTTGTAACGGCCGGAAAAACCGACGTCCACCCGGGAGATCGAGCCCCGCTCGGCCGAGGCGGCCAGCGGCGGCGCCGCCAGCATGGCCGCCAAAACGGTCAACAGAATCTGCCGGCTCATGGTTTCCCCGTGTCGGGACACGTGCAGACCAGTTGCCCGCAGCCCGGGCACCCCCCGCCATATTTCCGCTGCACCGCTTCGCTCAGGTCGACGCCCACCACGTTGGCGATCGTCGTCATCCAGGCCAGGCAGTCGGCAAATTCGCCCATCTGCTCCTCGCGCGTGCCGTGGCGAAGGGCGGAGGCCAGTTCGCCGACTTCCTCCATCAGCCACATGAATGTCCCCTCGACGCCCCGCTCCATGTCCTTGCGGAAGTACATCCGGCGGATCAGTTGCTGAAAATCGGCCAACGAGACGGTCGGGCAGTTCGGCGCCTCGCCGTCGTGCTCGCCGGAAAGGGTGTCGCGGTTCACGGCTTCTGGTTCGCCTCCAGCAGTCTCAGCAATTCCAGCAGTTCACGGACCTTGGGCACGCCGGTGACCGCTTCCGCAGCCGGATCGAGGATCGCCCGGGCGTCCGCGGCCCTCCCAAGATTTAGATACAATTCGGCCAACGCCCGTTGATCATCCAGACTGGCGGGCGCAGGCTGCACGCCCGCCTCCAGTTCGCGCAGGGCCGTCTCTCGATTATGACGAGCAAGCAGCGCTTCGGCAAATGCCTTATGCAGCTTTGTATTGTCTATGTCGACCTCGATGGCCCCGCGTGCCCACTGAATGGACGCCTCGCAATCCCCCCTCGTGAGGCATGACTTGCCCGGCGGATCCTTCAGCCCCAAATCCCGCCGGCTTGCCCGGCGGATCCTTCGGTTTCCGACTACATCAGCAGCCGCCCGAGGCCTACCCCAACACCCACTCGACCACCGCCACCAATCCATCTTCTTCCTGGCTCGGCGCGATCCGGTCGGCCGCGGCCTTGACCTCCGGCAGCGCGTTGCCCATGGCCACTCCGAGCCCCGCCGCCCGGATCATGGGGAGATCGTTCACGTCGTCGCCGACCGCGCAGATCGCCCCATCGGGCAGGTTCCAGGCGGCCGCCAGGCGGCGGACTGCCGACCACTTGGTCACGCCCTTCGGAGCGAACTCGCACATGAACCCCGTGTAACGCGGGCTTCGCAGCACGTGCGTCGCCAGGTTGCCGTCCAGGCGTTCGTGCAGCGCCCGCTCTAGATTGAGCATTTGCCGCTGATTGCCCATGGCAAAACCGGCGAACACGCCGGTCGGCGGGCGCTGAAACAGGTCGGCGGCAATCCGCCCGCTACCCGGATTCATCCTCAGATACTCGCGGAGCTCGTCGCTGCGGACGTCCTCCGTGGCCAGGTAGAAGTCAAACCCCTCGGCAAACGTGTCGGCGCAGAGGATCGGGTCGTGGCCGGCGCGGAGGACGGCGGCCACGATCTCGGCGAGAACCCCCTCGGGGAACACGCTGCAATACAGCGTCTGGTGAGTCCGCGGGTCCTTCACCAGGGCGCCGCTGGCGGTGATCAGGGGAACCTCGATGCCCAACGGTTCAGCCAGGTGGAGCGTCCGCGAGTAGCGCCGGCCGGTGGCCAGCACAAGGTGAATCCCGGCGCGGCTCGCCCGGACGAGCGCTTCGCGCGTCGTCGGCGAAAGCTGTTCTTGGCGGTTGACGAGCGTGCCGTCGACGTCGATGACGAGGGCGCGGTACGCCGGGCTGGTTGGCGAGCGGTTCACTTCGTCTCCACCTGGCCGGATTGGTTTTCGGCCAACTGGGCGGTTGCCTTGAGTTGTTCGCGGCGGAGATAGTCGCGCCCCTGGCGGATGGCGATCCGCTCCCAGGGGAGCGGGTCGTCCAGGGCGCGGGGTTGGTGGACGATCGCATCCACGTCGATCCCGGACTGGCAAAACGCGTCCCACCAGAGGCCGGGTTTGAGCCAATCGCTCCACGAATCGAACCGTGCGCCGGCCCGCCAGGCGGCCTCGATCGCAGTACCCAGGCGGCGGTCGCCCCGGCAGAGAACCGCTTCGAGCAGACTCGCCTCGATCTCGTGGCACTTGATCTGAACGCTGCGGAGCCGCCGGCGGCGGTAGAGGCGTTCGCGCGCCGTGCGGAAGTAGTCGCGGCTCTGCATCGCGTTCCACTGGTAGGGGGTGTGCGGCTTGGGGACGAAATTGGAAACGTTGGCCACCACCTGGACGGTCCGGCCCTGGACCGAGCGGCCGATCCGCGCGATGTCCTCGGCCAGGTCGATGATCCCATCGATATCGGCCTCCCGTTCGCCGGGCAGGCCGCACATGAAATAGAGCTTCACGCGCTGGAAGCCGTTTTCGAAGGCCTTGCGGCAGCCTTCGAGGAGATCGTCGTTGGTGATCCGCTTGCCGATCTGCCGCCGCATCGCGTCGCGCGCCGCCTCGGGGGCGAGGGTCAAGCCGGATCGCCGATCCGTGTTGAGCAGGTCGCCCACCAGCTGGAGCTGCTCGTTGACGCGCAGGCTCGGCACGCTGACGTTGACTCCGAGGGGGCGGAACAGGGCCTGCAACCGCTCCATCA
>JAAYCB010000301.1 GCA_012744395.1 Pirellulaceae bacterium
GATCGCTGATCGAAGAGCGGTTTGGCCCGATTCCGGAGGGGGGCAGGCAGGAACTGAAACGCCTCCCGCTGCAAGATTTGCGCCGCTTGGCGCTGAGGATTGGAACCGCCGCCTCGCTGGCCGATCTTGGCCTGGCGGCCTCATGAGCCTGTTGAGGGCGACGCCATGCGATGGAAAGTAGATTCACTCCTAGCGGCCTCGGCGATGCTGCTCGTCGTTGGCCTGAGGGCCGCGGCAGCTCAACAGGTGACAGTAGCGACGCCGCAGACCACGGTGAGCGATAGCTTTTTTGAGCACATGGGCTCGAGTTGGGGGTTGCGTGGCAAGAATTGGTTTTTCCAGTTCGGCCCGCCGGGCAACCCCAACGGAGCCGCCCCCCCCTTCGGCGGTTTTGATCCTTCAGCAGGGGCAAATTTCGGGGTCGGTTTTGGCGGCGCGGGGTTCAACGGCGGACTGCTGGGCAACTTTTCCCAAGGTTCCCGCCGCACGTTCACGAGCACCACGCCAATGGTGACCGTGCAAAACGGCGTGCCCGGCTATGTGGCAGACGCGTCAGTCAGCCCGTTTGTCATGGGCTATGTCCCCATTGTTGGCGGGTTTCCGACGCTCGGTGCGTTTCAGCCCGCGATGCCGCAGCCAAGCGTGGTGACCGGTCACCCCGCGGTCGTGGAAGCCCTTCAGCGCGTGCCCGACAACACGCCGATTGCCCCGAAACCTGACGTTGTCGGAGCCAATGTCCCAGACGCGCCGATTGGGGGTTCGCCGGAGCCTGGCGGAGGTAGCGCGGCCGGGTCGGGCCGGTCTGCCCGCTTGCCCGACGATCCGTTTTTCGGCCGCGCGGCCGCCTCGGCGGCCAGTTCCGCGGCCCAACCGGCGATGAGCGTCGCCGCTGCCCAGCGGTTGCGTGAGCAGGAGGCCGCCGATGGCGACAGCCAAGCGCGGCAGTTCATCGAGCGTGGACGTCAAGCCGAAAGGGATGGGAAGCCCCGGCTCGCTCGAACCTACTACCAGATGGCCGTGCGGCGGGCTTCGGGCGTCCTCCGCGACGAGGCAATTGCCCGTCTGTCGGCGCTGCCTCCCACCAGCGATACGGCCAAGTGAGTCCGGCCAGCTAGCTCCAACAACAGGGCGTCGCCTGAGTGTCCGCGGGATAGCCTAGAAGAGGGGGTCTTCGGGCAGAAGAGACTGGTTTCGCGGAAAGTCCGGCGGCCATCACGGCAAATCGGCGACACTCTGGCAAAAGGCCTTTTGACTGTCGCCCTCGGTCGTCTATGATTCCATTTTGACGAAACGAAAAGCTGTCGTCATTCGTCGCGATAGCGTCCGCCAGACGTGGACAAGCCGGGGGCTCTGCCCGGCTAACGTGCTTTTTGTCGATTTGGGCGCAAACCTGTCTGGGCCGCCCAAACAGAGTGCCAACGACTGCGAAACAATGAACTCAAAAACAGACAATGTCCCCAAAGGGGTCTTGCCCGAGGGCATGCTCAAGCATCTGTCTGAGGACACCGACCCGGTCGAAACCGAAGAGTGGCTCCAGTCGCTCGAGTACGTGGTTCGCAGCGCCGGCCCACAGCGGGCCGGCTTCCTGCTCGAGCGGCTCAAACGCGAGGCGTTCAACCTCGGTGTGCGGTTCGTCTCCAGCGCCACGACCCCCTACTTAAACACGATCACTCCAGAAAACGAGCCGGAGTATCCCGGCGACCGGGAACTCGAACGCCGGATCAAAAGCCTGATTCGCTGGAACGCGATGGCGATGGTTGTCCGGGCGAACCGGGAAAGCCCCGGAATCGGCGGCCATATTTCATCCTATGCCTCGGCCGCCACGCTCTACGAGGTGGCCTTCAACCATTTCTTCCGCGGCAAGCAGGGCAAGCTCCC
>JAAYCB010000302.1 GCA_012744395.1 Pirellulaceae bacterium
AGCGGCTTGCCCGGCCCCAAAATCCCGCCGGCTTGCCCGGCGGATCTTTCGGTTTCCCACTACCCCCAGCGGCTTGCCCGGCCCCAAAATCCCGCCGGCTTGTCCGGCGGATCTTTCGGTTTCCCACTACCCCCAGCGGCTTGCCCGGCCCCCAAATCCCGCCGGCTTGCCCGGCGGATCTTTCGGTTTCCCACTATCCCCGCGCGGCTTGCCCGGCGGATCTTTCGGTTTCTCACTATCCCCGCGCGGCTTGCCCGGCGGATCCTTCGGTTTCTCACTACAGTCGCGTCCGCAAGAGCGTGCGGGGAGCATCTTGCGGGCGGGCTGGATGTGTGTCATATTACGCGTTTTGTTTCACGGTGAAAGCGCAAGCGGCAGAGGCGTGGGAGTGGAAGTCTGGGCGGCAATCGACCTTCGTGGGGGGAAGTGCGTACGCCTCCGGCAGGGGGACTATGCACAGGAAACCGTTTTCGGAGACGATCCGGCCGCGATGGCTCGCAACTGGATTGAGCAAGGTGGCAGGCGACTGCATTTGGTCGATCTCGACGCCGCGAAGGATGGTAGTTCAGCGAATCTGGCGAGTATTTGCGCGATCGTCGGTGCGGTCGGCGTCCCCTGCGAGCTTGGGGGCGGTGTTCGCAGCGAGGAGAAGATTGCAGAATTGCTGGCGATTGGGCTGGCGAGGCTGGTTGTCGGCACCCGCGCGTTGAAGGATCCGGCCTGGTTCCGCCAGATGGTCAGGCGATTTCCTGGCAGGCTCGTACTGGGGATCGACGCCCGGGATGGGATGGTTGCCACCGACGGGTGGCTTGAGACGAGTCAGACGCCTGCAATCGATCTGGCGCAGCAGTTCGCGGGCGAGCCGCTCGCGGCGATCGTCTACACCGACATTGCCACCGACGGGATGATGGCCGGGCCGAACGTGGCGGCGATGGCCGATATGCAGGCGGCGGTCGACCTGCCGGTGGTGGCCTCGGGCGGCGTGACGACGCTCGACGACGTTCGGCGGCTCGCCGCCGCCCGCCTGGCCGGCTGCATCATTGGTCGGGCCCTGTATCAGGGGACGATCGGGCTGGCCGCCGCCCTCGAGGTGGCGGACGATTCCTAGGGCCGGCGGACGGACCCTCCGCACGGCGTTTCGGGCACCCCCTCCGCGCGGATCACAACCAAGAACAACGGAAAACACTCAGACCCTCACGCTCCAGTCAAAGGGACCTCTCGATGGCGAAGTATCAAGTCGACGACATCCGCAACATCGCCTTGTGTGGACATGGATCGGCCGGAAAGACAACTCTCGTCGACAAGATTCTGACGAGCACCGGCACGCTCAGCCGGCAGGCGAGCGTGGACGACGGCACGAGCATCTGCGACTTCGACGACGAGGAGAAGGTCCACAAGTATTCGATCGAAGCCACGGTGACGCACTTCGACCACAAGAAGAAGCACTTCAACCTGATTGACACGCCTGGCTATCCGGACTTCATTGGCCAGACGATCGGAGCCCTTCGCGCCGCCGACACGGCGGCGATCGTGATCAACGCCTCGGCAGGGATCGAGGTCAACACGCGGCGCGTCTTCGCCGAGGCCAAGGCTGCCGGCATCGGCCGGATGATCCTGGTCAACAAGCTCGACGCGGACAACCTCGATTTCCCGGCCCTGCTCGCGACGATCCAGGAGATCTTCGGTCCCGAGTGCGTTCCCTTGAATGTCCCCATCGGAATCGGACGCAATTTCCAGGGCGTCGCCAGCACGCTGACGCTTCCCGGCGACGCGGCCGGGGCCGTGATCGATCCGGCGGAAATCCATGATTCGCTGATCGAGTCGATCGTCATGGCCGACGAAGCGATGATGGAATCCTACTTGGAAGGGAAGATGCCCACCGACGAGCAACTCTCCACGCTGCTCGTCCAGGCCGTGGCCGACGGGAGCCTTGTGCCGATCATCTGCGTCTCGGGCAAGACGGGCACGGGGCTCGCCGAGCTGCTCGACGCGCTGGTGATGTGCGCCCTGCCGCCGGGCGTGCCGAAGCGGACGGCCCAAAACGCCGCCGGCGAGCCGGTGGAGTTGAAGGCCGACCCGGCCGGCCCGCTCGTCGCCCAGGTCTTCAAAACCCGCATCGACCCCTTCGTGCAGAAGCTGAATTTCATCCGCGTCTTCTCCGGCACCCTGAAACGCGACGCCGTTGTCCCGGCGACCGGCGTTCGCAAGGGGCTGAAGATCGCCCAGCTGCTCTGCGTCCAGGCGGACGAGACCACGCCGGTCGACGAGGCGCCGGCCGGCTCGATCGTGGCAATCGCCAAGCTCGAAGACCTGCAAACCGGCATGACGCTCGGAGAGCCGGTGATGCCCCCGATCAAGTTCCCCACGCCGATGGTCGGGCTGGCCGTGACGCCCAAGAGCCGCGCCGACCAGACGAAGCTCTCCGGCGCTCTCCACAAGCTCGTCGAGGAGGACCCCACGTTCCACCGCGAACTCGACATGCAGACCAAGGAAACCGTCATCACCGGCATGAGCGAACTCCATCTACAGATCATCCAGGAACGGCTCAAACGCCGCGACAAGGTCGAGGTCGACACGAAGCCGCCGAAGATCCCCTACCGCGAGACGATCCAGGCCAACGCCGCCGGCAGCTACCGCCACAAGAAGCAGAGCGGCGGCAGCGGCCAGTTCGCCGAGGTCCACATCCGCATGTTCCCCCTGCCGACCGGCACGAACATCGAGGAATACGCAACCAAGGAACGCTTCCCCTCGATGAAGGAAATTCACTACGACGAGGCGAACAACTTCCTCTGGATCGACTCGGTCGTGGGCGGCACGATCCCGAGCAACTTCATGCCCGCCGTGGAGAAGGGGTTCCGCGATCGGCTGGAGCGCGGCGTGATCGCCGGATACCGCGTGCAGAACGTCTGCGTCGAAGTCCACTTCGGCAAGGATCACCCGGTCGACAGCAACGAGCAGGCCTTCAAGACGGCCTCCTCGATGGTCTTCCGGAATGTCTTCCAGCAGGCCAAGCCCGGCCTGCTCGAACCGATCGTGAAGATCGAGATCACCGTCCCCGCGGACAAGGTCGGCGACATCAACAGCGACATGTCGAGCCGCCGCGGCCGTCCGCTGGGCATCGCCTCGGCCGGCGGCGGCATGCAGACGGTCATCGCCGAGGTGCCCCTGGCGGAGGTGACGACCTACAACCGGACACTGGCCAGCGTGACCGGCGGGCAAGGCAGCTACACGATCGAGTTCAGCCGCTACGACGTCGTGCCACCCAATGTCCAGCAGGAGATCATCCGCGCCGCCAAGGTCGAGGAAGAGGAGGAATAGCCCGGATTCTTCACCAGCCGAGCGCAGGTGCGACGCGTCAGCGAGGCGCCCGGCCCGAGTTGGCCTCGCTGGCGCTTCGCCCTGACGACGCCGCGCGACCGTCGAATAATTCCCGGTCTGTCTCCGCCGCCGGCTGCGTGCCGGCCGTGCGGCCATTTCGCCTAAACTTGCCTGCCCGTCCAAACCGAAGACATCTCGTGGGCTTGCTTTCTGAAACCAGCGCGCCTAGGATTCCCGCAGCAGGGGGTCTGCCCTGGAGGGGGCTCTCCAATGACCAGCTCGCCGATCGCAATCGTCTGCCGCGGCTGCCTCTGTCCGGTTTAGCACCGGACGACTCTGCCAGCCCCTCATCGTTGCGCGTTCTTCCTCCTTGCCACTCTTGTGCTCTCCTGCGCCCCCGGCGGGTTGCCGCAGCCGAGCGGGACATGACTCATGGCCACTGACTTTCGCCTCAAGGAAACCCTTCCCCAGCTGGTCGACCGGATCGTCGACACCTACTGCCAGGTAGGCTCGATGAATCATCTCGGGCATTGCCCGCTGCCCAACTACGAGGTGATCATCTCGGTCACCGACGATCTCAAGGAGATCCTCTACCCCGGCTACCGCCGCCGCGACGGGCTGCATTTGGGCAACGTGACCTATCACGTCGGCGACCTGCTCGACAAGCTGCACGACCGCCTGACCTCGCAAATTGCCCGGGCGATCTGCCACGACCGGGGCGAAAACGTGATCTGCGACCCGCAGAAGAAATTCGACTTCGAGTCGCTCGGGCAGAAAAAGACGCTCGAATTCCTGGGGAGAATCCCCGAACTCCGCGGCCGCCTGGCGCTGGACGTCGAGGCGGCGTACGCGGGCGATCCGGCCTGCAAATCGCTCGACGAGGTGATCTTCTGCTATCCCGGACTCGAGGCGGTGACCGTCTACCGCCTGGCCCACCTGCTGCACTCCCTCGAAGTGCCGCTGATTCCCCGCATGATGACCGAATGGGCCCACGCCCGCACCGGCATCGACATCCATCCCGGCGCAAAGATCGGAGACCATTTCTTCATCGACCATGGAACCGGCGTGGTCATCGGCGAGACCTGCGAGATCGGCAATTGGGTCAAGCTCTACCAGGGCGTGACCCTCGGCGCGCTGAGCTTTCCCACCGACGAGCAAGGGAACCTGGTCCGCGGCACGAAGCGCCATCCGACGATCGAGGACCGGGTGGTGATCTATGCCAACGCCACGGTGCTCGGAGGAGAGACGGTCATCGGCCGCGATGCCGTGATCGGGTCCAGTGTATGGCTCACCCAGTCGGTGCCGCCGGGCACGACCGTGACGCTCGAAAAGCCCAATCTGCGAATCCGCGGCGCCGGCGGCGACGAGCTGATGCCGACAACAAGACCAGAACCGCACGAATCCGCCCCATGAACAGACACGCCCCGGTCCTGCCTGAAATCCTGACGACTGCCCTCGTCGCGTGCAGCGTGCTCTGCTGTGCGACGACGCGCGGCGAGCAACGCGAGCCCTTCAAAACCGACGCCCGCGGCGCTCCCCCGGCCGATCCGCCGGCTGTCGCTCCCTGGCGAACGCTGACACTCGACGCGGAATACGGCGGCGAGTGGGTCGTGGCGGGCGACGTGGACGGCGACGGCCAGATCGAGATTGTCTCGGCCCGCAACGTCAACAACGGCGACAACCACTTCACCTCCTCGGTGGCGGTTCAGAAACTCGATGGCAGCATCCTCTGGCGATGGGGCGACCCGAAGCGCGGACGCCGGGAACTCCACCACGACGTGGCTTGCCAGATCCACGACCTGGACAACGATGGCACAAGCGAAGTCATCGTTGCGGCGGATCGGCAGGTGCTCATCCTCGACGGCCGTTCGGGGAAACCGACACGCGTTTTCCCCGTCGAGCCGAACGCCAGCGATTGTGTCGTCTTCGCCGACCTGTCGGGCAAGGGCTGGCCCACGGAGATTCTGGTCAAGACCCGCTACGGGCAGATCTGGGCCTACTCCGCCGATGGCCGCCTCCGCTGGACGGTCGAGGAGCCCGGCGGCTACCCAACCGCGCATCAACCCTTGCCCGTCGACCTTGACGGCGACGGCCGCGACGAAATCCTTGCCGGGTACGCTGCCTTGAACTCGGACGGCTCGGTTCGCTGGGTCTTCCAGGCCGAGGAGGGGCGGCGGAACGGCGGGCACGCCGACTGCTGGCGGGTCGTCCGCCTGGCCGACCGGCCCGAGGAGACGCGGCTGGCGATGACGATGTGTGGCGGCAACGCCCTGGTGATGACCGACGGCGGTGGCCGCCTCGTCTGGCGCGTGACCGGCGATCACTACGAATCGGTGGACGTGGGCGAAATCCGCGACGACGTCCCCGGCTTGGAGTTGGTGGTCGACGTCGACCACGTGCCGGCTCCGCCCAAGCCGCTCTGCGTGTTCGACGAACGGGGCAATCCCCTCGGCCGGATCGACACGGATTACACGCGCCATCATGACCTTGTCGACTTCAGCGGCGATGGTCTCCAGGAGATCGGCTCGGCGCTGCCGCGGGGGCTTTTTGACGGCCGCGGCCGCCGCGTATCCAGCTTCGCGATTGGGGAAGGGGAACGCCCGATGCTGATGGCCGCCGTCGACCTTGCCGGCCACGGCCCGCGCGACGTGTTGTTGACGACGATCAAAGAGACCGCTTACAAGGTCTACCTCTACCGAAACGAATCCGCCGCTCCTCCAAGCGGAAAACGTCCCGCCGGAACGGGACTGAATTTCACGCTGTACTGACCGCAAGGCGGACCTATCCACCACCCCCAAAAATCCCGCCGGACAAGCCCGGCGGATCGTTCGGTTTCCCACTACCCCAGCGGCTCGCCCTCCCGCAAAATCCCGCCGGCTCGCCCGGCGGATCGTTCGGTTTCCCACTACCCCAGCGGCTCGCCCTCCCGCAAAATCCCGCACGGCTTGCCCGGC
>JAAYCB010000303.1 GCA_012744395.1 Pirellulaceae bacterium
AATTTCAACCGCACGACAAAGAAGTTCAAGACCGACGCCGAGTTCACCAAGGACTCGACCGAGGACGAGCGCTGGCTCGATACGATGCTCCACGTGCTGCGGCTGGAGCGGCCGGGCGGCCGGCGGACGCTGGCATGGTACCACTTCTCCAACCATCCGGTCTGCTTCCGCGACAGCCTGGCCGGACCGGACTGGCCGGGGCTCGTCGCGAACCGCGTGGCCGAGACGCGGAAGGTGGCGCCGGTCTTTCTCCAGGGCCATGCGGGCGACGTGAACCCCGGCGACGGCACGATCTGGATTGGAGAGGCCGAGCCGACCGCCGCCGCGGTCTGCGATGCCCTCGGCCGGGCCTTGGACGACGCCAGGCCGGTCAAGGTCGATGCGTTGCGGGTAGCCGTCGAGCCCTGCGAGCTGCCGCTGGACATGGCCCTGTTCCAGACCTGGCTGGACGAGTATCGCAAGGACCCGGCCGCCTGCAAGAGCGGCCCCTGGGTCGACGCCGGGTTCGCCCAGGCCTGGTTTGAAAGTGCCAGCAAGTACGACCTCAACCGGACCGTGCTGCCGATTACCTTGGCGGCGATGCGGCTGGGCGAAGTCGGGATGGTCTTTCATCCGGCCGAGATGTACAGCTGCTATGGCCTGGCGATCCGCCGCGATTCACCGCTGGCCGACACGCTCGTGGTCGGCTACGCCGACGGCACGATCGGGTACGGGCCGGATCTGAACGCTTACAAGGCGGGCGAGTATGCGGCCGTCGTGGTGCCCAAAATCCTCGACTATCCACCGCTGGTCCCCACCGCAACCCGGACCCTGGCGGAGTCGGCCCTCGGGCTGCTCGCCAAAGTGGCGGGGTAGCGGCCTCCCATGACAGCCCGCGGTTCCGCGGATTCTATTGCAGCACTTCGGCCAGGGGGACTTCGCGTTGTTCGGCCAACGAGCGCTTGCCGGCCTCGAGCACGGCGATGACTTCCACCTCCTCCTCGATCGGCACGCTCTCCTTCCCGCTGCGCACCAATTCGAAGAACTTGTCGATCAGGTACCAATAGAGGTCGTCGAGGTTGGGCGTCAGGCTTCGCCAGCCCTTGCTGCCGTAGAGGTTGATCTGGTAGCCCGCCCGCATCCACTCCCTCTCGCCGACCATCAGCACCAGGTCGCGGCCGTTCTGGAATCGCACGCGAACAATGTTCCGCCCCGGCTGGCCGACGTTGAGGCACGACACCGCGCCGCCGCCGAGGACCGCGTAGGCCATCTCCAGGGCGTGAATGCCGTAGTAGACCAGCTCGTTGCCGCAGACGGTCGTGGCCAGGTGGATCTCGCCCAGCGAGGGCGCTTCCTTGGCCAGCGCGAGGATGTCGGGCACAAACCGCAGCGAACTTGCCGACATCAGCGGCGTGCCCGTCTTCCGCGCCAGATCAGCCACCTCCTTGGCCTGCTTGGCCGTCATCGCCAGCGGCTTGTCGCAGAACGTGGGCACGCCTTTGCGAAGCGGCGCGAGCGCGTATTTCCACTGCTCGCCGGAGCCGTCGTCGACGATCAGCACCGCGTCCACCCCCTCGGCGCACTCTTCGGGCGCATCGCAGACCCTGGCAATCCCGCAGGCGGCGGCAAGCCGTTCGGCCGCCGGCTTGACCGGGTCCCAAACGCGGACCACCTGGGCGCCGTCGATACGCTTCCGGGCCGCCACGAAGGTCCCCTCGAACTGCTTTCGCTTGGCCTCGTCATAGCCGTTGCAGACCGTGGCGAAGGCCGTGCCGTGGAACGAGCCGGGGGTCCGCGCCGCGCCCATGTAGCCGTAGGTGGCCGCCGAGATGAGGCCCAGCTTGAGCTCTCCGGCGGCCGCGCCGCGGAGCACGGAGGGAAATCCCAGCGGCGAGGCAAGCGCGCCGGCGAGCGCCGCGGCCGAGGAAGTCTTCAGGAAGGACCGGCGCGAATTGCGGGTCTCGATGCTCTGGGTCATGATCGTCCTTTCCGTGGCAGGGGGGGTCTCAAGGGCGGGTCCTGAATCACCTTCAGCCCGACGCCTCTCCGCTTGAGTATCCACGAGACGCCGCCCGCCGGCAAGCGCCCGCGCGGATCGACGCGGAGGCGATCGACGCGGGCAGCCCAACCGTGACGCTCGGCCAATGGCTGGCGATCGCCGCGGACCGGGAGCGGGCGGGCGATCATCAGGGGACGAATCAACTGGTCAAACAGACCTACCGCAGCCCTCCGTCGTGCCCGAGATTTGATCACGGCCCGGCGGCCCCGGTATGATTGGAACAACCTGAGGCGGGCCCACTCCGCGCGGCCACCCCGCTTTGCGCGAAAGCGGAGACGATTGTCCGTCCGCAACGCGGGCCGGATGGCGGGGTGGAAGCACTGTCAAGCTTTCTCTGAGGATGTAATCCTACTGGCGAAGAAGATTTCCACGCAAATTCCCTAGCGATCCTCCCACGGCGATTTGCTTTTTTCCGCCAATTGCCTCATACTGGCGGGAAATTCAGGGGCGGTGGCCGACTGCCATTGGTACCGCGGACACGGCTGTGCCGCGAGCGGCCACCCTGGCAATCGCTTCCCTTTTTTGCAGGGCATCCGACATGGCATCAGAATTAACGCCGCGGGAAAAGGAAGTTGTCCGGTTGGCCAGCCTTGGCTGCACCGTTCATGAGGCCGCAAGCATCCTCAAGCTCGCACCGAGCACGGTCGACAACCACAAGGCGCGCGCGATGGCGAAACTGGGCACCGACAAGGCGGCCCTTCTCACCCGCCTGGCAATCAAGCTGAAGATCACCTCGCTCAGCGACGCGCTGACAACCGCCGAGAAGCGGCGGAGCGGCCGCAAGAACGACGGCTGGAACTGAAACGGGGATCGCCGGCGACCGGGGCGGGAGGACCGACCCGTTCGGGGCCCGCGGCGGACGCCGCCCTGCGGCGAGTGCCGGTCTCTGGTTCCCCTCCAAGCGGATCGCCCCGGATCTGGCGGTTTGCCCGGTGAAACATCCCTCCTCAACCGGCTCCCCTTCTCTGGCGGTCGGCACGGCGCGGGCCTCGCGAAGAAGCCCCCCGTGGCTTGAGGCTTCCGAATCGTCCGGGCTCGCTCGGCGGCGTTGGCCGCGTCTTCGCGCGCGCCGCCGCCCGTCGCATTGGGGGGGAAGCGGGGAGCAGCGGCGCGCCCCCGGGATTGACTTGGCAATCCCCAGGGCGCAGAGTATCAGCGTTGGGCCTTCCAGAAGGTGGCGCGGAGCGGGGCCCGCGCGCCAAGGCGAGAAGTAAGCCGGCTTCACCTCCGAATCGGATTGGAGTTGCCATGCACAACGCGAGAACAACAATCGGCATGATCGTCGGATCGTGGGTTGTGTTCAGCGCGGCCGCCGCGCTTGCGCAGGATTGGCCGCAGTGGCGAGGTCCGAATCGCGACGGGAGGGCGGCCGGATTCGCCGCGCCCGCCGCCTGACCGGCATCACTGGTGCAAAAATGGAAGATTCCCATCGGGCCGGGCGATGCCACGCCGGCCTTGCGGGGCGAGAGACTCTACCTCTCCATCCGCGAGGGGGACGAGGAGGCATCACTCTGCATCGACGCCCGCGACCGCGGCGGATTCGGCGCGATCGTCGACCTCGGACCGCCTCTGGTCGCGCTGCCGAGCAGTGGGGAACTCGTCGTCTTCAAGCCCGGCGGCGAAGGCTATGAAGAGCTGGCGAAGTACCAGGTGTCCGACGCGGCGGTCTACGGGCACCCGGTGCTCGCGGGAAACCGGATTTTCGTCAAGGACGACAGCCACTTGACGCTGTGGACCGTCAACTGAACGAGATCGCCCCCGGCGAGCCGCGCGCGATTCGCCCCTGCCCCAGAGCGGTTGGGTTGCAGGGCGGGCCGCCGGCAGCGAGAATTGCCACCAGGTCGCAGCCGCGAAACGGCGCGCCGAGCCACCCGATTCGGAACAGCCCAACCCCTGCCCGCGGAGTTCAGTTCATGCCCAAGCCGCCCTCGATACCATGTGTCAGTCGCCGCGGATTCATACGCGGAGCCACGGCCGCCCTCACAGGACTTGCCCTGGGGGCGGAGGCCAAGGGATCGCAGATCGCCGAAGAGCCGTCGATCATCCCGCCGGAAGATTACCGGATCAAGTTCGGCCGCGTCAAACAGTCGGTCATGGCATGGTGTTTCAAGCCGATCCCGGAGGCGGAGTTGATCGAGGCGTGCCGCAAGCTGGGCCTGGCGGCGATGGAGGGAATTGGCGCGGAGTTCTACCCGCTGATCAAGCAGAAGGGGATGCAGATCGCGCTGGTCAGCGGGGGGCACGGCTTCAAAACGGGCCCGCTCAGTCCGGAGAACCGGCAATTCTGCGTGGACAAGCTGCGCGAGGCGATCCACCTGGCGGCCGAGGTCGGCGCGCCGAACGTGATCACTTTCACCGGCATGCGCGCGCCGGGTGTGAGCGACGAACAAGCCGACAAGAACTGCGTGGAATGCTGGAAAGAGGTGATCCCGCTGGCCGAAGAGAAGGGCGTGAACCTGTGCCTCGAACACCTCAACTCCCGCGACGACACGCATCCGATGAAGGGCCATCCGGGCTATTACGGCGACGACGTCGACCACTGCGTCGACTTGATCAAGCGCGTCGATTCCCCGCGAATGAAGCTGCTGTTCGACATTTACCACGTGCAGGTCATGAACGGCGATGTAGTGCGGCGAATCCGGCAGTACATCGACTACATCGGCCATGTCCACACCGCCGGAGTGCCCGGCCGCGGGGAGATGGACG
This sequence comes from Pirellulaceae bacterium, assembly GCA_012744395.1. Taxonomy (GTDB): domain Bacteria; phylum Planctomycetota; class Planctomycetia; order Pirellulales; family Thermoguttaceae; genus JAAYCB01. The sequence continues at coordinate 4,745 of JAAYCB010000303.1, forward strand.
ACACCCAGGAAATCAACTACCCGGCGGTGCTCCGCGCGCTGATCGAAGCCGGCTACAAGGGCTTCGTCGCCCAGGAATGCATCCCCACCTGGGAAGACAAGCTCGGCGCGCTCCGCCACGGGGCATGGGTGATGGACGTCTGACCGCCAGGGCGACTGCCGGCGGTTCGGGTTCTGGCGGACCCGCTCTCCCAGGCCCCTCACGCGCCAAGCTTCTCGCGGAGGCGTCGCAGCTCCCCTGCCGTGCTCTCGTGCGCCGCCGCCAGGCGGTCCAAGTCCGTTCGCAGTTGGGCCACCTCCCGCCGCACTTCTTCAACGAGTCGTCCCAACCCGTCCGCGACCTGGCGGTCCCAGCCTGCCGGCTCGCGGCGGGCTGGGGGTGGTCCCGCCGCGGGCGGAGACGATCGGCGAACGGCCATGCCGTCGCCCCTTGCCGTGGCGGCCGGCCCATGCTGCGCGCGGATTTTCGCCAGTTCTTCCGCCGGATACAGGGCGTGCGCCACGACCTGGCCGCGCCCCTCGGGGGTCAGCGCCACGACAAGCCTTTTTCCTTTGAGTGACTCGAGGATCGTGTGCATCGCGGCCAGATCGGGAATCGCGTCCATCCGCGACGCGCGGCCGCGGAGCTCGCCGACCGTCTGCGGCCCGCGGAGCAGCAGTTCGGCCATCACGGACAGTTCGACCTTGTCGACGCCGAGCCAGTCGTACAAGTAGTGGCGGAATTTGTCGACGCGGCCGCTCCCCTCGATCACGCCCGCGGCGCCCAGGCGGCGAAGCCGCTCGAGCGACTCTTCCACGTCGTCGACCGTCAACTCCATGGCCGGGAAACGATTGCTTTTCTGATTGCAGCCCGTCGTGATCGCGTTGAGCGTCATCGGGTAGGCCGAGGGCGTCGTCTTCGCCTTCTCGATCAACACGCCGGCAACCCGCCGATCGATCCGCGAAAGCGGCTGCCAGCGCGGTTGCGGCTGTTCATTTCCAGAAGACGTGGTTTCTTCCAGCATCCGTGTTCCTCGTTGACGCGGGGTCGTGTTGGCGGAGCGCGGGAGACGGGGTGGCGCGGACCGCCGCTCCGCATCCCCACAACTCGTCGCCCGTGCACCGGGCGATTCGTCTCTATAACCTTTTGCGGGCCCGATGTAAATCACTCCCCATCCGCGGCGGCACACGCCCC
>JAAYCB010000304.1 GCA_012744395.1 Pirellulaceae bacterium
CCGTCGGTCCCGATCTGGTAGAGGTGGAAATACCGCGTTCCGCCGGGCCGGTAGGAAAAGACGAGCTTGTCGCCGTCGTGGTGCACCGCCGGGTCGCGAATCGAGCCCTGGGGGTCGTCCACCAGGACGCAGACCTCGCGGGTGCGGAGATTGAGCTTGCAGAGCTTCGCCCCGCCGGGGGCGTGCATCAGTCGCTGCGGGTCGAGCGACCAGTGGCCGAAGTTGGCGTAATAATGGCCGTCGCTGTGCAGGTTCCGGACGGCGAAGACGACCTCCTCGGCGCCGCCCATCGCCTCCAGGGCCTTGGCGCGGAGGCCGGCTGCCGCCGCCTCTCCGCTCTCCGTTCCGCCGCCCTGGGCGCTCGCCGGCGCGGGCACCGCAGTTGCCGCCCGGGCAGGATGGCTCCCGGTCCCCCCGCACGCCGCGAGCACCGCGAGCATCCCGAGCCAGACGACCCGAGTTCGACGTCGCATGGGTTCCTCCCTCCTGATGCATGCCTGTTGTGGCGGGATCGCTGGGGCCTGGCGGACCGCGTGGGGAATCCGGATCATAGCCACAGCCCGCCGTCGACGAAGATCGATGTGCCGGTGATGTATCGCGCCGCATCGGACGCCAGAAACGTGACCGTTGGCGCGATGTCTTCCGGTTCGGCGATGAACCCGGCGGGAATCTTCTCGATCACCTTGGCTTCGTAAGCGGGGTCGGCGAGGACCTTCCGGTTGATGTCGGTCCGCGTCGCCCCCGGGCAGACGTTGTTGATCGTGATTCCGTAGCGGCTATACGATTTGGCGATTTCGCGCATCATCAGGGCCATGCCGCCCTTGCTCATCCCGTACAGGGCGGAGAACCCCGTCGGCGTCAGCTCGTGGAGCGAGGAGACGTTGACCACCCGCCCCCAACCGGCGTCGCGCATCTTCCGCAGCGCCCGTTGCGCGCAGAAGAACGCGCCCTTGAGGTTCGTTGCCATCACCGCGTCGTAGGTTGCCTCGTCGAAATCGCAGACGTCGGCCCGCGGTTCGATCCCCGCGTTGTTGACGAGGATGTTGACCGCGCCGGAGCTGGCTTCGGCGGCGTCGAACATCCGATCGATGTCGGCCTTGTTGGCCACGTCCGCCTGGATCGCCGCGGCGCGGCGGCCCATCGCCTCGATTTGCCGGGCGACCGCCTCGGCCTGCTCCCGGCTGCGGTTGTAGTTGACGATCACGTCGGCGCCGGCCCTGGCCAGATCGAGCGCGATCGCTCTTCCGATCCCGCGGCCCGCGCCGGTCACCAAGGCGAGTCTTCCCGCCAGCGCGTTCATCGCAATCCCTCCTCTTCCCCCGTTGTTTCTTCGGGCACAAAGTCGCGGTGGAAGAACCCGTGCAGGCCGACCAGCGCCGCGATGCTACCCACGACATAGGCGATTCCCAACAGCGTGATCCCCGCGTCGAGCCCCCAGGGCTTCTTCATCGCGCCCAGCAGGTAGGGCGCGGCGGCCCCGATAATGAAGCCGAAACTCAATACCAGTCCGACCATCGACGAGCGGTAGCGCGGCGCCGTCACGTCGAACGGGGCGGCGAACAAGTTCGAGTCGTAAACGCCGCGGAAGATGCCGTAGAGCCCCGAGGCCACCAGGCAGACGACCAGCGTGTTGGCGTGCGCCATCCAGATCAGGAACGGGGCGCTCAACAGGAGGCCGACCCACTCGAAGTCCATCCGCGCGGCCTGGCGGCGAATCACCAACCGATCGGAGAGATGCCCGCCGACCAGCACGCCCAGCGCCGAGGCCGCGTAGTGGACCGAGAGGGCCCAGAAACTGGCCGCCGTCAGGCTCAAGGCGTACTTTTCGTGGAGGAAGGTCGGCATCCACGTCAAGTAGCCGATGTTGGCGAAGACGTGGCAGGCGAACGACACCGCCAGGCACATCACCGTCGGCTTTCCGGCGAGGTACTTGAGGACCTCGCCCACCGGCGGGCGTCTCGTCCCGCCCGCCGCGTCGCGCGGCTGGGGCGTGTCTTCCATGCGAAACACCATCCACAGGGCCCAGGCGACTCCCAGGCCGCCGAACAGGTAGAAGGCGTTCCGCCAGCCGAACAGCTCGCCCACGTAGGCGCCGACGAAGCTGATCGCCACGCCGAGGTAGTTGGCGGTCTGGTGAATTCCCATCGCCAAGGCGCGCGTCCGCTGGTGGAGTTGGCCGATCAGCGAGTTGGCCGACGGATAGTAGAAGGCTTCACCGGCACCGGTTGCCAGCCCCCGGAAGACGATCAGCCCGATAACCCCGCCCGCCAGCCCGGTCAGGAGCGTGGCGGCACTCCACACGAACAGAGCCGCGATGATCACCCATTTCCTGCGGAGGACGTCGCCGGCATAGCCGCTCACCGGGACGAGCAACCCGTAGATCGCCGTGAAGACCGTCGCCACGAGCCCCGCCTGCTCGTTGCTCATTTGCAGGTTGGCCTGGATTTGCGGCAGGAGATTGTTGTAGATCTGCCGGTCGCCCTGGTTGAAGGTGAAGGCGACCCACAGCAGCACGAGCAGCTCCCACTTGTAGGGAATCGCCCGGCGGCCGCTGCCCCCCTCTCCATCCAGGGCCGAGTCGGGGGGCGCAGAAGATGATCGCATCGCTCTTCCTTTCAATAGGTCTTGCTCTCCGGGTTCGCTCCGGAGTGGGAACGCCTGCGGTTTGCGGGAGCGGCCGCAAAGATTCCCTCCATCATAGCCGGTTCAAGCCGCGCGCCCCAACGGGAGGGGCTGTAATTTTTGTCATACTTGCTATACGATTTCACCTTCCAGATGCGACTCGCCTCTTGCCGGCGAGAGGTCTCGCCAGCCGTGCGGCCCCCTAAAGAGATGGAGAGCGCCCCACCTGGGGCGGGTGTTCAAACTGGGGGAGATATCCTGCCGTGCCCGGGCAGGTTGACTTGTCCGATTCGATTCGCGATGATGGGTTCGATCCGCGATGACGGGGATGGAAAACACATTCGAACCACCGCCTGGTGGTAGAGTAATCCTACTCTGCCACCAACCCCTCTAGCCGGTCGCGCCCCACCCGCGACCGGCTATCTTTTTCTCGCTCGCCGGGCTACGATCACGGTCGTGGTTCGACGCTTGACTGCTTCTTCCCCACGGACTGCCATGCCACGGTCCCTGCGCGATTTCTCCGCAACCCTACTCGAACAATTCGACGTCCGCGACGCCGAGTTCGCGATCCGCGCGGTCGATCGCTTGCTCGCCGAGGGCAAGGCGTCGGGAGTCAGCGACCTGCACCTCCAGCCGGCGGAGACGGGCCTGGAAATCCGCTACCGGCTTGACGGCGTCCTCCAGACGGCCGGCGAGTTGCCGTGCTCGGTCGCGCCGAACGTCGTCGCGCGGCTCAAAGTCCTCGCCGGACTGCTCACGTACCGGACGGATGTCCCCCAGGAGGGCCGCATTCGCCAGGACCCTTCCCATGCCGAGCTCCGCCTCAGCACGTTTCCAACGCTCTACGGGGAACGCGCGGTGGTCCGTTTCTTCGCCGATGCCGGGCAGTACCGGCTCCTCGGCGACCTCGGCTTCCCCGCCGACCTCGTGCAGACGCTCAAGCGGCTGTTGAGCGAAACGTCGGGCGCGATCCTCGCGACCGGGCCCGCCGGAAGCGGCAAGACCACAACCGTCTATGCCTGCCTGCGGCATCTGGTCTCCAATTCGGAGGCCGCCCGATCGATCGTCTCCATCGAGGACCCGATCGAGGTGGCCGTCGAAGGAGTCGCCCAGTCGCAGGTCAATCCCAACGCCGGACTGGACCTGGCGACCGGTCTGCGATTCCTCATGCGGCAGGATCCGGAAGTCATCATGGTCGGCGAAATCCGCGATCGGCCAACTGCGGAAGCCGCCTTGCAGGCCTCGCTGACCGGGCATCTGCTCCTGAGCACCTTTCATGCCGGCAGCGCGGCCGAGGGGATCAGCCGGCTGGCCGACATGGGCATCGAGCCCTACCTTCTCCGCAGCGGCGTGCTCGGCATCCTCTCGCAACGCCTCGCCCGACGGCTCTGCGACTGTGCCCGCCCGGCCGCCAGCCGCGACGAGCTTCTGGGGCTGCCCGTGAGCGCTGCCCGCCTGCCCCGGGGCTGCGAGGCCTGCGGGCGAACCGGTTACCGGGGCCGGATCGTCCTCGCCGAACTGCTGACGGTCGAAAAGACTGAACTGGGCCGGGCAATCCTCTCGCGAATGGATTCCGCGGCTTTGGAGGCGCTCGCGGTCAAGGCCAAGATGATCACGCGCTGGCAGCGGGCCTACGAGGCCCTCCAGCAGGGTCGGACGAGCCCCGCCGAAGTCCGCCGCGTCCTGGGACTCGGCGCTCCGGCTGCCTAGTCGGAGATGCGACGGCCGCCGGCGAACAGGCGCTTCCCGCCGTCGCCACGTTCACAGACGCCCGAGACGACGCTCAGGTTCTTCATCGCTCAGCAACAAGCCGCAACGCTACACCGGCTCGTCGAGCCCCAGATTGGCAAGAACGCGTTCGGCCCCCGGCGTGAGCCGCCGGATCTTCTCGGCGATCAGCGATTTTTCCGAGACCTTGGCGCTCTTCAACTGCCGAGTCCACTGGGCGATCTTCTTCGCGCGGTGCCGCCTGCGCTGAATTTCCTTGCGTCGTTCGTTGCTGGGCAAAGGACCCTCCTTCGTGTTGGCGAGATCAACTCTTGATGTGGCAATTCCGACCGCCCCCCATCCGAGCGCCATGCTTCCGCCAGGACCGACTGCGGACCCGCACGCCTCCAGCCGCCAGCGGGAAGCATGGCCAAACGCGTATTCTTAGCAGATCGGCCAATCGCGGTCAATCAGTCGCTGCGGATCTCGAACTCTTCGCCGTCCGCGTCGAAGCTTGGTACGGCCCGGACGCCCTCGGACTTGGCCGCCTCGCCCGAACCGCCCGAGCCGCCCGGCGAATGGCCGACGAACGGGCGTTTCAAGAACGCGATCCAGGCCTCGCTCCCCTTCGTGTCCTTGCCAAAGATCACGGAAGCCAGCTCCCAGCCCTGTTGCCCGAGCTCATTCAATTCCTTGTTCAGATAGGTTTCGGACTTGCGGGTGAGGCACTGGTACTCCCACTTCTGCTGAGCGTGAATCGTGGCCGTTTTCACGACGAGTCTCCTGACTTGGAGGGACCGAACGCAACGGTAATTTCCGCCTTTTCGGCAGATTCGCGCAGACGAGCGGCACGGCCGCAATCATAGGGCAGGCGATAGGAACCTGCAAGCATTTAATTCTTGACACGGGCAACGCCTGTGGTAGGATAGCATCCCGAAGGATGGGGGGCCGTAAGGGCCGGTCTCCGTTCTGCCGACTCGCCAATCGCCCGCGCACGTTGCATCGGGGCCCCGGGTGGATGGGCGGCGCTTCCCGCTGGGCTGGGTTCTTCCAGGGTTGGTTTTGGGCGGTCGCGGCCAGGTTCCTTGCACGTGCCTGTGCGCGGCCTAGACGCCGAGCGACACGAATGGCGTTTTCCGTCGGAGACTCCGGATTCTACGAGATTGAGCCCGTCTCGGCCCCGGGTCAGACGTGGTCGAAGAAGTCCCGCCGCCTGGCCCTTGCCGCCGTGGCCGTCACGGGACTGCTGGTGGCCCTGGTGTTGCTGATCGCGTTGCGGCGGCAGGAGAACGATTGGATCGATGCCCAGTTCCGTTTCGACGCACAACTCCGCGTCGGCGCGATGGAACGCGAATTGACGGTCAGCCTGGCCGTACTCGACGCCCTGGCGGCGTTCCACAGCGGTTCCCGCCAGGTTGAGGTCGAGGAGTTCGAGGCGTTCACGAAGCACTTCATGCGCGACAATCGGGGCACCGAAGCGCTGGCCTGGTTGCCCCGGCAGGCATCGGGAGAGGATGCGGGCAACGCGCAAGTCGATCCCGCCCAGGCGGGCTCCCAGGAGGACGCCCCAACCTCGGCGGGGCGGTTCGTGATTGAATACGTTGTGCCGCCGGGCTACCGTTTCCTCCGCGAGGGCGAGGGCTTCATCTCCAACAAGGTCGTACACAACGCCATGGAGGCCGCCCGCGACAGCGGCAATCGGACGATCGTCTCGAGCGTCTATTTCAGCGACGAGGAGAAAGTCAGCGATCGCAAGATGATCGCCTTCACGCCCGTCTATCTCCGCGACGTCGACGAGGCGGCCGTCGACGAGCGGCGCGGCAGTCTGCAGGGCTTCTACGTGGGGGTCTTCAAGTTCAGCGACTTGATGCAGCGGGCAATCGGCTTCGGCAAGTCGCTGGGAATCGATGTGCAGATTTACGATCATTCCCTGCCGATCGGCAGGGAATTGATGTATTGGCAGGCCTCGCCCGCGCGGATCGAGCCCTTCCTGCTCGTCTCCGATCCGCGAATTGCCCAAGAAGAGGGCTGGGGGCTGCGCTCGCCGTTGAACACTCCCGGCTGCGACTGGTCCGTGCTCTGCACGCCGACGGACGTCTACTGGAGGAATCTGCGGCGGCCGTTGCCGACCGCCAGCGCGGTGGCCTCGCTCCTGGTGACGGGGCTTCTCATGCTCTACCTGAACGACGTCCTCTCCCGCGCCGAGAAGGTGGAACGCCTCGTCGTGCGGCGAACGGGAGAATTGCGGGAGGCCAACCGGCAGCTGGCGGCGGAGATCGCCGAGCGCGAGCGGACCGAGCAGGGACTGAGAGATTCCGAGGCCCTTTATTCCTCGCTGGTGGAGAACCTGCCCGTGCATGTTCTCCGCAAGGATTGCCAGGGCAGGTTCACATTCGCCAACCGATCCTTCTGCGCCCTGTTGGGAAGATCGATCGACGAGATCGTCGGCAAGACCGACTTCGATTTGTATCCCGAAGCACTCGCCAGGAAGTATCGCCGCGACGATCAATCGGTCGCCGAGACCGGCCGGTTGTTCGATGACGAGGAACAGAACGTGCAGGACGGGCGGACGCGCTACGTGCACGTGATGAAATCGCCGGTCCGCGACGCGGCCGGCAAGATCGTCGGGATCCAGGTGGTCTTCTGGGACGTGACGGAGCGGAAGGAGGCCGAGGCGGCGCTGGAGCGGGCGAAGCTGGCGGCGGAAGCGGCGAGCCGCGCCAAAAGCGCGTTCTTGGCCAACGTGAGCCACGAGATCCGCACCCCGATGAACGCCATCCTCGGGATGACCGAACTGGTCCTGGGCGGCCCCCTTACGCCCCACCAGCGCGAACACCTGTCGGTCGTCAAGGAGTCCGGCGAGTCGCTCGTGACCGTGATCAACGACATCCTCGATTTCTCGAAGATCGAAGCCGGCAAGTACGATGTGGCCGCCGAAGCGTTCGATCTCTACGAATCGCTCGGGGGAATGATGAAGTTTCTCTCCGTGCGGGCCCATGAGAAATCGCTGGAGATCGCCTACCGGATTCTTCCCGGGACCCCCCGCCGGGTTGTCGGCGACAGCGCCCGGCTGCGGCAGATCATCGTCAACCTCGTCGGCAACGCGATCAAGTTCACGCACGCCGGCCAGGTCATCATGGAAGTCTCCGCCTTGGACAAGGGCGACGATCGGGTGTGGATCGATCTGAGCGTGATCGATACGGGAATCGGCATCCCCCGCTCAAAGCTGACGACGATTTTCGGCGCATTCGAACAGGCCGACGCCAGCACCACGCGGCAGTACGGCGGAACCGGTCTGGGGCTTGCCATCACGCGCAAGCTCGTGGAACTTCTCGGCGGGACAATCCGCGTCGAAAGCGAGGAGGGCAAGGGGAGCGTGTTTCGCGTCGTCCTGCCCTTCGAACGGGCCGCCGAGGAGCCGCTGCCAAAACGGCCGGACGAGCTGTCGGAAGTCTCCGTGCTGATTGTCGACGACAATGCCGCGGCACGGCAGATTCTCCAGGAAGCGTTGGCCAGTTGGAACGTCGCTTCGACGGCCGTGGCCGGCGCCGAGGAGGCGCTCGTGCGGCTGGCCGATTCGGTTTCCGGCCCGCACCCCTTCGACGTCGTCCTGATCGACTCGACGATGTCGCCGGACGGATTTGCCCTGGCGGAGCAGATCATCGCCGACTCCGCCGGAGCGGCGCGGGTGATCATGATGCTCACCTCGAGCGATCGCGCCGGTGACGTCGCACGCTGCGAGGAGATGGGCGCGGCCGGCTCGCTGACCAAGCCGATCCGGCGCTCGGAATTGCTCAACGCGATCATCTCGGTGATCGGGATCGGGCCGCGGATCGGCGAGCACGAGATTCCCGCGATCGACGAAGTGTCCAAGCGATTGCGCCCGCTGAAAATTCTCGTCGCCGAGGACAGCCTCGTCGGCCAGAAGCTGGTTTGCGGCATCCTCGACCGGAACGGCCACAGTGTCGCGCTGGCCAACACGGGCCGCGCAGTGATTGAGAAATGGCAGTCGGAGAGCTACGACGTCGTGCTCATGGATGTCCAAATGCCCGAGATGGACGGTCTCGACGCGACCGCGGCGATTCGCCGGCTGGAGGCCGGTTCGGGGCGGCGGACTCCGATCATCGCCATGACCGCCCACGCCATGCGGGGCGACCAGGAGCGGTGCCTGACGGCGGGCATGGACGGCTACGTCTCCAAACCGATCCATTTCCATCGGCTGTTCGAGGCAATCGCCGACGTCCTCGGGCCGGAATACGTCGCCGAGGGGGCGGCAGCCGGCCCCGTGGCGGACCTCTCCAGCCGTGCGGCCGGTCAAGCCGAGGGGCCGCAGCCCGAGCCAGGGGTCGGCCAGTCCGCCGATGCCCTGTTTGATCCCCATGTGGCGCTCGCCACCGTGGGGGGGGATGAACAGTTGCTCCGCGAGGTGATCCAGGCCTACCTGGAGGAGGCGCCCCGGACACTGGCGGCCCTGGCGGACGCCGTGAAGCAGCAGGACGCGCTGGCCTTCCGCCGCGCGGCGCATACGCTGAAGGGATCGATGCGTTATTTCGGGGTGCCACGCGGTTTTGACCTGGCGTTTTCCCTGGAAAAAATGGGGCTGGAAGGAAGATTGCAGGAGGCCGGCGAGGGATTGGCAAGTCTCCGGGCCCTCATGGAACAATTGGCCCCCTGTCTGCTAGACTACTTACAGGGCGGCCGTTCCTGAGAACCCAGTTCCCAACGCAAGGCGTAGAAATGCTGATCGCCGGAACCTCCTTCGCCGGTCGCTTCGGGATCGGCTCCACGGTCGCCCGGGCGGCTTTGGGATGCAGGGTCGGGCACTCGGCATTGAGAGAGAGAGCGAATGACGAGCATTCTGGTAGTGGACGACTCGGCGGTCGATCGGCGGCTGGCGGGCGGGCTCTTGGAAAAGGACGGCGGTTTCTCCGTTCGGTATGCGATCCATGGAACCGATGGGCTGGAGAAGATTCGTGAAGAATTGCCGGACCTGGTGCTGACGGATCTGGTGATGCCGGAGCTGGACGGCCTTGAACTGGTGGCCATGGTCCGCAGCTCCTACCCGGCGGTCCCCGTGATCCTGATGACCTCGGCGGGCAACGAGGAGATCTGCGTCCAGGCCTTGCAGCGAGGTGCGGCCAGTTACGTCCCCAAGCGGGTCCTTTCGCAGCGGCTGCTCGACACGGTCCACCAGGTGCTTGAACTGGCGAGCCACCAGCGAACGGTGAGCCGATTGATGTGCTGCCTGACGGAGACCTTCTCCAAGTTCGAGCTGGACAACGACAACAAGCTCATCCCCCCGCTGGTTTCTCATCTGCTCGAATCGGCCGAACGGTTCGAACTCTGGGACGAATCGGACCGGATGCGGATCGGGATCGCGCTGGAAGAATCCCTGGTCAATGCGCTCTGCCACGGCAACCTCGAAGTGGGCTCCGAGCTCCGCGGAGTGGACGACGAGGCCTACTACCAGCTGGTCACCGAACGCCGCGCGTGCCCCCCGTTCTGCGAGCGGAGGATTTTCGTCGAATCGACGCTCTCGCGGGAGCGGGCGAAGTTCGTGATCCGCGATCAAGGCCGCGGGTTCGATCCGAATTCGCTGCCCGACCCCACCGACCCGGCCAACCTGGAGAAGGCGGCCGGCCGCGGTGTTCTCCTGATGCGGTCCTTCATGGACGAAGTCTCCTATAATGATCTTGGCAACTCGGTGACGCTGGTCAAGCGGCGCTCCGACCACTCGCCGTAGGGCGGCGCGCCAGGCCGCGCACGGCCAACGAAACGGCGACTTGCTCAAAACCGCACTCTTCAAAATAAGGAGTACGCGATGAGTTGGTATGTGATTGTCGAGACAGACGACGGGCTCAGCGTGGCGAGTGTTGCCGAGGGCGGGACTGCGGAGGAGACCGCGGTTCGCCTCGGTGGGGTGATCGTCGACCCCGGTCCGTATTCCGACTATGAACAGGCGTACGACGCGATGCTCGAGTTCCCCGACGCGGAGGACGAGGATTGAGCGGGACGCCGGCCTGCCTGCCCAGACCGGCGGCCAGCGCGAACCGGCGGCGCGTGGCGGCTCCGAGCCGGGAACGGCTGGCCCAATCGCGGGGGGTCTGACGGCGTGCGCGGGAATCGGCTCCCGACGGAGTGGATTCCCTGCCACGAATGCCGGCGCCGGTCAGATTCTCTCGGGGAGTTGGTAGCCTTTCCGGCGCGGACGATCCAGGTAGGCGTTGGCCTCCTCGTCGCCGGGGAAGACTTCCTTGACCGGATCCCATTGCAGCTTGCGGCCGACCCAGCGGGCGATGTTGCCCAGGTGGCAGACCGTCGTTGACCGGTGGCCGATCTCGACGTCGGCGATCGGCTTCTCGCGCGACTTGATGCATTCGAGCCAGTTGCCGATGTGGTTGGTGCTCTCGTAGAGATGGATCTCGTCGTCGCGGATCGGTTCTTCAACCACTTCGGGCGGATTCGAGGTGACCTTGCCGCGGAAGATCTCGATCTTTCCCTTGTCGCCGATGAAGATGCCGCCGCCCGGGTTTCCGCTGTCGAGTTTCACGGTCACGCGATTGGCATAGCGATAGAAGATCATCGGCCTGCCGCAGAGTTTCTCGCCCCGGCTGCGCGATTCGGGCTCTCGATAGACGGGCGGATCGAACTCGGGGCCCTCCGTCCAAATTTCGACCGGGCCGGTGTCGTCCATGCCGAGGGCCCATTGGATCTGGTCCAGCCCGTGGGCGCCCCAGCCGGTCATTTCGCCCCCGGAATACGCCCGGAACGAGATCCAGCCGGGGTTGGCCCGGGGCGTGCACAGATCGATGTGATAGGGGACCGGTTCGGTCGGGCCGCACCACATGTCCCAATCGAGGCCGTCGGGCAGCGGCTGCGCCGGCAGGGCGCACTCCCAGGGGCTTGGGTAGTTGGCGCCGATCACGGCGTGGATCGTGCCGATCCGCCCGTTTCGCACCAGTTCGCAGCCGAAGCGATTCTCCGCTTGCGAGCGCTGCTGGCTGCCCGTCTGGAACACGCGGCCATACTTGCGGACCGTCTCGACCATCAAGCGTCCCTCGCGGATCGTCAGCGACATCGGTTTCTCGGCATAGACGTCCTTGCCGGCCTGGCAGGCGTGGATCGAGACGAGGGCCCGCCAGTGGTCGGGAGTCGCCGTGGTGATCGCGTCGACGTCCTTCCGCTCCAGCAGCTTTCGGTAATCCTGGTAGGGTTCGATGCCGATCTTCGCGGCGATCTCGCCGGCCCGCCTGATGTTGGCATCGGCCACGGCGATCGGCCGGCCCAAGGGCGAGCCGGCGGCGGCGCGAAACACGCCGCTGCCCTGGCGCCCGACGCCAATCCCCGCCACGCCAATGCGGTCGTTCGGCCCGGGCCGCCCCGCGGCGGCGAGCAGGCCGGAAGGGATCAGGTAGGGAGCGGCCAGCGCCCCAGCCGCCGCCGCGGTCCGCTTCAACAGGCTCCGTCGGCCAATCCGTCTGGTTGTGTCCACGGTCATGTCTCCCTGCGCGTTTTTTGCGAAAAGGCACTCTCCCAAGTATGATTGCCGCGAGGCCCCGCCAACAAGCAAGGCACGGTTCGATTCCCAATCATCCCATGGGCAGGACTGGGCCGTTGATCGGCAACGGCGAACGGGAGGGACTCCGGTCGTGAACCTTGCCAGTAGCAACGCCCGCCGGCAGACCGTGAGTCTGACAGATCGCGGCGCGGCGTGCAAATCCCAGGTGAAACAAGGCCGCCCGCCATGGATCCTCCCCTCGTACTGATCAACGGCAACCGGATCACCCCGCCGATCGCGCCGGTGGGGCTCGAATACACGGCCGAGGCGGCCCGGCGCTCGGGCTGCCGCGTGGAGATTGCCGACCTGGCTCTCGCGGAAGACCCGGCGGCGGAGTTGGAGCGCGCCTTGCGGCAGCGGCAGCCTCGGCTCGTGGGCGTCTCCTTCCGCAACGCCGACGACTGCTTCTGGCCGAGCGGGCAATCGTTCGTCCCGCAACTGGAGTCGCTGCTTGAGCAGATTCGCGGGCTTACCGACGCCCCGATCGTTCTTGGCGGCGTGGGGTTTTCGATCTTTGCCGAGGCGATCTTGCGGCAAGCGGGGGCCGAATTCGGCATTCGCGGCGATGGCGAGGCGGCGCTGCCGCTGCTGGCTCGCGCGGTCGGCTCCGGAAGAGGGCTGGAGCAGGTGCCGGGCCTGATTTGGCGCCAGCCTGGCGGCCTGCGATCGAACCGTCCCGCCTGGTCCGAGGTGTGCGACGTCCCCACGGACCGCAAGGCGGTCGACAACGCGGCGTACTTTCGCCGCGGAGGGCAGATTGGCCTGGAAACGAAGCGCGGCTGCGACCGTGCCTGCGTTTACTGCGCCGACCGGCTCGCCAAGGGGAGGGCGGCCAGGCTGCGGCCGCCGGGCGACGTTGCCGACGAGGTCGAGTCGCTCCTGCTCCAGGGAATCGACGTTCTGCACCTCTGCGATGCCGAGTTCAATCTTCCGGTCGGCCATGCGCGGGAGGTTTGCGACGCGTTGCTCGCCCGCAAGCTGGGCGGCCGCGTCCGCTGGTATGCCTATCTGGCCGTGGTCCCCTTCGACGACGCGCTCGCCCGGCGGATGGCCGCCGCCGGCTGCGCGGGGATCAATTTCACTGCCGACTCCGCCTCGGCGGCCATGCTGGCCGCCTATCGCCAACCGCATCGGGCGGAAGACCTCGCCGCGGCCGTCCGCCTCTGCCGGCGATACGGAATCGCCGTAATGCTCGACCTGCTCTTGGGTGGACCGGGAGAGACGCCCGCGACGGTCGCCGAGACCATCCGGTTCGTCGAATCGATCGAGCCGGACTGCGCCGGCGCCGCGTTGGGTGTCCGCATCTATCCCGGCACCCCGATGGCCGAGCTCGTCGCCCGGCGGCAGTGGTTCACGCGCGACGAGGGGATCCGGCGGCACTATTCCGGCCCGCTCGACCTGCTGCGGCCGACGTTCTACCTCGCCCCGGCCCTGGGCGACAATCCGGCGGCCCTGGTCCGCGACCTGGTCGGCGGCAATCCTCTGTTTTTCGCGCCGGAAGACGAATCCGCCGCGGGCGTCCGGCCCGAAAGCGGTCGCGACGATCACAATTACAACGACAACGCGGTCCTGGTCGAGGCGATCGCCGCCGGGGCGCGGGGCGCTTACTGGCACATCCTCCGCCAGATTCGCGGATAATCGGCACATCCGGCACAAACGGACCGCCGTCCAGGGGGAAGACCGTGTGAACGGGCTGGCGGGACCGGCCCGATTGCCCCTTTGCCTGGAGATCCATCGCAAGGGGCCGATGCCTGGGCCGACGGTGCATCGCGTCGATTGCGATCAACCGCCGGGCGCCGGTCAGGAGACGTCAACGTCGACAGGATCGAGAGTTGCCGCGTCCGCGCATCCGCTCGGCGGAGCGGTGAAACATGGCCCTGCGAAGCTGGGCAACGTGCGCCCGACCTCTGCGCATGCACCGCTCATGCCGGTCAGCGAGACACCTCCGGCATTTCGCTCTGGTCTAATCATTCCTGCCAGGCATCCCCGAAAAAGGGTATGTCGATGCAGGATTCTCGCCTGATGCAGGTTCTCCTGCAATTGACCAATCTGCCGTGACGGATGCCTGGCAAGTCTGGACTGGCCCATTCCCTTTATGCAGGAAGCAACCATGCGAATTCGTTGGAACGTCTTGTTTCCGCCGGTCGCCGCCGCATTGGCGATCGTCGCAACCGGCTATTCCGCCGAGCCAACCGATTCGGCGATCCGCTACCCATCCGTCCAACTCGCGCAGGCGACTTCACCCTCCGACAGGGTCCCCGAGCCGATGATTGCTCCGAGACTCGACCCGGCGGTGGAAGCCAGGGCGCCCGACTGCAAGGCGTGTGGTGTTTGCACATGGAACAGGTCGGGCGGCTCGTGTTGCGGCCGCCACGCCGGCTTTCTGGGATGCTCCTGTGACCTGGACGAGCCCTGTTCGCTGTTCAAGAATTGCTGGCTTACCAGCTGCCTGGGCATCAAGGTGGGTGGATGGGTGCAGCAGGGCTATACGGTCAACGGGGAGGATCCGGCCGACGGGTTCAATGGGCCGGTCGCCCTGAACGACTACCATCAGCAGTACCAGATGAACCAGGCGTGGCTGTTCCTCGACAAGCCGGCGGAGACCGATGGCTGCGGGTTTGCCCTGGGCGGTCACATCGATCTGGTTTACGGCACGGACTGGCGTTTCGGCGTCAACAGCGGTCTCGAAGACCGGATCACCGCCAACGACAGCCCCTACGGCATGGTGATTCCGCAGGCCTACGTCGACCTGGCCTACAACGACCTGACCGTTCGCATCGGGCACTACGCGGGCCTGCTGAGCTACGAGCAGGTGCCGTCGGTGCTCAACTTCTTCTACTCGCATTCCTACACGATGGGCTACGGTGAGCCGCTCCTTGTCACCGGGGTCAACGCCAACTACAAGCTCAGCGAGCGATGGGCGGTCGACGCCGGCTTCCATCGCGGCTGGATGCGCTGGGAAGACAACAACGACGCCCTCGATTTCATGGGCGGACTGACTTGGACTTCGAGCAGCCAGAATACGCGGCTGCGTTTCATGGTCAACGCCGGCCCGCAGGACGATGCGGGCGTGGAAGACCAGTTCGTCTACGCGTTGATCTGGGATCAGACGTTCACCAGGCGGCTCCGCTACGCCTTGCAGCACGTCTACGGCTTCACGAACGACGGCGACCTGTTCTCCAACCGCGACGCCGAGTTCTACAGCCTGGTCAACTACCTGTACTACCAGATCAATCCCTGCTGGTCGGCGGGACTGCGTCTGGAATGGTTCCGCGATGACGACGGCAGCCGGGTGGCCGGCGTGGGCAGCGTCGGGCGCTACGGCTGGGCCAGCCCACCGGGCTTCGCCGGTGACTTCGCCGCATTGAGCGTCGGTCTGAACTGGCGTCCCCATGCCAACGTGGTCTTCCGCCCCGAGGTCCGCTACGACTGGTACGATGGCGCGCCGAATCGGATGACCGGCGAGTTGCCGTTCGACGGCGGATCGAAAGACGACCAACTTACCGTCGGCGCCGACCTGATTGTCACCTTCTAAGGGGATTTGCCGCTTTGCCAGGCGGCGGGAATCCGTTAACCAGGGCTCGGCGGGAGCCATCCCGCCGGGCCGTTTTTCATTGCGGGGGATTGGCGGACCGGCTGGGGACGGGTCGTTTCTTGCCCCGTGCCGCCAGGCCGGTTATCCTGATCGTCGGGCATCGGTCCCCGCGTGCGTCGGGCTGGAGGATTGAAGAGGATTGTCCGGTCGCAGCCAAAACGGGAGCCGCGCAAGCGAAGAATGATGACGAACGCTGAAATCGCCGCCAGGTTGGAACAGGTGGCCGATCTGCTTGAATTTCAGGGCGCGAACCCGTTTCGCATCCGCGCCTACCGCAACGGCGCGCGGGCGATCCAGGACCTGCCCGAGCCCGTCGTGGCGATTCTGGAAGATTCCGCCCGCCGCCTGACCGAGATGAAAGGAATCGGTGAGGACCTTGCCGAGAAGATCGCGGACCTGGTTTCGACCGGCACGATGGCGATCCTCGACGAGCTGCTCGCCGAGACTCCCGAAAGCGTGCTGGCTTTGCTCCGCGTTCCCGGCCTGGGGCCGAAACGAGCGGCCCTCCTCCACCGGGAGCTGGGCATCAACACGCTCGATCAGCTCCGCCAGGCCTGCCAGTCCGGCCAGGTCCGCCTGATCAAGGGCTTTGGCGCGAAGACGGAGGCGTCGATTCTTGAAAACCTCGCGATCGCCGAAGAGGCGGGAAAGCGAACCTATTGGGCGATCGCCGAGGGCATCGTCGAGGCCCTCCAGGCGCACTTCGCCGACTGCCCGGCGGCCAAGCGGATCGAGCCGGCGGGCAGCTATCGCCGCGGCCGGGATACGGTTGGGGACCTCGACCTGCTGGCGCTGGCCGACGATCCCGAGGCGGTGATGGACCACTTCGCCCGGTTTCCGGCGATCGGCCAGGTGCTGCTCCGCGGCGGCACGAAGATGTCCGTCCGGCTGAACGTCGGCTTGCAGGTCGACTTGCGCGTGGTCCCGGCCGAGTCGTTCGGCGCAGCGCTTCAGTACTTCACCGGCTCCCAGGCCCATAACGTGGTGCTCCGCGGGATGGCCAAGGCCAGGGGCCTGAAGATCAACGAGTACGGGGTCTTTCGCGGCGAGACGCGGATCGGCGGGGAAGACGAGGCGGACGTCTACGGCGT
The DNA here is from genome assembly GCA_012744395.1 of Pirellulaceae bacterium. Lineage (GTDB taxonomy): Bacteria > Planctomycetota > Planctomycetia > Pirellulales > Thermoguttaceae > JAAYCB01. The sequence continues at coordinate 16,574 of JAAYCB010000304.1, forward strand.
CCTCGGCCTGCCGCTGTTTCCCCCGGAACTCCGCGAGGCCCGGAGCGAATTCGAATGGGCCGCCGCCGGGGCGCTGCCGGAGCTGGTCCGCCTGGAGGACCTCCGCGGCGATCTGCACGCCCACAGCACGTGGTCCGACGGCATGGCCACCATCGAGGAAATGGCCGCCGCGGCCGGGCAGCGAGGGCTCGAGTATCTGGCGATCACCGATCACTCCAAACGCGTCGCCATGGCCGGGGGACTGGACGCCGATCAGCTTCTCCGCCAATGGGAGGAAGTCGACGCGATCAACCGCCGGCTCGAAGGGGTTCGCGTTCTCAAGGGGGTCGAAGTCGATATTCTGGAAGGCGGCGGGCTCGACCTGCCCGACGAGGTCCTCGCCCAGGGAGATTGGATTGTGGCAAGTGTCCATTACGGCCAGAACCAGTCGCGGGAGCGGATCACCGGGCGCGTCGTCGAAGCGATCGAGAACCCGTGCGTGTGCGCGATCGCCCACCCGACCGGGCGCCTCCTGAACCAGCGAAAAGCCTACCAACTCGACCTGGAAGCCGTCTTCCGGGCGGCCGCCGAGAACCGGAAGATGCTCGAATTGAATGCCCACCCCAAACGCCTCGATCTGGACGACGTGGCCTGCGCCGCGGCGCGGAACTACGGCGTTCCCGTTGTCATCGCCAGCGACGCGCATAACATAGAGGGGCTCGGCACGCTGCGCTACGGCATCCTCCAGGCGCGGCGGGGCGGGCTCACCCGCGACGGCGTGGCGAACAGCCGGCCATGGCCCGAACTGCGGAAGATGATCGGCAAGACGTGAGGCCGGCGGCGGCCGCCGCGCAGCGGGCCGGATCGGCCCTGCGCGTGCTCCGGCGGGAACGGTGTTGCGTGTCGTTTTCGGACCTGATGTCGCGCGGCGACGATGAAGATTCACGAATACCAGGCCAAGCGGATTCTCCACGAGAGCGGCGTGCGGGTCCCCCGCGGCGTCGTGGCCGACTCTCCCCAGGCGGCGGCCGGCGGCTTCGATGAGCTTGGCGGCCCCCTGGCCGTCGTCAAGGCCCAGATTCATGCCGGCGGACGGGGAAAAGGAACGATCCTGGAACACCCCGAACAGCGCGGCGTGCAGCTCGTTCGCTCCGCCGGCGAGGCGGCCGAAGTTGCCGCCAGAATCCTCGGCCAGACCCTGGTGACCGTCCAGACCGGGCCGGCCGGCCGCCGCGTCCGCCACGTGCTCGTCGAAGAAGGCTGCCAGGTCGCCCGCGAACTCTACCTGGCGATCGCCGTGGATCGCGCCGCGGCCAGGCCCGTGGTGATTGCGTCGAGCCGGGGAGGCATGGATATCGAGAAGGTCGCCGCCGAGAATCCCGGACTTGTCTTTCGCGAGCCGTTCGATCCGGATGCCGGCCTGATGCCCTACCAGGTCCGCAAACTCGCCCAGAAGCTTGCCCTCGCCGGCCCGGCCGCGCGCGCCGCCGACGGATTCATGCGAGCGCTCGGCCGGGTATTCGCCGGCAACGATTGCAGCCTCGTGGAGGTCAATCCCCTGGTCGTGACCGCGGACGGCGAACTGTTGGCGCTGGACGCCAAGATCAGCTTCGACGACAACGCCCTGTTTCGCCACCCCGACCTGGCCGCCCTCCGAGACCTTTCGGAAGAGGACCCTGCCGAAGCCCGGGCGAGCGAAACGGGCCTGAGCTATGTCAAGCTCGCCGGAAACATCGGCTGCCTGGTCAACGGGGCCGGCCTGGCGATGAGCACGATGGACCTCGTCAAGCTCCACGGGGGCGAGCCGGCGAACTTTCTGGACGTCGGCGGCGGGGCCAACGTCGACCAGGTCACCGAGGCCTTCCGGATCCTGCTCGAGGACGGCGACGTGAACGCCGTGCTCGTGAACATCTTCGGCGGCATCATGCGCTGCACCACGATTGCCGAGGCGATTCTGGCCGCCTACCGCTCGGTGGGTTTCCGCGCGCCGCTGGTCGTCCGGCTGGAAGGGACCGAGGTGGACCAGGGGCGAAGGATGCTCGCCGAAAGCGGACTCGACATCATCGCCGCCGAGGGGCTGACCGACGCCGCGGTGAAGGTCGTGGCCGCCGCCGGGGGCTAGAAACACAGGGCCGCTTATGAGCATTCTTGTGGACAAGAATACCCGCGTGCTGTGCCAGGGGATCACGGGCCACGCGGGAGGCTTTCACACCAGGCAGTGCATCGCCTACGGGACGCGGGTCGTGGGGGGCGTCACGCCCGGCAAGGGCGGGACGAGCGCCGAGGGCGTGCCCGTCTTCGACACCGTGGCGGAAGCCGTGGAAAAGACCGGCGCCGAGGCGACGATGATCTTCGTGCCGCCGGCGTTCGCCGCCGACGCGATTCTCGAGGCGGCCGACGCGGGGATTCGCACGATCGTCGCCGTGACCGAGGGCGTGCCCGTCTTGGACATGGTGCGGGTGGCCGCCGTGCTCGCCCGCGGCCGCGCCCGGCTGATTGGGCCCAACTGCCCCGGCGTGATCACGCCGGAGGAGTGCAAGATCGGGATCATGCCCGGCTATATCCACAAGGCCGGCCCGATCGGCGTCCTCAGCCGTTCGGGTACGCTGACCTATGAGGCGGTCTGGCAGCTGACGCGGATCGGGCTGGGCCAATCGACGTGCGTCGGGCTCGGCGGCGATCCGATTGTGGGCAGCTCGTTCGTCGACCTCCTGGAACTGTTCGAAGCGGACCCGCAGACCGAGGGCGTGCTGCTGATCGGCGAGATCGGAGGGACTGCCGAGGAACAGGCCGCGGCGTTCATCGCCGGCGGCTTCAGCAAGCCGGTGGCGGCCTTCATTGCCGGGCGGACCGCGCCGCCGGGCAAACGCATGGGGCACGCCGGCGCGATCATCTCCGCCGGCAAGGGGACGGCCGCCGATAAACTGGCGGCGCTGGCCAAGGCCGGCATCGAACTGGCCGAGAGCCCCGCCGAAATGGGCGCCGCGATGCAGCGGGCGCTGGCTCGGGCGGCAATGCGGGAGCAACGCGACGGACGCGTCGGGTAAACGTCCGGCCCCACTAGAACGCCAACGCAACTATGCCGCTTTCGCGTTCATCCGAGCTTGGTTGTCGAGCGGCTTTTGTCCGCCCTTCGGCCGTTTACCATCCTGCCCGCACCCCCCCAGGAATCGCAGGGCAAGCCGCGCCGCTCACCGGCCAAGGGGAGCCCTAGGATAGCCCGTGCCGGTCGCCTATACTGAAAGGTTCGATCGGAAGGGGTAGTCCACAGGGAACCAGGGAGAAGGCCGAGGACCATGAAAATACTCGTCGTTCTGGGGCACCAGCGCAAGGGCAGCTTCTGCCACGCGATTGTCGATGCGGCCGTCGCGCAGCTCAAGGCCGACGGCCATGAGACGATCGTGCACGACCTCTACGCGGAAGGATTCGACCCGATCCTTCCCCATGAGGAAATCGGTCGTGACGTGCAGCTCGATCCGACCGTGCGGCGGCACTGCGACGAGGTGATGGCGGCCGACGGCTACCTCGTTGTCCATCCCAACTGGTGGGGCCAACCCCCGGCGATTCTCAAGGGCTGGGTCGACCGGGTGCTGCGGCAAGGCCTCGTCTATGAATTCGGCGAGGGGGGAAAGGTGATCGGCCACCTTGCGGGCAAGACAGCCGTCGTCGTCACCACGTCGAACACCCCGCGCGAGGCGGAACTGGCCCTCTACGGCGACCCGCTGGAAAACCTCTGGAAGGCCTGCATCTTCGGTCTCTGCGGCGTCGAGGACTTCACCCGCCGCAATTTCGAGTCGATCATCCTCAGCACGCCGCAAGAGCGCGCCGGCTGGCTCGACGAGACCAGGCGAATCATCGCGGAGCGGTTCCCCGCCGCGCGAGACAGCGGTGCCTAGCCGGCGGCGCCCATGGGCCGCGATCCGCCCACGACGCGGCGCCCCTGCCGCTCCGCTCATTTCTTGGCCGCCGCCGGGCAGGCCGGCAGTTCCTTGATGCGGAGATTGCGAAACTCGACGCGGGAGCGATGCCCCATGAAGCCGAGGTGGCCCGACGTGCGATAGCGGCCTTCGTGCACGTAGCCGTCCAGGCCGACCGGACCGAGCTTGTCGAGGTTCGCATCGACAATCACCGTCCCATTGAGCGTCACGCGGATATGCCTGCCCTGGCAGAGAATCTCCTGTTCGTTCCACTCGCCGACCGGTTTCAAATGCCCCCGCTTGGCCGGCACGAGCCCGTAGAGCGATCCGTGGTACTGGTACGGCTGCAAATTCTTGTATTTTTCGGCCGTGTCGTCGAGCACCTGAATCTCCATGCCGGTCTGGGAGGTCCGCCCGCCGAGAGGCGCTCGCAGGGCAATCCCGTTGTTCCCGCCGGGCGACAGCTTGAACTCGAATCGCAGGATGAAGTCCGCGTATTCCTTCTTCGTCAGCAGGGTTCCGCCGGAGTCTTCCTTGCTGACCAGCACGCCCCGGTCGAGCTGGTAGCCGGCGATCGCGCCCTGCCACCCTTCGAACGAATCGCCCGGAAAGAGCGGCACAAAACCCTCTTCAGTCCGCGGCGGGGCGGGTGTTGGCTCTTCCGCCTCGGGGGCTGGTTCTCCCGCTCCACCGGGCAGGGCCAAGGCAAGCAGGACAAGAGGAAATGTGCACCAGGTTCTCATCGGAAGGCCTCCGGCGTGTGTCCAATCGGCGTCGAGGGCTCCCGCGCCGACACGAGGCGCGACCCCGACGATCAACGCATGATAATCTCGCGGAGTCGGGGATGCAAAACGCCTCGTCCCGCGGCGCCGAAGCGGGGCAGCGGACGGCCGGGGGGCGACCGGCGGGCCGTTCCCCCCTCGCTTGCCGCGAAAAAAGGTCCTACAATGGACCGCGTGAGCACACGCACCGAACCACCCGCCGCCACGCTTGGCATCCAACCGGCACTCGTCGGAACCGCCTGCTGCATCTCCTCGGCTGTCGCCTACACGGTGGCCAACATCTGCCTCCGCCAATTGGCGGGCTACCAGGTCGATCCGGCATGGGTGATTTGCGTCAAAGAAATGGTCACCGTCCTGGTCGTCGGCCCGTACCTGCTCCTGGCCGCCGGCCGAGGACGGTTGAAGTTGCCCCCGGTCAAGGTGATCGCCGTCCTCGCCGCCGTCGGGGTCGGAGTGCAGGTCTTGGGCAACTTCAACGTGCAGCGGGCGTTTGGCATCGTCGGACTCGCCGTCAGCATGCCGGCCGTTTTTGGCACGATGCTCGTGGCGAGCGCGGTGATCGGGTTCTTCTGGCTCGGCGAGCGCGTCAACGGCCGATCGGTTCGGGCGATTGCCCTGCTCGTGTTGGCGATTGCCCTGCTGGGCGTGGGGACCGCGACCACTGGTCCGCCCGCCGGCGCGACTGGCCAGGCCAGCCCCGGCCTGGTACATTCGCTGTTCGGGGTCGCCGCCGCCTGCCTCGGAGGTGTCATGTTCGCAACCCTCGGCGCCGGCGTCCGCTACGCGCACGGGCAGGCGGTGCCGATCGCTTTGACCGTCTTCGTGATCACCGGAATGGGCGTCGTCTGCCTCGGCGCGGTCAGCCTCGACCGCATCGGGTTGGAAGGCATGGCGGCCACGCCGCCCGATCGGCTCGCCTGGATGGTCGCTTCGGGCGTGTTCAACCTGATTGGCTTCCTGTTGATCTCCAAGGGGCTGCAATTGACCGCGCTGGTCCACGCCAACGTGATCAATGCCTCCCAAGTGGCGTTCGGCGCCGTGGCGGGCATTCTCCTGTTCCGCGAGGCGAGCAATCTCTGGCTCGTCGCCGGCATCGGACTGACCGTCGTCGGCATCATTCATATCGGCCGCCCGGAGCGACCGGGCGAGGTCATGGAGGCAGTCTGAGTCACCAGAAACGGGTCCCGCAGCGCCTTTTTTCCCGGCGAGAACGTCTCGCGTGATCCCGGAAATAAACGTCGATGGCAACAACCTCGCGGCTTGCCCGCCGTCCGGCCGCGAGGATCAACACGTCACCCACTCTCTCTGGTTCCGAGATGAACAAGCTCGCGTTGATTGCCTGCCTCCTGCTGATTCCAGCCGCTTCAGCCGCGGACGAGGATTCGCCCGATTGGCTACGGCGGGTCGATCCGGAAACCGCCGGCATGGATGCGGCGGCCCTGAAGGACATCGACGCGGTCGTCGAGCAGACGATCGCGATCGGCCATACGCCCGGCGCGGTGGTTGCGATCGGCCGCGGGAACAAGCTCTGTTTTCTCCAGGGATACGGCTACCGGCAGTTCTATCCCGAAAAGGAAGAGATCACGCTCGACACGCTGTTCGACCTCGCCTCGGTCACGAAGGTCGCCTGCACGGCCACCGCGCTGGCCGCCGTCATCGACCAGGGCAAGGTCTCGCCCGGCGACCTGGTCGTCAAGTACTTCCCGGAATTCGGCGCCAACGGCAAGGACCGGATCACCGTCTGGCACTGCATGACCCACACGTCCGGGATCA
>JAAYCB010000305.1 GCA_012744395.1 Pirellulaceae bacterium
CGCAGGCGAAGAGCAGGGAACGGTGATGCGGATAGGAGGAACCCGTCTCGGTGGTCAGCGAGAGGCCCGAGACGGGACCGCTGAGCGGATAGAAATAGGGATATTTCTGCGTGGGATGCGCCCGGTAACAGGTGACCGGGTCGTCGGCCCAGCGAATCCAGATTTGCGGCCCGAAGGCGTAGGCCGTCAGTCTGTCAGAGCCGGGCAGCGGCTGGATGCCCGGCTTCTTCGCGGCGGCGGCCAGCCCACCAACAGCCGGCGATGCTCCGGCGGCCAGCGCCCCGATGAGGAAACCGCGACGCGATAGGTCTGGCGACATTTCTCGCACTCCCATGCCAGGTCGAGCACGACGGCGGAGGATCATCCAGGAACATCGTGCGGAGGATTCGCGAAACGTTCGGCGCCGGCTCGGCGCAGCGACAGGCGGGCAGCACCAGCGGCGCGAGCGGCAATCGCCTGATTGTCGCATTCCGGCTCGTTCGGGGCAATTGCACGGCCTTCCTCAATGTCCAAGAATCTCGATCGCCACGCGGTGGGCGCGGTGGTCTGGATCGAACGGAACGCGAATCACGATCCGGCCCTCGGCCGGCGCGGCGCGGCCATCCTTACGATAGGGGTTGTGGGGCAGAACCGGCCACCGCAAGCTCGCCGAGGCGGGCAGTCGCAACCGCCAGCCCGCATGGGTCACCGAGCCGGCGACTTGCTCGGCCGCCAGCTCGATCGCTTCGCTGCCGAGGATCGTCTTCGTGCCGCCGGCCGTCTCGAGCGTTTCGCCGAGGCGTGGCAGCAGTGTCAAGTGGCCCGCCGCCGGGAGGTTGGACTGCGTGGTCGTTTCCAGCCGGTACTCGAGCGTTGCTTCGTCTTTGACGGCGAGGCAGACGCGGCAGGTCTCAGGGCCGTAGGCCAGATCGAGCCCGGCTTCCGGCTCAAGGACGAGTCTGGCGGCGGACGGGACGTGGTGAAGCTCGCCCTTGGGGATGAAAGCCGGATTCTCATCGCCCGGCGCGTGGGCCAAGAGCGCCGGGTCGCCAATCGTGAAGTTGCTCCAGCCGGGCTGGAGCTTCGTGTTGCCTCCGCCCACGATCAGGCCGGTCTTGTCGTGATAGATGCTGACGAAATTCTGGCGATCTTGAATCCACCGCGAGTTGACGATCGGCGTCGTATAGGCCGAGAGGCAGACGAACCACGGTCCCCGGCGGAGCGTGGCGGCGCGGTCCACGCCCCCTTCGCTGAGCACGAAGGTCTGGCTGGTCTCACCGGCCGGCGGCGCGTCGATCGGACCTTCCTCGCCGTAAAGCAGCAGCGAGGCAATCAGGTCGGGATCGAGGCGGTCGATCCCGAGGCGCGACCATTGGTTCTGGAGGTACGCCCGGCCGGCGCGCGAGAACGTGAAGCCGACGTTGCCGCTGGCGATCGAGCTTGCGAAGGGGTTTCGCTGGTCGATTGTCTCGACATTCTGGCCGCCGGGATACGTGAAGTGGCGGTGAAAGGCCGCGGCCTTTTCGAGCGCCGGGAGGACGCGCTGGTCGCCGGACATGGCGTAGTAGGCGCCCACCGCATCGACGTAGACGAAGTCGTAGGCCACGACCGGCCCGCCGCCTTCGGGCCAGTATCCGCCTTCCGATTGTGAACCGATCACGCGGACCATGAAGTCGGCCGCCTGCCGGCGCCACTCGGGCTGATCGAGAATCGTGCCGGCGGCATAGAGCCCCATGGCATGATGCGCCGGAATGTTGTGGACGTGCCCGAGGCAGTTTTTGCTGATCCCGGTGAAGCCCAGCCCGAGGGCGCCGGTCCAGGCTTTGCGGGCCTCCGGAGGCATCTGGTCGCGGATCAGGCCGAAGGTGCGGATCCAGCGCGAGTACGTCCACGGCATCCAGATCATGCCCCAGGTGCTGCCGTCCTTCTTCTCGAAAATCCACCGTCCCTCGCCGTCCATCTTCTCGATCAACGGGTCGCCCGACTTGACAATCACGCTCAGCAGCTTTGGATCATGGTAGTATGGGTTCTTATCCCCGGGAGTCGAATAGGCGACGGCCAGCGGATACATGGGATGCTGGTCGCGGCAAATCCAGATGCCCGAGCCGAAACGCCCGGTCCGGGCGTCGAACGTCTTGAGAATCGCGGGCACTTTTTTGACCAGCTCGCCGAGCAGGCGCTCCTTGTAGACCAGTTCGTCCGGATGGGCGGATGCCGCCAGTGCGAGCATGATGACCAGCGGTAGAGTCGATGGGCGCATGGTTGGACTCCGTGGCTGCGGTGTTGGGGGCGTCGATTGTGGTGGGTTATCCCATCGGCGGCCCTTCAATCGCCGCCGCGATTCCCGGGCGTTCCGCACGCCTTCCCAACCAGCCTATCCTGTGGACAATGGAATTGCGACCTTCAAGGCCGATCCGCACGCTGACTTGCTGTCTTCCGTGTTTGTTGTGAATCGGAGGAATAAACGGTCGCGAGTCTTTGTTTTCAGCACGCCACGATGGGGCGCCGGTGAAAACGCAGAGTGCCAGTCCCCCAGGCGATGCGGCGACGCCGGGCGGCGAGCAACCGGCAAGGACCTCCGACATAGGCCGCGACGAAGAAGTGGTGTTCTTTTATGTCTCGGGCAGCCCCTGGCAGCTTTACCCACTGCTGGCGGAGTCTGTCGACGCGGAGGGCTACCCGCGCGGCTCGTTCGATCTGAAGCACTTTCGCTTGAAGGATCGTTCGATGCTCGGCCTGCTCCCGTCGCGGGAGGCAACCAAGCTGCGCGCGATCGAGGCGATCCTGGCCGCCTGCCCCGAGCGGCGATTCATCCTGATCAGCGATTCCGGCGAACAGGACCCGGAAATCTACGTCAAAGTCGCCCGAGACCACCCCGGCCGGGTGGCGGCGATCCTTATCCGTTCGGTCCGCGGTGAAAAAATCGGCGACGAGCGGTTCCAATCCCTCCGCAAAGGCCTCCAAGGCGTGCGGCTGGAACTGTTCGAGCATCCCGAAACGATCATCGGTCCGCTCATCGAATAGCCGGCCGGCTGGCAGTCCGGCGGGATTTTGGGGGGGCTGAACCGCTGAGGTAGTGGGAAGCCGAACGATCCGCCGGGCAAGCCGGGTGGGGATAGTGGGAAGCCGAACGATCCGCCGGGCGAGCCGGGTGGGAATAGTGGGAAGCCGAACGATCCGCCGGGCGAGCCGGCGGGATTTTGGGGGGAATGATCCGCCGGGCAAGCCGGCGGGATTTTGGGGAAGGGCGAGCCGGTGAGGTAGTGGGAAGCCGAACGATCCGCCGGGCAAGCCGGCGGGATTTTGGGGGAACGATCCGCCGGGCTTGTCCGGCGGGGGTTTGGGGGAGTTGGACCGGTCCGCC
>JAAYCB010000306.1 GCA_012744395.1 Pirellulaceae bacterium
ACTTCCTTGCTGGTCAGCTTCTCCAGGTCCACCACCTCCCAGAGTGCCGACTGGTCCGGATCCTTGATGACGATCTTCCTGCCGATGCTCGCCTGATCGTCCGGGAGGAGGACTTGCTTGGTTTCGTCATCGCGCTGGATTGTGCATTTTCTGTATTCTGTCATGCCGTCTCCTTTTGCCCCGCCGGATCCAGAACCCCCTTCGCTCGCAGCAGAGTGAAACCCCGGCGGCGACCGCTGGTTTCGCGCGGTGGTGGGCGGAAACGGGGCAGCCGCCAGGCGCACCGGTCAAATATAGTACATCAGTTCGCCCTGGTCGCGCGCCCGATCGAGCAGGTCGGCGAAGCTGATCTCGCCGAGCAGTCGGCGTTCGACGGCGGCCACTTCCTGCCAGGCCGCGTTGAGGGCCTTCACGGCGGGCGAGTCGGGCGAGGCATTGCTCGACTTCCCCTCGCCATTGCCCGCCCCTTCCATGGCTTCCATGACTTCGCCGAGCGAGATCCTGCCGGGATCGCGAACGAGGTGATACCCGCCGGCGGCGCCGCGGGTGCTGGCAACGAGCCCCGCGCCTTTCAGTTGGAGCAGAATCTGCACCAGAAACCGCGGCGGCACGTCGTGCCGCTCGGCGATCGAACGGATCCGCACCGGTTGGCCGGACCGGAAGCGTGACGCCAATTCAAGCATCGCGATGCATGCATATTCCGTCTTCGCGGAAATCTTCATGGATTGCGACCGTCCTGCTCTTCGTCCGCGGTATGCAGACCGCACTCGGTTTTTGCCGTCCCGCTCCAGCGTCCGGCGCGCTCATCCTCGCCAAACAGGACCGGCCGCGTGCACGGCCAGCAGCCCACGCTCGGATAGCCTTGGTCGTGAAGCGGGTTGTAGGGGATGTTCTCCTCCGTGATCCGTTTCCAGACCTGCGCCTTTGTCCAGTTGGCCAACGGACTGATCTTCACCAACCCGAATTTCTTGTCCCAGCCGACGATCGCCGTCTTGGCTCGGTGGGGACTCTGGTCCCGGCGGATGCCGCTCATCCACCCGGTGAATCCCCGCACGTGCTCGCGGAGGACCTTGATCTTCCGGTCGAAGCAGCAACGATCCGAATCCCGCTCGTAGAGCGGGCCCCCGTGCTCGCGCTCGTAGTCCGCGACGCTCAACTCCGGCCGGGCCAACGCCACCTCGATCCCGTAACGCTCCGCAATCCGGTCGCGAAGCGTCAACGTCTCCTGAAACTGGTAACCCGTATCCAAATTAAACACATAAACCCGCGGCTCGATCCTCGCCAGCATCGACAGGATCACGCAGCCCTCCGGCCCGAACGCCGTGGCCATCGTCAAACGCGGAAAATGATGCTCGACCGCCCAGGTGATGATTTCTTCAGGGCTGGCGGTCTCAAGCCCGCGGCTGGCTCGTTGGAGTTGCTCGGCCCATTCCGCCGTCAACCCCTGGCCACCTTGAGCCATCGAAGCGGGCCGTGGATGTTCGACATCTCCTTCCGCCCCAACAGCCGATCGAGCGGGACCGATGGCCTGACCGGGATACATAATCTTTCCGCTCATCCTATGAAGAAATGGGAGGCCGTGCAAACGTGCTGCCCAGCGCGAGCGATGGCTTCGGCGGGCAGAAGAAACGCCAGACAACGCACAATGTTATCTATGTTCGTCAACAAAGTCAAGATAATTCAGTTTTCTGAGTCATCGGTCTCTGAGCGAACCGTCTCGGTCTCTGAGCGAACCGCCCGAGGGGTTGACGCAAGGCTCCGCGTTGGCCACGATTTGCCGAATGGGATTGGGCGGCCTCGGGTTGGACACTTGCGCTTCGGGAGTGAAGGAAGACGATGGCGGACAAGGCATATCTGGCAATCGACATGGGGGCTTCGAGCGGTCGGCACGTTGTGGGCCGATTCGATGGAAGGTTGATCGGTCTGGAGGAGGTCTACCGGTTCGACAACGGGCCGGTGGACGTTGCCGGCAGCCTCTACTGGGACCTGCTCGCCCAGTGGACCCACGTGACCGAGGGGATGCGCGCGGCCGGCGCTGGCTATGCCGGTCGCATCGCCAGTGTCGGCGTCGACACGTGGGGGGTCGACTTTGGACTGCTCGGCCGCGGCGATCAACTGCTCGGCAATCCCTACCATTATCGCGACGCCCGCACGGGCGGCATGATGGCCCGGGCCGAGGAGTTCGTCTCGCGCGAGGAGATTTTTCGCCACTCGGGTCTCCAGTTCATGCAACTGAACACCCTCTACCAGCTGCTGGCCATGAAGCTCTCCAATTCTCCCCTGTTGGACGTGGCCGAGACCCTGCTGATGATGCCCGACCTGTTCCACTGGCTGATGACCGGCCAGAAATGCAGCGAGTTGACGGACGCAACGACGACCCAGTTCTACAACCCCGTCCGCAGGGCTTGGTCCACGGATTTGCTGGAGAAGATGCATCTTCCGACGGCCATTCTCGGCCCGATCGTCGAGCCGGGGACGAACCTGGGCCGCCTCCGCGAGGCCTTGGCCGCGGAGACGCGCCTGGCGGCTGCCGACGTTGTCTTGCCCGGCAGCCATGACACGGCCAGCGCCGTGATGGCCGTTCCCGCCGCCTCCCAGCCCGGCCAGAAGCCCGATTGGTGCTACATCAGCCTGGGCACGTGGGCGCTGATGGGCGTCGAGTCGCCCCAGCCGCTGGTCAACGACGAGGTGATGCGGATGAATTTCACCAACGAGGGCGGCGTCGGCGGCACCACCCGGCTGCTCAAGAACATCTGCGGGCTCTGGCTCGTGCAGCAGTGCCGGCAGGCGTGGAACCAGTCGGGCAAGCAGTGGGACTGGGAGGACCTGAACCGGATGTCGGCCGCCGCCAAGCCGCTCGTTGCATTTATCGATCCGGACGCGGCGGATTTCCTTGCCCCCAAGGACATGCCCGAGGCGATCCGCCAGTTCACGCGGCGAACCGGGCAGACGGTGCCCGAGGACGAGGGCGCTGTTCTGCGCTGCGCACTGGACAGCCTGGCGATGAAATCGCGCTACGTGCTGGCGATGTGCGAGCAGCTCAACGGCGGCCCGATCCGCACGATCCATATCGTCGGGGGCGGGACCCAGAACCGGCAGCTCTGCCAGGCAATCGCCGACGCCTGCGGCCGCCGCGTCGTCGCCGGTCCGATCGAAGCCACTGCGATCGGAAACCTGATGATGCAGGCCGTGGCCGCCGGCGACGTGGGCGGGATCGCCGAGGCGCGGGAAGTGATTCGCAACAGCTTTCCCGTCGAGGAGTACGAGCCGCGCCAGACCGCCGCTTGGGACGACGCGTACGGGCGGTTTTTGAAGACCGTCGGCGATGGACAGCAGGCCGCGGAAAGTTGACAATGGAGACCTGAACAAGATTGGCTGGCGGCAGATGGCGGCGCGGCTGCGCTCACCGAGGACTGTCCGCCGCCTGTTGTCTAGCAGAGCGGAGCACCTCAATGATCAACGTTGGAATTTGCGGCCTGGGTTTCATGGGCATGATTCATTACCTCGCGTACCAGAAGGTTCGCGGGGCGAAGGTCAAGGCGATCTGCGAGAAGATTCCCGAGCGATTGGCCGGCGATTGGCGGTCGATCAAGGGCAACTTCGGACCGCGCGGCAAGAAGATGAACCTGGCGGGAATCGCCACCTACAGCGAGCTGGACAAGATGCTCGCCGATCCGAACATCGACATGGTCGACATCTGCCTGCCGCCCTGCGCGCATGCCGAGACGGCGATCGCCGCGCTGAAGGCGGGCAAGCACGTGCTCTGCGAAAAGCCGATCGCCCTGGCCGTCGACGATGCCCGGCGGATGGTCAAGACCGCCAACCAGGCCGGCAAGATGCTGATGATCGCCCACGTGCTGCCGTTCTTCGCGGCCTACCGGTTCGCCTTGAACACGATCCAGAGCAAGAAGTACGGCCGCTTCCTCGGCGGCAATTTCACCCGCGTCATCTCCGATCCCCTCTGGCTGAAGGACTTCTACGACCCCAACGGCTGCGGCGGACCGATGGTCGACCTCCACATCCACGACGCCCACTTCATCCGCCTGATCTGCGGCATGCCCAAGGCGGTCCATTCCGTCGGCCGCATGCGCGGCCGGGTCGCCGAGTACTTCAACACGCAGTTCCTCTGTAGCGATCCTTCGCTCGTCGTCACCGCCACGAGCGGGGTGATCAACCAGCAGGGGCGCCCGTTCACCAACGGCTACGAGATTCACCTCCAGCGGGCGACGCTGCTCTTCGAGTCCTGGACGCAGACGCCGGTGACCGTGCTGACCGACGACGGCCGCGTCCGCCGGCCCAAGTTCACATCCGGCACCGACGAGACGGACGACTTCGCGGCCGAGCTGACCGAGGCCACCAAGGCCGTCGCCACGGGCAAGCCCTCGAAACTCCTCGACGGCCAGCTCGCCCTCGACGCCCTGATCCTCGGCCAGAAGCAGACCGAGTCGATCGTGAAACGCCGCCCGGTCAGAGTCTGATGCCGGCGGGAACACATCCCCGGCCCGCCGGGCCGCGCCGCGCAATCCGCGATGGAGTCTCGGAATGGCAGATCCGCCGACCACGTCGCCGCTCGATCGCCAGAGCGCCCGGCGGCTCGACGAGTTCTACGCGCGCTTGCAGCAAGAAGCGGAGAACTTCATCGGCTACCCCTGCAACGCGGATTTCGACTACCGCGACCTGTTCCGCTTCCTCGCGTTTCCGATCAACAACGTCGGCGATCCGTTCGTGCCCAGCAACTTCCACCTGAACACCCACGCGTTCGAGTGCGAGGTGCTCGATGCGTTCCGCGAGTTGACCGGCGCAAGCGGCGGCGATGTCTGGGGGTATGTAACCAGCGGCGGCACCGAAGGCAACATGTACGGGATCTTTCTCGGCCGCGAGCTGTTTCCCGACGGGCTGGTCTACTACTCGGAAGACACCCACTACTCGGTCAGCAAGATCCTCCGCTGCCTGCACGTGCGGAACATCATGATCAAGAGCGCCGCGGACGGGCGGATCGACCTGGAGGACCTGCGGGAGACGATCCGCATCCACCGCGACGTGCCGCCGATCGTCTTCGCCAACGTCGGAACCACGATGAAGGGGGCGACCGACGAGATCGCCGGAATCCGGCAGATCTTCGACGACCTGGCGATCCCCTCGCATTACATCCACGCCGACGCCGCGCTCAGCGGAATGATCCTGCCGTTCGTCGCCGACCCCGAGCCATGGGATTTCTCGGCCGGCGTCGACAGCATCAGCATCAGCGGCCACAAGATGATCGGTTCGCCGATCCCCTGCGGCGCGGCGCTCGCCCGGCGGCAGAACGTGGAACGGATCGCCCGCCACATCGAGTATGTCGGCACCCTCGACACGACGCTCTCCGGCTCGCGGAACGCGATCGCCCCGCTCTTCCTCTGGTACGCGTTCCGCACGGTGGGCGTGGCCGGCTTCCGCCGCAACATCGAGCGCTGCTTGGAAACGGCCGATTACGCCATCGAGCGGTTGAACCGGGCCGGCCGCCACGCCTGGCGGCACAAGAATTCGATCACCGTCGTCTTCGATCGGCCCGCGATCGAGGTCGCCAGCAAGTGGCAGATCGCCGTCCACGGCAAGATCGGCCACCTGATCACCATGCCCCACGTCACCCGCGAGCATATCGACCGGTTCGTGGAAGACATAGAGAGGGCCAGTGGCCAATGACCAGGGTTCAATGTTCAAGGCTCGATGACCAACGTTCGATGTTCAATGTTCAAGGACCGGTGGCTTTTTAGTCATTGAATCTTGAACCTTGGTCATTCTGCCTGTAACCTCTAACCTTGTGACCCGTCTCATGATGAAAGAAATCATCATCGTCAGCGACGACCGGCCTGGCATGGTGGCGGAGATCGCCGAGGCCCTGGCAGCCGTGCACGTCAACATCGAGTCGCTCGATGTCGAGACGATCGGTGGATCGAAGGTCGCCGCGTTGACCGTCGACCGCTACGACGACGCCCTCCGCGGATTGGCCCGCACGCGATTCCAGGCGATCAGCGAGGATGCCCTGGTGCTCCAACTTGCCGACAAGCCGGGCGAACTGGCCCGGATCACCCGCCGGCTCAAGGACGCGCGGATCGACGTTCGCAGCGTCCGCATCCTCCGCCGCGAGTCTGGCACGGGCATCATTGCCGTCGCCACGGACCGCAACCGCGATGCCCGAGAATTGCTCGGCGACGTGCTCGTTTCGTGGCCCCGCTAGGATGCCGTGATCGCCGCGCCGCCGCGCGCTCGCGGGGGGGAGGCGTCGATTGGCCGCCCCGGGCCCGGCACAAGTCGCGGCAACCAGGGGCCGTCGCCGCCAACCATCCCGATCCGGAGCCCCGAATTGCCTGACAAACCGTCTTCCCTGGCGCCGCCGGTCGACGAGACGCCCCGGCCCCAACCGCGGCGGGTTCGGTTTCTGGTCCGCTTCGTGCTCGTGCCGGGCGGCGTGATTCTTGCCGCCGTACTCGCACTGGCGATCATCCGCTGGTGGGCCTTTCCCCCGCCAACGGCCTGCCAGCTTGCCGAGACGATCGAAAGGTCCGGGGGCAACACCCGCTGGCGGGCGGCCATGCAACTGGCCGCCATGCTCGCCGATCCGCCGCAGGCTGCGCTGCGCCGCGACCGCCGCCTGGCCGGGCAGCTCGCCGCAGTCCTCCGCCGCGAGCTGACGTCCGGCGGGCAGGACGCGACGCTCTGCGTGTTTCTCTGCCGCGCCCTGGGCGAGTTCCAGGTCGACGCATCCCTGCCGGTCCTCGCCAACGCGGCCGCCAGCCGCAACGACCCCGTGCGGCGTTCGGCCGTCGAGTCGCTGGCGATCCTCGCCGACCGGCTCGGTGGGGACGATGTCTGGTCTTCCAGCGGGGTGCGGGATGCGATCCTCCAGGCATCGCGGACCTCTGCGCCGGCGCTCCGCGCCGCGGCCGCGTTCACACTCGGCGTCGTGGGCAACCTCGAAGCCCAACAGCGCCTGGAATCGATGCTCGCCGATGAAGACGTGATCGTCCGCTACAACGCGGCCACCGCGCTGGCTCGGACGGGCAACGGCCGGGCGGTCGGCGTGCTCCTGGAGATGCTGGCGCCCGACCAGGCGGCCGCGCTGGCCGGCGCGGCGGACGAGGCGGCGCGAATCCGCCAGCGGGAGACGATCCACGCCAACGCGCTGGAAGCCGTCGGGCAACTGCTCAACGCCAACCCGGCGATTGGGATCGGGGGGTTCGAGGATGCCCTCGCCAGGCTGCGGCAATCGCGGCCGCCGACGACGATCCTGGCGAGAATCGAGAGGCTAGTCGACGAAGATCGCCTTCATCAGGCGGAAAAACCCCTGCTTGCGCTCTGAACAGATGCCCCAGTTGACGGGCACGCTCTGGTAGCCTTCGTCGAAGCCCTCGCCCTTCCTGCGGAAATCGAAGTAGCCCCAGGAGGCGCGGGCCCGCGTCGCCGCGATGAAGTTGTTCTCCGGCTTGTCGAAGTCGAAGTGGTCGTCCTCGTTGAAAACGATCGGCTTCGGCCGGTACGAGGGGAGCGCGCGAACCTGCTCGACGATTTCCCCGATGCGCTCCGGGCGGCTGACGCCGTTGCCGTGCAGCAAGACGAAGTCCGACGCCTTGATCACGCGGTCCGGAGGCAGCGTGTTGCCATTGAAGCTGGTGGACACGAGCAATCGCCGGCCGCCGCGCTGATGGCTCCGGACCCGTTCGATCAACTCGTGCACGCGGTCCTGCTTGATGATCGCGTGATCGTACTTGGCATTGTTGCATTCGTTGGCAACTCCAATGCGCACGTTGGTGAAGCCCTTGTCAAGGACCCAGCGGGTCGCATTGTCGACAGCCCGGATGACCGCCTCTTCCCCAGCGAGCCGTTCGTCCTGCCCGAAATAGAAGTAGCCGAGGATCACCACGATCCCCAGGCGGTCGGCCTGGCGGACGATCCTCTCCATCCGTTCGGCATAGTCCTTGCGGAGATTGCCGCCGGCGTCGAAGCCGCTGTTCTCCCAGGGTTGGGAGCGAGAATAGCCCTCGGGGCTCCCGCCCTGGAAATTGATCGTGAACGCCAGCAGGCCATGCTCGCGCCACAAGGGCATTGCGGCGATGAATTCCCGCGTGTTCCGCTCGCGGTCCCATTTGCCCGAATCCGGGTATTTCCACCTGGCGACGGTCTCCGGATTCCGGTCGTCGAAGACTCCCTGGACCATGCGCAAGTTGGGCAGCAGCCCTTCCAGAACGGCTCCCCGCCAGGTACGTCCCCGGTACGTCGGCACGCCGTTGATGAGGAATTTATCGCCGGCGATGGCGATTGAAGTGGCCGGCTCGAATGCGGCGGCGGGGAGCGTCGCCGGGCAGGCCGCCAGGGCGGCAAGCAGGGTAAGGATGGTCTTCATGGCTCGGTGGGACTTGGGTTTTGAGGGGGCCGCGGAGCGTGTTGCCCGCGATTATGGCCTGCCGGGGGCGGGCCGTGAACACGAAGAGCGAACCGGCCGCTTGGCGGTCGCCTTTACCGCCGAGGCCGGCCGACGAGGTCGCTCGTCGAGACCAGCTTCCACGTCTTGCCGCCGTCGGCCGACATGATCATCACCCGCCGGTCGCCGCGCTGGTCCGTGCGGTAGAACCAGTAGGTCGACCAGTAGTCGTAGGAGAGGAACAGCCGCCCCGTGCGATCGATCGTCAGCCGGTGGTAGAACACGCTGTATTCCGACAGGGGCGGAATAATCAGTGCCTGGGGCGGTTGCCAATCGCCGTCCGGCGGTCTCCGCTGCTGGGCGAGCGTGGCGTAGCTGCTGGCCGGAAACGGCTCCTCTCCGGATCGCCAAACGCGCGAGACGAGGTGCAGCGCGTCGTCGCGGCCGCAGACCAGGCCGAGATAGGTCTGCCGCGGCTGGCCGGCGGTGGGCGCGGGCTCCGTCCAGCCGCCGCCGGAATCGTTGGGCTGGAGCGATCGGGCGTAGGGGAAGGGCCGCCCATGCGTTCCGGCCAGCACGTGCAGGTGGCCGCGGCTGTCCATCGTGATGCTCGGCGTGTTGTGCACGTCGTTGGCCGGCGGCCCGTGGCCGACCAGCGCCGGCTTGCCCAGCGTCTTCGTCCGCCGATCGTAGGTGACGACATACGTGGGGACGCCCGGCGCCTTTTCGGCCGGATCGGTCGCCTCGGCCCAGACGACGTGGACCTTCGAGCCGCGCGAGACGATCGTCGACGGGCTGCCCGAGTGGAGCGACAGGCCGATCGACTGCCGCGAGATCAGGATCGGCTCACCGATCACGATCCGCCCGCCCTGCTTCTCCGGCACGAACAACTCCAGGTCGTTGATCCGCCGCCAGATCAACTTCGGATCGGCGGCGGTCTGGGTGAAGCGGGCAATCGGCGGGGGGTAGTCGCCGCCGTTGTGCCCCGAGAACTGCTCCAGGTCGAAGGATTGGGATCGGCCCTGGCGCGGGGGAAGCGGCCAGGCTGCGAAGGTTTTGCCCCCGTCGGCCGAATGCAGCAGCGCCGCTCGGCGCGACGCACGCGCCAGCAGGTAGACGCCGCCATCGGCATCGAACGCCAGCTTGTTCGACGCCGAGCGGAACGGCTGCCGCGCGAGCTCCTCGTCGCCCGAGGTGACCGCGTCGCGGAGCGAGGTCTCGACCCACTGGCCGCCGCGCCAGCTGGCGATGCCGCCTTCCGTATTCAGGAACGGCCGGTTCTCAACATCGAAATAGACCTGCGTTGCCCGCGGGAAGTCAGCCAGGTAGCCGAACTGCTCGTTCTCGTGCTGATAGGGTTTCAGCACGAGGGGAATCGCGAACGGCTCGGCGGCCGGCGCGCGGCCCGGCCTGACCGTCAGCGTGCTGTAGGTGGAGAACTGCCGCTGGCCCGCGGGCGTCGCCCTGAGATGGACGCGCGCCTCGCTGGCGGGAACCGTGTAGCGAACCCGAACCTTCGCCGATCGCTTGCCCGCGATGGCCACTTCGCTCTCGGCGAGGCTGGCCGGCCAGGTCTTGCCGGGGAACTCCAGCTCGAGGCGGATCGTCCGCTTCCGCTCGGCGTTGTTATCGACTTCGAAGGCGATCTCCGCCTGGCTGCCGGGCTGGCCATAGGCGGTCCGGCTGTAGGGGGCGAGCAACCAGCGATTCTCCGCCAGGGGAAACCACGACTCGGCGTGCGGAGTCCAGAGCGGCAGGTTGGGGTAGAGATCGCCGTCGTCCCAGCGGGTGACCCCGTCGATCTGGACCGTCGCCCGGCCGCGCGGCAGGTGCAGCCGCCAGGGGACGGCGTCGCGGCTGGGCGTTGCCGGCACGCTTCCCGAGGCCGCGCCCCTGGAATCGGCGGCCAGCCGGGCGACCTGGCGGCCTTTGCCGTCATAGACGGCGGCCTCCTCAACCCCCTCCGGCAGGCCGGTGATCTCGATGCCGAACGGGCCGGACCGCGGCAGGAAACAGACGTCGCGGGGCTGGTCCGGGTCGAGCAGCACGATCGGCTCCTCGCGCCGCGCGTCGCGGTGGCCCCGCGCGGTCTCGATCAGGTAGTGCGCCGAGTTCGTTTGAAAGCCCCAGGCGATCTCGTCGCCGTAGCGATCGTTGGAGACCGTGATGTTCAGCCCGTACACGCCCCTGCGCTCGACGCGCGTGGAAAGCCTGGCGGTCTGGACCGGCCCGAGGCCGCTGCCGCGGGCGCGCTGGTCGTCGGGAATCGTCACGTCTTGGATCACCCGCCGGTCCGGCCCGACGAGGATCGCGCGGAGATCGGCCGTGCGGCCGGATCGGTTGCGGTCGCGTTTTTCCACGACGATCACCAGCTCGCCCGGCTCGGCGAGAAAATAGGCGCCGCCCGTGCCCCCGATCAGGAACGGGGCCCGCCCGGCTTCCTCCTGGGCGCTGGCGGAGCTTGCGACGAGGACCGCTGCCAGGAGCAGCTGCGAAATTCGTGTGAGATTCATGGCTTGGGACCTTGGTGCGGGTGATTGCGGTCTGGATCTGGATTCCGCTCCGAGCGCGGGCTCGGGGCGCTGCGCCCTGCGGTTGCCGGATCACGTGGAAACACGGCGGGCAGCCGCCGGACGGCCAGGTCAGCCAGAAACGCCAGTATCGCCGCAAACAGGAGACAATGCCACACCGGCACGAGCCGCGTCCGCGGAGCCGCGCCCGGAGCCAGCAGTTGGCCGGGCGCCGGATGGAACCTTCCGCCCGTGGCAGAGGCGATCTCCTTCAACAAGGCGACGTTCGTCTCCCGCGGCGCAAGCTCATCGGGCCAATCGATGCAGACGGCTGTCTTGCCGGAGAACACCCGCTGACCGGCGATCGTTGCGGTGACGGTGAACTGGTACGTCCCCAGTTGCAGCGCGGGCGTCTCCAGGGCGTACTTGCCCGCCGCGACGCGCGGCATGGGCGATTCCCGCCTCTCGCCGTCGGGCCGGGTCCCCTGGAGCGAAACCTGGACATCTGCCTCAGGCCGGTCGCCGAGGGGTGGGGCGTCGACCGTGACGATCGTTGCCGCCAGGGCCCGCCGAGCGTGCAGCCGCCAGCCGCCGGCGCCGCCGGGACGGATGGCTTGCCGAACCAGCGTTGTCCAGAGCGGCTCCCAGCCGGACCAGGTCTTCCACGGCCGCGACCAGGAGCCGTCGAGATCCGACGTGAAGACGGCCGCCGTTCCCGCGCCGCACCGCCACCAGGCGGCGAGCGGGTCGCCGGCCTCGGCAAGCATGGCGATGCTGGCTGCGGGCTTTGCCTTGGTCTCCACATAACCGAGCAGGCTGGGCGGCTTGCCGAACGTCTGCGGCAGCGCCGGCCCGTATGCGGGCAAAAACGGCTGCTCGTGAATCCCGAAGCGGGCCGCCTTGGCGGTCTCTCGTGCGAAGACATCGGGCAGTTCGCGGGCATTCCGGCAGAGGTGGAAACTGCCGCCGCCGAGCTCGGCGATCGTCCGCAGCAGCGGCTCGGCTGCCCGCTCGCCAATTGCCACGGTCGAGATCGTGATCCCCGAGGCGGCCACGCCGCGTGCCAGAGCGTCGAAATCGCCCGGATAGGAAATGCCGTCGGTGAGCACGATGATGTGCTTCAGATCTGCAAAACTCTCGTCCAAGGCGAGGTGGGCTTTTTCGATCGCCGGCAGCATGTTCGTGCCGCCGCCGGCGGAGAGCGTGTCGACCTGGCGGAGGACCTTCTGCTTGTCCGTGCACGGCTGGAGCGGGGCGATCCACCGGTTGGTCTCCTGGAAGGCGACGACCCCCAACTCGTCGCGAGCGTCAAGCATCTCGACGGTTCGCCGCACGGCCTGCTGGGCCAGCCCGATCGCCCCTCCCTCTTCCATCGAGCCCGATTGGTCGATGACCAGCACGATCGCCAGCGAGGGCCGTTGCGAGCGCGCCTCGTAGCGGCAGGCGACCGGCAGGAGCTGTTCGAGCGGGTGGTCGCGGTAGCCGCCCGCGGTGAGCGAATCCGCGCCGCCGATCACCAGCAGCCCGCCCGCCAGGCGGCGGACGTAGGCGGCAATCGCCTCCGCCTGTTGCGGCGTGAAGGCCGCCGCCGGGATGTTCGCCGCCACGACCAGGTCATATCGATCAAGCCCGCCGGCATCGCCGGGCAGGTCCTCCACCGAGAACGCGTGAGGCTCGATTCTCAATCGCCGCAGCAGGCTTTCAAGCCGGGCGAAATCCGCGTCACCCTTGCCGACAAGAAGCGCGCGAGCCGGGGATGACGGCCAGACGATCGCCCGAGCGAGATTGTTCTCCGGCCGCGTGTCCTCGAATCCTTCGAGGCGGGCCTGGAACTCGGCGTTCGGCTCATCGAGCAGCCGGGCGGAGAGAAGAACCGTCGCCTCGCGCTGCTCAACGGCCACCTCGCGGCGCTCGACCTGAAGGCCGTCGCGGAGAAAGACCACCTCGCCCCGCGAGGGCCGATCCGAACGGATCGTGAGCTGGAGGGTGAAATCTTCGCCCGGGCGGACCGTCCCCGGCGAGTCGAAAGCCGCGATCCAGGTTTCCGGTCCGGTTGTTGCCGCCAGCGGCACGGTGTCGACGGGGCTCTGGAGGGCCGCGGCCGCGGCAAGCAGATTGCCGGCAACCGTCGCGTTTCCATCGCTGAGGAGCACCGTGCGCTCGCTCGCCCGGGGAAACGCCGCGGCGGCTGCCGCCTCCAGCCCGGCGGCCAGGTCGGTGGCCAGCCGATCGGCCGATTCACCGGCCGTTGCGGCAAACGGCACGACGACCATGCGACCCGGACCGGCTCCGCTCTGGGCATCTTCAACGTATCTCTTGGCGGCCGCGGCGCCGCCTTCCGAGATGCTCGCGCTGCGGTCCACAAGCAGCACAGCGCAGCGCTCGTCAGAATCCTCGACAACAACCGGACCGGCCAACGCGAAAACCAACAGCGAAACAGTCAGCAGACGCAACGCCAGCGTCGCCAGCCTTCTCGCCAGCGGCTCGCGGGCGAGGCTCGCCCGCGAGGCAAGCGCCAGCACCGGCAGGAGGAGCAGCGCCGCCAGCACGGCCGGGTGGGCAAGTCGCAGGCTTTGAAGAAGATCGCTCATCTTCAGCAGGTCCATCGCCGGTGGTAAGAAAACCATTCGAGGGCCAACAGCAACATCGCCGTGCACACGGCCCAGGGCCATAGGGGCGCCACCCGGCGGGCCCGCGGCTGGTCCGCCGGCCCGAGCGAGCCGGCCGGTCGCCCCGTCTCGCGGACGTCTTGTTCCGTGCCCGCGGAATACTGCGGGCCGATCGCGTGGATTTCAAGCCGAGTCGCCGGCGCAGCCAACTCGGCGGCGACGCGGACGGCCTGTCTCATGCGAGACGGCCGAGCGACGGCCGTCAGCCGATCGACAGCCGCCGCCAGGCGGTTCCGATCCTGTTGCCGGCCGCAGACCAATACGGCCGCGCCCGCGGTTGAGATCACGACGCCATGCTCGCGTTCGCCAAGCGAACGGATCACGGACTGGGCGGCCTGCTTTGCCTGGTCGAGACGGTTTGCCTGGCCGCCCGGGGCCGCCGTATCGAGTGAATTGTCGATCAGCAGGACGACCGTTCTGGGCCTGTTCCAGCAGGGGTCCGCCGCGGCAAACACGATCAGGCCCAGAATGGCCATGTGAATCGCCGCCGAGCGGACGCGACGGCGGCGCCAGAGTCTGGCGCTGGTGCGCGGCTCGCCCAGGATCCGCAGCCAGAGGCGCCCGGTTGCCACCTCGACGCGCCCCGGGCGGATCGCACGCAGGTAGACGAGCACGATCGCGGCGGCGGCCAGCCCCCAGAGGAGCGCCGCAGGGCGGATCAGGATCATCGCCGGGGCAATCACGCGAATCGGCTCCTGGTTCGGATCACCTCCTGCAAGACGCGCTGCTCGGGCAGATCGAGCCCCGCCCTGACATAGGGCACGCGCCATTTCCGGCAATAGCGTCGCGGCAGTTCCCGCTGCTCGGCCAGAAGCTCGCCGTAGCGGCGCAGGTGTGCTCTGGTAATCGTGACCTGCCACAGGTCACCGCTTTCGACGTCGACCAGTTCCAGGTCGCCCGGCGCGACCTCGCCTGCCTCGCGCGGGTCGTGGATGTGGACCACGCGCGGCGAGCAACCGGCCAGCCGCAACACATCGAGCCCGGCGCAAGATGCCTCGGCCTCGCCCAGATCGCTGATCACGACCACGTGCCGAGGGCCGCCGCGGCGGTGGCGGGCGAACCGTTCGGCCGCCCGACGGAGATTCGTCCCGCCGCGTCCGGGCGCGAGCCGCGCCAGCTCGCGCAAGAGCGCGCCGGCGCGCCCCTTGCCTCGCAATGGGCCGATCGGCTGCTCGAGCCGATCGGAAAACGTGAGAAGGGTCAACTCGGCCTGCTGATCGAGCGCAACGTAGCCCAGGGCCGCGGCGATTCGGGCCGCCAGGGTGAATCTGGCAACCGGCGTGCCCAGTCCCATGCTGGCCGACGCGTCGAGCAGCAGGTGCACGCGGCAGTCGCGCTGGACGGCGAATTGCCGGACGCGGAGTTCATCGTGGCGGGCACAGACGCTCCAATCGATCTGCCGGTAATCGTCGCCGGCGGCGTAGTCGCGATAGCCGCTCAGCTCGGTGCCCCCGCAAGGCAGGCGCGGCGCGGCTTGGGCCAATATTCCGCCTCCGCAGCGGCGCGCGGCCAGGGCCAGGCGTTCCAGGCGGGGCAGATCGTCGAATCTCACCGTGCTGGCCATTTCGCCACGATCCGATCGAGCAGAGCATCGGGCGCGATGCCTTCGGCTAGCCCCTCGTAGTTGAGCGAAATCCGGTGCCGCAACGCCATCGGCAGGGCCTGGCGGATGTCCGCGGCGGCAGCCTCGCCGCGGCCGGCCAGGATCGCCTTTGCCTTGGCGGCCAGGATGACCGCCTGGGCCCCGCGCGGCCCCGCGCCGTGACGGACATACTGCCGGACCGCGTCCGGCGCGCCGGCCTGGCCGGGATCGGTCGCCAGCACCAGCCCGATCGCCTGCCGGCGCAAGTCGGCCGCGATCGGGACCTGGCGGATGCACGCGCCCATTTCCAGGACTTCGGCGCCGGTCAGGACAGGCTGAATTGTGACCGTTGCGGCCTCCGTTGTCCGATCGAGAATCTGTTCGAGGTCGCTTGCGTCGGCGCGCTTTATCGTGAGCTTGAACAGAAACCGGTCGAGCTGCGCGTCCGGCAGGGGAAACGTGCCTTCCGCCTCCAGCGGGTTTTGCGTGGCGATTACGAAATGGGGCCGAGGCAGCTCGAAGCTCTCGGTGGAGACCGTGACGCGCGCGTCGTCCATCGCTTCGAGCAGGGCCGACTGGGTCTTGGGCATCGCCCGGCTGACGTGGTCGGCAAGCACAATGTTGGCAAACAGGGGACCTCTCTGGAATTCAAACGTCCGCCGTCCCTGCGGCGTCTCCATGATCACGTAGGTGCCGATGATGTCGGCTGTCATCAGGTCCGGCGTGCATTGGATTCGCTGGAAAGAGACGTCAACGACGTTGGCCAGCGCCCGGGCGAGGGTCGTCTTTCCCGTTCCGGGGAGCCCCTCCAGGAGGACGTGCCCGCCGGCGGCCAGTGCCGTCAAAACCCCCTCGACGACCGATTCCTGGCCGACGAACGCCTTGCCGATTTCGCGTCGCATCTTCTCGAAGCGGCCGCGGAACCGATCCAGCCTTTCCTCCAAATTGGCGATGCTCATCGTGGAGAACTCCGGGGGAGTTGCCGATCGTTTGAGCGGCCCGGTCCCCATCTTGCCGCCGTGCAGCCCTTGCGGCGGGGGAGACGTGGCTTGTGCAACGCCGACCTCACCGGGTCCGAGCCGTGAGGGAAGTATCCTCGGCGAATCCGACCGCGTCAAGCGACAGGCGTCGATTCGAGGCGGAGCAGGCATCAGGAAGAGAGCCTTTTCGGCCAAGCGGACCGCGGCCCTTGCCATGGGGCATCCGTTTCCGCCAGTCCGGGCCGCCCCCCTTGGCGAAGAAACCACCAAATCCCGCCAACGCTTGACGCCGAACCAGCGTGCCGCTATCGATAGGGACAGCAACCGCGACAAACTCCAAGCCAGTTCACGGATCAAAGCAGGCGGAACTCGGGTCTCACCATGCAGGGGGTCGACGTGATCGCATTCTCCCGTTCGCCGCACTCCTCAGACAACCGATCGGGCGGCTCCGCATGTCCATAGCACCGGCAACGCCCCCCTCTTCCGCCTCCTGGAAATGGTGGGTCAGTGGCCTGCTGCTGCTGGCCACGATGATCAATTACATGGACCGGCAGACGCTGGCGAACCTCTCCGTGCGGATCACCGATGAATTCGGGCTCTCCCAGGAGCAGTACGGCGATATCGAACTCGTCTTCGGCTGGGGGTTCGCCGTCGGCTCCTTGACCTTCGGCATCCTCGCCGATCGCATCAACGTCCGCGTCCTCTATCCGGTTGTCCTGCTCGGATGGTCGGCGGTGGGCGTCGCCACGGGCCTGTCGCGCGGCCACGGCTCGCTCCTGGCGTGCCGCGCGATCCTCGGCTTCTTCGAGGCCGGCCACTGGCCCTGTGCGCTCCGCACGACACAATCCACCCTTTCGGCCGACGATCGCCTGATGGGCAACAGCGTTCTGCAAAGCGGGGCGTCGCTGGGCGCTATCTTCACGCCCCTGGTGATCCGTGCGATCGTCGGCGGCAACACCGCCCCCGGAGTTTGGCGCCTGCCGTTTTTCGTCGTCGGTGCGAGCGGGGCGTTGTGGGTCGTCGCGTGGCTGTCGCTCGTTCGGCGCGGCGACCTGAAAATCGGCGGTCGAACCACCGGCGACGCCTCGCCGAGTAGACGTGACTGGTGGATGGGTTTGGCGGGCGACCGCCGCTTCTGGGCGCTGGTGATCATGGTCGTTTGCATCAACAGCGTCTGGCAGTTGATTCGGGCGTGGCTGCCGAAGTTCTTGCAGCAAGGTCGCGGTTACGACGAAGCGAGCATGCTGTATTTCAATTCCGCCTACTATGTCGCCACGGATGTCGGTTGCCTGCTGGCCGGCGGACTGGGGTTGTGGCTCGCCCGCCACGGCTTGCAGGCTCACCGCGCGCGGCTCCTGGTGTTTGGCCTCTGCTCGATCCTCGCCGCGCTGACCACGCTGGCCGCGGCACTGCCGCGGGGCTGGCCGCTGCTCGCCGTCCTGCTGATTATCGGAGCGAGCACGCTCGGCCTGTTCCCCTGCTACTACTCCTTCACGCAGGAGATGGGTCGGCAGCACGTCGGCAAAGCCACCGGCCTGTTGGCGACAATCGCCTGGGTCGCCTCCGCGCCGCTCCAGAAGTTCTTCGGAAGGCTCGTCGATCAGA
>JAAYCB010000034.1 GCA_012744395.1 Pirellulaceae bacterium
GCCCGGGGCGCAAAGCCCATCGCCAGCAGGCAGCCGATCTCGCGCTTCCGCTGGCTGACGGCGGCGTACATCGTGTTCATGGCGCCGGCGATCGCGCCGACGGACATGATCGCGGTCAGGATGCCGCCGAGGACCGTGATCAAGTCGGCCATCAGCTTGGCCTGCCTGCGGTAGTACTCCTTCTCGGTCATCGCCTGGACGGAGCGGAGGCGGGGATCGCTCTCGGCAAGCGCGGTGAGCCGCCGGACCGCATCCTGCGGGTCGCCGGCGGCGCGGAACAACACCGACTGGAAGACGCCGTCGCGGTGGAAGGCGGTTTGCAGCAGGTCGCCGTCCATCCAGAGTTCCGATTCCAGCGAGCTGCCGCCGGCCTCGAACAGGCCGACGATCCGCCACGTGTCGCGGCCGATCGTGATCGATTGGCCGAGGCCCACGTCGCGAATCCGGCGGGCCAGGCCGACGCCCAGCACCGCCTCGCTCGAGCCTGGGGTGAACCACCGGCCGCGCGCCAGGCGGACGTCGGCGTGCACGCTGCGCGCGTGCGAGGGCACGCCGCGGATCGTGACATGCGACTCTCTGCCTCCGCGATTGGGCCGCGCGACGATCAGCACGCTCTCGAAGACCGCCAGCTTGCGGCCCTCCTCCTCGGCGACGATCGGCAGCTCGCTGATCGTCCGCGCCGTTTCGAGCATCACCTGGCTCGGTAGTTCGGCATCCGCCCCCTTGCGCAGCACGAGCACGTTCTGCGGGCTGCCGGACGACTCGACGATCTTGCGGAAGCCCGCGCCGAGCGAGAGCAGGGTCACGAAGACCACGACCACCAGCGCGAAACCGCCGACGGCCATCGCGGACGAGGCCTTCCGCACGGCAACGCTGCGCAGGCTGTAGATCAACGGGATCGCCATGCTTACACGCTCCGCAGCGCCTCGGTGGCGCTCAGCCGCATCCCGGCGGTGGCCGGCACGACGCCGCTGAGCAGGCCCGTCAGGGCGGCCAGCCCGACCGCGGCAAGCATCGACCGGCCGGGCAGGTAGAAGATGGGAAAGAAGTCGGGCTTGGGGTTGTAGTGCAGGGCGTTGGCCAGCAGCCAGGCCAGGCCCACGCCCGCCAACGCGCCGAGCAGCGAAATCGCCAGCGCCTCGCCGATCAGCAGCAGGAACACGTGGCCGTCCGTGAAGCCGATCGCCTTGAGGATGCCCATTTCGCGCGTCCGCTCGCGGGCGCTCATCATCATCGTGTTGGCCGAGACGAGGAGCATCGTCAGCACCACCGCGCTGCCGATCGAGCGGAGCAGGAATTGGAAGTTGCCGATCATGCCGACGAACTGGAGGTTGAACGCCTTCTCGGTCATCGTCCGCGTCTCGTAGGGGCTGTTGGCGAATCGGGCGTCGATCGCCGCGGAGATTTCCGCCGAGCGTTCCGGGTCGGCAATGCTGAGGATGTATAGGCCCACCGAGCCCCGGCCGAACTGCCGCGCCTCGTCGAAGCGCTTCTCGTGAATCAGCATCATCGTCTCGTCGAAGGTCGGCGAACCGGTCGTGTACAGCGCGCGGACGTTGAACTCCCAGATCGTCGAACTGTTCTTCTGCGTCCAGATCGTGCTCCGCAGCACGAGCCGGTCGCCAACCTTCTTGTTCAGCCGCTCGGCGATCTTCCCTCCCAGCAAGCAGCCCATCTGGTCGCTCAACAGGTCGCGGAGCTGATCCGCTGGAACCTCGATTTCGGGATACAGCGCCAGGTAGCGCTCGATGTCCGTGGCGAACTGCGCGAAGAACTCCTCGCGCTTCTCGCCGTTGGCAAGAGGCTCCTGCGAGAGGCCGCCGAACCACGAGGCGGTGGTCACGCCGGCGACGCCCTCGGTCTGCTCGATCAGCGAGCGGTACGCCATCGGCAGCTCGAAGATGATCGACTCCTTGTGCTGCACGACCAGCCGCGAGGCGTCGGACATGTCGACGCCGGCGTTGAACGCCGCCAGCACGATCTCGAGGAAGCAGAACAGGAACAGCGCCACGCCGACGCCAAACACCGTCAGCAGGGTGCGGAGCGGCTTGCGGAGCAGGTTCAGGAGCAGCAGGCGCATCGGGTCACATCCGCTGGTTCTTCACATCCACGTCGCGGGACAGGACGCCTTTTTCCAGGTGCAGCTCGCGGTGGGCGGCATGCGCGACCTTGGGGTCGTGCGTGACGAGGATGATCGTCTTGCGATAGTCGCGGTTCAGCGCGATCAGAAGCGACATGATCTCCTGGGCGGAGTGGGCGTCCAAGTCGCCGGTCGGCTCGTCGGCCAGCAGCAAGTCGGGATCGGAGGCCAGCGCACGGGCGATCGCCACGCGCTGCTCCTGCCCGCCGGAAAGCTCGTCGGGCCGGTGGTGGACGCGGTCGGCCAGGCCGACGATTTCCAGCGCTTTGAGCGCGTGCTCGCGCCGCTGGCGGCGGCTGAGCGGCATCAACGTCAGCGGCAGCTCGACGTTTTGGTACGCGGTCAGCACCGGCAGCAGGTTGTAGGCCTGGAAGACGTAGGCCACGTGGTCGCAGCGCCAGCGTGCCCGCTCGTGCGAGCTGAGCGCGGCCAGGTCCTGCCCGCAGACGATGACTTCGCCCGAAGTCGGCGTGTCGAGGCCGCCGAGCAGATTCAAGAGCGTGGTCTTGCCGGAGCCCGAGGGGCCCATCAGCGCCACGAAGTCGCCCTCCTGGATCGTCAGCGTGATCTCGTCGAGCGGGTGGATGTCGGCGCCGCCCTTGTGATAGACCTTGCTGACGCGGCGGAACTGGATGATCGGCTGAGGGCACACGCTGGCGTCACTCCACTACCCGCACCGTGGCGGTCTCTCCGGCGAGCCGCTGGGCGCCTCGGACGACGACGTGGTCGCCGGCCCTGAGCCCGCTGGTGATCTCGATCCGCGCGCCGGACTTCGCACCGGTCTGGACGGGGCGGCGGCGGGCCTGGTCGCTGCGGACGACCCAGACGTAATTGCCGTTCTGGCCGGGCTGGACCGCCGCCTCGGGGACGACGATCTTGTCTTGCACGGCGCCGGTTTCCAGCCCCGGCGGAGCGTCGTCGGGGAGGAACCGCACGCGCACGCCCATTTCCGGGAGGATCGCCTGCTCGTCGCGGGCGAGAAAATCCACGCGGACCTTGACGGTCGCCTTGCTGCGATCGGCGCGGGGCAGGATGCGGCGGACCTTGCCGGGAAAGACTTTTCCGGGGATCGCATCGACCGTGATCGCGGCGCGCTGGCCGGGTTGGACTCGCCCAAGTTGCGATTCCGCCACGTCGACTTCGGCCTGCAGCGAGGCCCAATCGGCGATCGTTACGATCGAGCCGCGCGCCATCGAGCCGCCGATGCTGATCGGCGCGACGATCTCGCCGACCTCGGCGGCCTTCTCCGTCACCACGCCGTCGAACGGCGAGCGGATGAACGATTCTTCCCGCTGGCTTTCGAGGACTTTGACCCGCGCCTCGACCGAGCGCTGGCGGGCCTCGGCGGCGGCGACGGCGGCCCGCGCGGCGGCCGCCTGCGACTGGGCCACGGCAATCTGCTGCTCCGCCTCGTTCTTGCGCTGCTTCGTCCAAATGATCTTCGCTTCGATGCCGGCCACCTCCGTGAGGCGGTCGTCCACCTCGGAGGCGACGACGGCGAGGCTGGCGACGAGTTCCCTGGCCAGGCGGAGGCGCCGCTGGGCGTCGGCAAGGAGAATTTCGCTCTGCCTGGTCTCGGCATCGACCGTTTGCAGGGCCGCCTTGGCCGCGCCCAGCTCGGCATCGGCCTGGGCGGCAAGTCTGCCGAGGCGCTCGACTTCCGCCGCGGCTTCGCCGACTTGCGCCTCGGCTTCGAGGATCGTGGCGTCGAGTTCGCTGTGGTCGATCTCGGCAACCACCTGGCCTTTCGTGACCGACTCCGCCTCGGCCACGTTCAGTTTGGCGAGCCGGCCCGTGAACTTGGTGGCCAGCACGGATTGCCTGTCCGCGACGACATAGCCGGCGGCCGACAGTTCGGGACTGCCGTCGAGCACCTCGCCCGTCGCGGCGGAGACCCGCACCGCGGGCGCAACGCGGACGTCGACCACCCGCATCTTGCCCACGAGTTGCGGCGAGAGGGCAACGGCGACAACGATTGCCGGGCCGGCGAGCCAGACCCACGGCGCTAGGCGCGGCTTTCGCCGCGAACGGTCGATTCTCAGCGCCGCCAAGCCGTCGGAAGACATCTTCACCGCTCCGCCGTTGCACGCCGTCACGCCCCGCCGAACCTCAAGCCGACCCTCGACTCGCCCCCTCCCTGGCAGCGCGGCTGCACCGCACCCCAACCGCTGACAGGGATCGCCCCGGTTCTGGCAAACCATCGTCGAATGACAACAGAAGACGCCTGCTTGCCGTGCAAATGGTGCTCTCACCCCCAGACCCGCGCGGCGACGAGCGTCTGGCTCCGCACGGTCCGGGCACGGCAGGATCGCGCGCCCAACTCTTCATTTTACCGGGGTGGCCAGCCGCCTTCCAGGTGCGCTTCAAGGGGGCTTCCTTGACCATCCAACGAAATGAATGGCGGAATGCCCAAACTGGCTTGTTCCAGTTCCTGCGGGTAGACCAGCGGCGGGTCGTCCGGCTTCTCCAACCAGCGTTCCAGCACGGGCAGCGGCGGCGCGGCGGCGCTGCCCGCTCGGGGGGGCGAAACAGAAGCTTGACAGCGCCGCGATCCGCCGGCAAAATCTGGCAGGTTGTTCCGGGCGACTGCTCAGCGCGGTTGCCCACCCCGCCAGGAGGTCGTCATGATGCGGCATCGAGTAACAGTCGGCGGCGCGCTCCGCTGCTTCACGAATCGAATTGGCGCGGCGGTTGTCGGGATGATGCTCCTCCCGGCGGGAGCCGGGCTGGGCGGCGAGCTTGAGCTCGCCGCCGACCTGTTGCTGCGAGGCGGCACGCTCCACGACGGCAGCGGGCGGGAAGCCGCCATCGGCGACCTGGCGATCCGGGCGGGGAAGATCGTCGCCGTCGGCAAGCTCGACGCCCTCTCCGCCCGCCGGCTAATCGATTGCCGGGGGTTGATCGTCGCGCCGGGGTTCATCGACTTGCACACCCATTGCGATCCGGTCGGACCGCCCGCGATCCGCAAGAACTGGAACTACCTGGCCCAGGGGTGCACGACGGTCGTCAGCGGCAATTGCGGCATGGGAGCGATCGATGTTGCCGCCTATTTCGCCCGGCTCGAGCGCGACGGCTCGGGCACGAACGTGATCCTGTTGGCGCCGCACGGGCCGATTCGAGAAGAGGCGATGGGCAGTGAGAACCGTCCGCCAACCCCCGCGGAACTCGAGCGGATGCAGAACCGCCTCGACCGCGCGATGCGCGAGGGGGCTTGGGGCATGTCGACCGGGCTGATCTATCCGCCGGGCATGTATGCCAGGACGGACGAGCTGGTCGCGCTGGCCAAGGTGGTCGCCCGCCATCGCGGCCTGTATGTCAGCCATATCCGCAACGAAGCCGAGGACCTTCTCGGGGCGCTCCGCGAGGCAATCCAGATCGGCCGCGACGCGGGCCTGCCCGTGCACGTCTCGCACCTGAAGGCGGTCGGCCCGGCCAATTGGGGTTCGCTGCGCAGCGCGGTCGCGCTCGTCGAAGAGGCTCGGGCCGGCGGGATGACCGTCACGGCGGACCAGTATCCGTACATCGCCACCTCCACGAACCTGGCGGCGATCCTTTTCCCGGCGACGGAGCTGCCGATGGGGCTGAAGGATTTCGGCCGCCGGGTGAAGGACGACGTGGAATACCAGCAAGCGGTCCGCCAATTGGTCCTCCGCCGGCTCAAGGACAATCCGCGGATCGTGATCGCCTCCTGCGAGCAACACCCGGATTGGAACGGCAAGAGCCTCGACGAGCTGGCGGCGCTATTGGAGACGGACGTCGCCGGGGCGGCGATTCGCGTCCAGGCGGACGGCGGCGCCTCGGTCGTGCGGTTCGTCTTGTCGGAAGACGATGTCCGCTACGCGATGGCGATCCCCTGGGTCGCGACGGGCTCCGATGGCAGCACGCTGGTGCCGGAGCCCGGCGTCGTGCCCCACCCGCGGAGCTTCGGCACCTTTCCGCGAAAACTCGGCTATTACGCGCTCCGCGAGCGGGTGCTCCCGCTGGCCCAGGCGATTCGCAGCGCCAGCGGCCTGCCGGCCGACATCCTGCGGCTGCCCGATCGCGGCTACCTGCGCCCGGGGTGCGTGGCCGACATTGTGGTCTTCGATCCGGAGAGCTTTGTCGACCGGGCGACCTTCGACGACCCGCAGCAGTATGCCTCGGGGGTCCGCTGGCTGTTTCTGGCCGGCCAAGCGGCGATTGCCGACGGCCAGGCGGCCGAACGGCTCTACGGCCGGCCGCTCCGGCATCCTACTGCTTCTTCGCCTCCTGGAAATACTCCCTGATCGCCGCTTCGGCGAGCACCCGCGTGGCGTTGACCACCGGCACCGAGGCCCGCCGCGGATTGAAGGCCAGCGGGATCTCCGTGCAGCCGAGCACAATCACCTCCGCGCCCTTGTGCTCGACATTCTGTCCCGCGGTGAACAGCAACTCTTCACTGGCTTGCTTATCGCCGCCGGCCTTGATCCCGTAAATCGCCTTCATCACGCAGTCTTTCTGGATCGCCTCGTCGGGATAGACCAGTTTCATGCCGCGGGCGCTGAACTCCCGTTCGTAGAGCCCCGTGGCGACGGTTCCGTCGCTGGCCAGCAACCCGATCCGCCGCGCGTTGGGGTGGTTCCGGGCGACCACGTCGGCTGTCTCGCGAATCATGTGCAGGACGGGAATCTTCACCGCACGCTGCATGTCGTCGTGGAAGAAGTGCACCGTGTTGCAGGGGAGGGCAATCAGCGAGGCGCCGGCTTTTTCCAGCCGCGTCGTCCCTTCGACGAGGTAGGGAATGATCGAC
>JAAYCB010000307.1 GCA_012744395.1 Pirellulaceae bacterium
ATTGGGAAAACACCGACAAATCGCGGGTCGGCGTCTACGTGGGGGTCACCGAGCACGGAAACGTCGAGACGGAAAACGAGATCTACCTGATCAAGGGGTACGACTACGACACCCAGTACTGGACCCACCACCACAACCCCCGCACCGTGGCGAACAACCCGGCGGGCGAAGTGACGCTCAACATGGGGATCACCGGCCCCCATTACACGCTGGGCGCGGCCTGCGCGGCCGGAAACGCCGGCCTGATCCAGAGCGTGCAGATGCTCAGGCTGGGTGAGTGCGATCTGGCGATCGGCGGCGGCGTGTCGGAAAGCATCCACACGTTCGGCATCTTCGCCGGGTTCAACAGCCAGGGCGCATTGGCCAAACACGAACAGCCGGCCAAGGCCAGCCGGCCGTTCGACGCGGACCGCAACGGGATCGTCGTGGCCGAAGGCGGCTGCCTTTACACCCTCGAGCGACTCAGCGACGCCAAGGCCCGCGGCGCACGGGTATATGGCGAAATCATCGGCTACGCGATGAACAGCGACGCCCACGATTTCGTCCTGCCCCATCCCGAGCGCCAGGCCGAGTGCATGAACTTGGCGCTCCGCCGGGCGGGGATCTCCCCCGGCCAGGTCGATGTCGTCAGTTCCCACGCCACCGGCACGATCTCGGGCGACATCCAGGAGTGCGCGGCGATTCGCCAGGTGTTTGGCGGCGATGCCAGCGCCCTGGTCAACAATACCAAGAGTTACATCGGGCACGCGATGGGGGCGGCCGGCGCCCTGGAGCTGGCCGGCAATTTGCCGTCGTTTCGCGACGGCGTCGTGCACCCCACGATCAACCTGGAACGCCTCGATCCCGAGTGCCAGTTGAAGGGGCTCGTGGCCAACCAGCCGCGGGAGCGAGGGAGGGTTGACGTGATCCTGAACAACTCGTTCGGGATGCTGGGCATCAATTCAGTCGTGATTGTGAGAAAGATTTAGAGGGCGCGCTGGCCGATTGGAGAGAATGATTCGCCGCCGGGACCGGCCCATCGGAGGCCCTCCGGCGGCCGCCCGCCCTGTTTTACGGAGAGTGTTGCATGACCGGCGCCGAGATCAAACAGGCAGTTGTCGAGATTCTCTCGGACATCGCGCCCGACGAAGACTGCACGAACCTCAAGGAAGACGTCGCCTTCCGCGATCAGCTGGAACTGGACAGCATGGATTTCCTCGACATCGTGATGGAATTGCGGAAGCGGTACCGCGTGCAGATTCCGGAAGAAGACTATCCCCAGTTGGCCAGCATGGCGAGCACGGTGGCCTACCTGGAACCGTTGATGAAGGAGATTGAGAAGTAGCCGGGAGGAAAGGTGGGTTCCCAAGCTGGAGCTTGGGAACCAGGTGTGAAGGTGGGACCGGTCACAAGACGGCATTTCGCCGAGGTCAGAAAGCCGGCACGGCCATGTACGACGCGATCATCATCGGCGCCGGCATGTCGGGGTTAGCGGCCGGCATCCGGCTGGCTCACTTCGATCAGAAGGTGTGCATTC
>JAAYCB010000308.1 GCA_012744395.1 Pirellulaceae bacterium
CCACCGACGTCGCCGCACGCGGGCTGGACATCGACGACGTGTCACACGTCATCAATTACGACATGCCCACTGTGCCCGAGATTTACGTCCACCGCATCGGCCGCACGGGGCGCGCCGGGGCGGCGGGCGTTGCCGTCTCGTTCTGCGGAAGAGACGAACGGCCCACGCTCCGCCTGATCGAGCGCCTGATCCGCCAGACGATCGCCGTCGAAGGGGAAATTCTGCCCGTCGCCGGCGAGCCTTGTCCGGAAACCGCCCAGCCGGCCAAGTGTCCAACGAAGCGTCAGAAACGGCCGCGGGGGACCAGTTCGAACCGCGCCGGTCGCTCGGCGCTGCCGCGATTGCCGCAGGATAAACCCAAGGGAGCTGAAAGAAAAGCCAAAGCGAAACGGCGCTACCGCAGCGCGCTGTAGTCAGCGGGCAGCCGCACGGACCTGGGGCGGCGACGCGGTCTTTCTCAGAGAAAGGACGCGCACACGCGTCCCGACGGCACGTTCGTAGAACGGGTCTCCCGGCCCGTCGTCCCGGTCGCGCACACGCGCCCAGACGTCGCCGCGGCCAGAATCCCAGTTGGGAGGCGCAACCTGCCCGCGGTGAAACGAGTCTGCAAGAGTGCCACGCCTACCATGCCAGTGGTCAATCCGTTGAACCGCGGCAGGGTCCATGATAATATCTTATGAGGTAAGCCTTGGCCAAAGGCGTGCTTCGATTGTGAGCAAGATCCGCAAGCATTCTGCCAGACAGAGGGACAGCGATGTTGCGCAAGCTAATGGCGACGTTGTTGCTGGGAGTGTTGGTTTCGGCGGCGGTCGCCGCTGAAGCGGAAGACAAGGCCGCCAAGCGCAACGTGATCCTGATGATCGCCGACGGCGCCGGCTTCAACGCGTTTCGCGCGGCCAGCATGTATCAGGGCAAATGGGACGCCGCCAACGGCCGCGGGACCCAACGGTTCAACGGCCCCGAATGGAAGCAACTGGCCGCCCAGACCTTCCCGCTGACCACATCGTCCAAGCCGCGAGGCACGAACCAGCAAGACCCGGACGTGGTCTATGATCCGGTCAAAGCGTGGGACCAGGCCAGCGGCTACGAATGGCTGGCGGCCAACTACACGGACTCGGCGGCCTCGGCGACCTCCTTCTCGACCGGCAAGAAGACTTACAACAACGCGATCAACTGGAGCGACCTCGACCAGCCGATCGAGCCAACGATCAGCGAGCTGGCCAAGTCGCTGGGACGGGGGGCCGGCGTGGTGACTTCCGTCGAGTGGTCGCACGCCACGCCCGCGGCGCTTGGCAACGCCCACGCAGCCGATCGCGACGATTACCAGGACATCGCCCGCCAGATGCTCCACGGCGGCGTGCTCGACGTGATCATGGGGGCCGGGAATCCCGACTTCGATAACGACGGCGCGCCCTGGCGCGTGAAGACACGAAACGCGGATGGCCAAGAGACGCCCGGGGCCATGCCCGGCGGCGAGAAGCCCGCGGAAACCAGCAGCCCGGTCGTGGACAACCGGGAATACAAGTACGTCGGCGGCAAGGAGGTCTGGCAGGCCATCGAGGCGGCTCGTAAGACCCCCGGCGGCCTGTATCACGGTTACCGGCCGGTGTCGACCAAGGCCGAGTTCGAGTCGCTCGCTAGCGGCCAGGCCCCGCCCAAGGTCCTGGGAACAGCCCAGGTCGCGACGACGCTTCAGCATGCGAGGACGAAGAAGCGCGCCGCGCATCCGGACGAGGACACCCCGCTCAACCAGGGCGTGCCCACGCTGGCCACGATGGCCCGGGGAGCGCTGAACGTACTCAGTCAAAACCCCAACGGATTCTTTCTCTTGATCGAAGGCGGCGCGGTCGACTGGGCCAACCACGACAACCTCGCTTGCCGCATGATCCAGGAGCAAATCGACTTCAACCACGCCGTTGAGGCGGTCATTCAGTGGGTCGAAGCCAACAGCACGTGGGACGAGACCTTGGTCGTCGTCACCGCCGACCACGAGACCGGCCTCCTCTGGGGCCCGGACTCCGACAAGACCCCCTTCCAACCGTTGGTCGACAACGGGCCGGGCGCGATGCCCGGCCTGATGTACCACTCCAAGAAGCACACGAACAGCCTGGTGCCGGTCTTTGCGCGTGGCGTGGGCGCCGAGTTGCTGGA
>JAAYCB010000309.1 GCA_012744395.1 Pirellulaceae bacterium
ACGTTGTTCATGATCACCACGCCCGGGGCCAGGTCGGAATTGTTGAGCACGGGGGTGTTGATCACGCTGCCGGGCTGGGGCACGTCCGTGCCGTCGCGGCCGCCGGGGCCGACGAGGATGCCGGTGCCCGCGACGTCGCGGATCGTATTGGCCTCGATGATCAGTTGATCCTGCTGGCGGACGACGTTCTCGTCGCCGCGGTAGCTGCCGACGTACTTGCCGTTGACGACGTGGCGGCCGTTGGCTGTCTTCGAGGGGATCAGCCGGTCGTTCGTGTCGAACTGCTCGAGGATGGCGATGTTGGCGGTTTGCGCCGTCACGTTGTCGGCGTATTCCGAGCCGCGGCGGATCTCCAACTGGTACGCGCCGGTGACTTGCTCGACCGGGTCGAACGGTTCCAGGCTCTGGCCGGGCAGCGTGAAATGCGCTGTCGCGCCGCTGGCCGCGGTGACCATCTCGCCCCGCTCGACAAAGCCGATGATGATGTCGTCGATGTAGAAGCCTTCGTAGGCGTTGCTCTGCCCCCGCCGGGCGTTCGTCAAGTCGCCGTGGCCCTCGATCGAGGAATCGAGATCTGCATAGGGGCTGTCCGTGCCGACGGCCGTGGGCATCCGGCCGGCCGTACTGAAATCGAAGCGGAGCTTCAGGTCGCTCTGCCCGGCGAAGTCTCCCAGGTCAACCCGCACTTGCCGCCACTGGCCGGCGTCGAACAGTTCCTGGACCCGCTGCCGCCGGTGCGACGAGGCGTCGGACGAGGTCGACGGGAACCGAGGAAGCTCGTGCAGGCCGCCTCCCGAGTTGCTCGTCGAGACGGTCGAGTCGTTGGTCGCCAACAGATGCCAGCCGAGCGTTCCCCCGTAATTTCCCCAGACCCAGATCCGCGCGCTGTCGAACATCGGGTCGCTCGAGGCCCACGCATCGCCTTCCGTGTCGAGGAAGTAGTTCACGTAGAGCGTCGGCTTGTCCGCGTAGACGCTCCCGCTGAGGCTGAACGTGTCCGTGACCAGGCTGCCGTAGGCCCCGCCGGGCAGATTGTAGTTGTTGCCGATCGCCGCGTTGTTCGTCAGCTCCTGGTGGAATTGGCTCGTGCGGATGCCGTACTGGGCGTTGACGCCATAGCGGAGGTATTCGTCGTTGTTGGGGCTCGATTCCCACTGCTCCAATCCGAAGTAGAGGCTCGCTCCGCCGTCGTGCTGGTTGTCGTGGGTGACGTTCGCCGTGCCCTGGTCGAAGTTCGTGTTGCGGCTGTTGTTGAAAGCCGGGTTGACGCCGTGCCCCTGGTCGTTCCAGCGTCTCTCGGTGGGGTGCCAGAGATTGAAGTCCAGCGGCGAGAAGGCCAGCCCGGTGATTGCGTAGCCGGTCGCGTTGCTGGCCGAGCTATCGGTCACGCCGTCGTTGTCCGTGTCGAACACGACCTGCGGCGCCCCCGAGGTGCTGAATGCGTAAAGCCTCCGATCGCTGCCGCTGGCGAACAGCATGTTCGCGTAGGCTCCGCCGTTGACGTTCTGCGGCCCGAAGCTCAGGCCGGTCATGCCGACGGGTAGCGGGGCGACCGATGTCCAACCGCTATGCGAACGGGAAGTCGACGAACCGCCGATCGTTGTCCGCCACAAGTTGCCGGCGGAGTCCACGGCGTAGAGCGTCGTGCCCGAGAAGGCCATTCCCGTGATCGTCGCGCCGCTGGGCAGCGGGCCGACCGGTTGCAGGCCGGTCGCTTCCGACGAAGTGTTTTCGTCGACCGCGGCTCCGCTCGAGACGTTGATCCGCCAGAGCGCGGGGCTCGCCTCGTTTCCAGTGGCTGCCTGGCCGTCTTCGTTGTATGGGTTGTTGTTGGCCGCGTAGAGCTCGAAGTTGCCAGTCGATGTCCGCATGAAGGCCAGCGCCTCGAACCTCTGGCCGATGTTCGGATCGGTCGGGATGTTGTCGTCTCCCCCGCCGCTCTGGGCCGCCGTCTCCGTGTCGATGATCCGCAGGTTGCCCGAGTTGGCGTTGTTGTTGCCGCGCGTCTGGCCGAACAGAACGCCGTCGGGCCGCATCGCCAGATCGCCGTAACCGTTGGTGCCGTTCAGACCGCCGATATTCGTCACCGCCTGCCCGGTGAAGGGGTTGACGGTCCTCAGCCGGTCGCCGCCGCCTTCGTCGGTGGAGACGAACAAAACGACGTCGCTCAGCGTGAACGGCACGACGTGCGCGCTGAGCGCGGTGGCGTTGTTGATGTGCAGAATTCCGTCGGACTCGACAGGATCGATCTTCACCGAACCGCTGCCGTCGCCGGTCGTGAAGCCGCTGAACCCGATGTGGTCTTCGACGATCCGCTGGACCGAATCGATCGGTTCGAGGCGGATGTTGGGATTGGCGGCGCTGCCCGCGAAGGTCTGGTCGAGTTCCGCCGGGAGCGTCCGGTTCGACGACACCGCCACGTAGTAGACCTGGTCGGTGGCCGGCATGTGGACCGGGCCGATGAACGGGTCGAGCGTGCCGAAAGAGCCGCGGCTGAGGTCGTCGCGGTCGAGTCCCGCCCCGGGCTCCGTGCCCGGCTGGTCGTCCTCGATGTTCGAATCGCGGCCGACGAAGATCAGCCGCCCGGCCGAGTCGTAGACGGCCAGCACCGTGTCGGCCCGCGAGATGCCGTCGGCGTAGTCGATGTCGAACACGGTCGACCAGGTCTTGCCGCCGGCGTTCACCCCGCCGATCGCCTGAATCTGCTCGAGGTCGATCTCGAAGCGGTACCAGTCGACGTCGCCCGCGGCGGAGATGCTGCCGGACACGCCGATCGTGTTGATGTCGCTCTCCAGCAGGTTGCCCAAGTTCTGGGCGCCGGCCTGGGTGTTGTTGTCGGCGGTCGTCTCGCCCGCCTCGGCGGCGAGGATCGAGTGGGCCGGCTGGCCGTAGACCTCGATGCCGTTGGTGGCGTAGCGGATGTCGGCGTAGCGGATCGTCGAGCCCGGCTTCTCGTCGACCTGCCGCAAGCGCAACTGGAGCTGATAGTAGCCGGAGGTGCCGTTCTGGCTGGTGACGCGGACGAAGTAGGTGCCTTCGGCGCCCACCTCCCCGGGCAGAACCACGTACATGCCCGGATCGCGCTGGTTGGTTGTGTAGAAGTCGCCGCCGAGGAAGACCTGCTGCGTGAGCGTGCCGGCCGCGCCGCCGAGGGTTGAATTGTCCGTCGAGGAGGCGATCACCGTCCCGTCGAGCCGGACCAGCTCCACCTTGGCGTCCAGCGCGAAGCTGGTCCGGTCGATGTCGATCCAGACCTCGGTGCCCCCCTTGCCGACGAAGCTGTAGACGTCCTGGTCGGTCGGATCGTCGAGGCTGATGTAGCCGTGAATCTCGAAGCCGAGCCGCTGGTTCTCGTCGCTCCCCTTCTCGTCGTCTTCGTCGTCCGAGGCCACGTCGGGCGCAAGGTAGCCGAGAAACTGGGCGGTTCGCGGCAGGTCATTGATCGCCTCGCGGCCGGTGTAGGCCGGCTCGATCTCGTTGACGATCGCCACGTTCCGCGCGTTGGCGTAGCGGTCGATGAGGATGCTCCGCCAGTTGCCCGCCGCGGGGGCCGTGTCGCCCGGGTGGGTGTTGCCCTGCGGCTTGCCGTTGAGGTTGAATCCGGCCGCCGCCGTGTCGTCGTAGAGCGAAGTCAGTACGACCGGATAGTCGGGCGTGCCGAGAATGTGCAGCGTCCCGCCGATCCGGTCCTCGATATCGAGCGGTTCGCCGTTGGCGGTGAATCCGGCATTGGCGCCCTGGAGTTTGACGACCAGGCTGGCGTCTTGGCTGCTTTGCAGCCGCAAGCCACCGAAGGTGTGGAGGTTGTCGATAGAGATTTCATCGCGGAGGACGTGGACGATGTCGGTGTCGTCCCAGATCGACTCGGTGGTCAGCGTCGAGCCGCGGATCACCATGCCGTTGATCTGGTTGCCGCCGCCGCCCGGTGAGTTGTCGAGGACGTTGAGGCGGACCAGGGGGCCGCGGTTGTCGCCGAATTGGGTGAACGCATCAACGGCGCCGGTGCTCCTCCCCGGATCGGTCAGGGCGGCGTAGTTCATCGAGTTGGCGTCGATCGTGATCGCGTCGCCCTGGTTGTCGATGATCTTGTTATTGACGATCACCGGCTGGGCGCCGCGGATGAAGATCGCCGCCCGCTCGTTGGTTCCCAGGCCGCCGCGGTTGCTCGTGCCGGCGTAGCCGTTGGCGTTCAGCTCGATCGTGCTGTTGGCGATCCGCACGTCGGCCTGGTGGATTTCGATGGCGTTGAACTTGTCGAATCCGCCGGCCAGGGCGGTTTCTCCGCCGGCGTAGGAGAGCTGCACGTAATCGAGGCTTCCCCTGCTCGCCGGGGCGAAGATCAGGCCGCCCCACTGGCCGGGGCTGGGCGGGTTGACGAGGCCGTCGTTGCTCGTGTCGAAGCCGCCGCCCATCCCGTAGGTGTCGTCCTTGAGCGAGGTGAACACGACCGGATTGCCCGGCAGGCCTTCGGCGATCAACTGGCCGGCGATCTCCGTGTGGATCCGCGCTCCTTCGAGCTTGACGATCACACCCGGATCGATCCGCAGCCGGCCGTCGAGCCGCGCCGACGAGCCGAGCGGCCCGCCCGGCGTGCCGTGAATCAGCAGGTTCTCGGTGACGACGTGGACGATGTCCGTGTCGTCCCAGCGGCCGGGCACTTCGAGCTTCTCGGTGACGCTGCCGAACTGGGTGGGAATCCGCACGAACAGGCCGTTGATCGAGTTGTCGAGCACGGTGTTGCCGTGGATATCGGGGCCGATCCGCCCCTCGGTCTCCTCGAAGCTGGCCAGGTCGGCGGAGATCGCGCCCCCCGCGCCATGCCTGATCTCCGAGAAGGCGATCGTCGGCCGGGCGCCGACGAGGTGGATCGCAGTGTAGTTGTCTTCCAGGGTGCCGACGGTCACCTTGCCGCCGCCGTGCTGGATGTCGGCCCACGCGACCCAGTTGAGAAACACGCCGTCGGATTCGTAGTCGGAATCGGCCCGGAAGACGAGGCCGCCCCAGTCGCCCCCCGACTGGCCGGAGCTCGACCCGTCGCTGTCGCCGCCGATCGAGTCGTCGCGGAACGAGCGGAAATGGACCTTTTCCCGCGGCGTGCCCAGCACCTGCATGGCGGCGCCGTCGAGCGAAATCCCCTCCGCCGACGAGCCGACCTCGATGTTCGCCCGCTGGAGTTTCAAGATCGCCCCGGCGTCGATCATCAGGGTCACGTCCTGGGGCACTTGCAGCAGCTTGCCGTCGGGCAGCTCGGCGCCGACGTTGTTGTAGCCGACCAGGTACGGCGCGTTGTCGTCCGCGGTTTCGACCAGGCCATCAGCGCCGCCGTTGCCGACGACGCG
>JAAYCB010000310.1 GCA_012744395.1 Pirellulaceae bacterium
CCTGCGAAGGCGATATGGACTCGCTGTTGACCATGCTCTTGTTCCAGTATGCCATCGATCAACCCGGCTTCCAGGGCAACGCCACCTTCGACACCGCGCGGAACGCCCTCTGGACCGCCCACTGCACGGCGCCG
This sequence comes from Pirellulaceae bacterium, assembly GCA_012744395.1. Taxonomy (GTDB): domain Bacteria; phylum Planctomycetota; class Planctomycetia; order Pirellulales; family Thermoguttaceae; genus JAAYCB01. The sequence continues at coordinate 135 of JAAYCB010000310.1, forward strand.
TTGAAGATGGACGGACCGCACGGCCAGGCGGCGCCCTACCTGCTCCGCGGGCATTCGGAGGTCGGCGGCAGCGGCTGCGTGCCCGAGGTCCAGTACCGCATCGGACAGGCCATCACCCGCACCAAGCTGATCAACCTCGACACGATCCTGGCGTCGACGGGCACGATCATCGACGTCCCGCAGAGAGCCGTGCACGGCTGCCGCACGCAGATCGTCACGGAGGTCCGCGACGCCGCCAAGATGGCGGCCGGCTGGAGCAGCGCGCTGGAGACGGAGGATGCGATGACGCTCCTCCACCGCGTCGTCTTCTACGGCGATCAGATGCAGAGCGTGCGGCACCTGGCCAACTTGATGGGCCTGGATGTCGTCGAGGAGGGTTGACCCGCTAGCGCCCCCCAAGACACGGTCCGCGGGGATGCCCTCAGGCGCGCCTTTCCGTGCGCGCCGGGAACGGCCCCGCCCCGCCGGCCGCGTTCCACCAGTGAGCACCTCGCCAGGAGAACCACCATGCGACGCCTCGCGCGGCGGGTGCGTCTGCTCGTGCTGTCGGCCGCTTGCCCGCGGCCTGCGCAACCTCGTGGGCGAAGTCGAACCGGAACTGCCCGTGCTGATGGTGGCGTCGCAAGCGGCCGGCAGCCAGGCGTTCGCCCGGATCGCCGAGTACCTGCCCCGCTACTCGAAAGACTGCCGGGCGGTGGCCGATCCGTTCAAAACCAGACGCCAGTCCTTTGCCGACCGCAAGAAGAGGCTGTAACTTGGACCAGGCTCAAGAATCGGGCGAGTGGGCAGGATGGAGGCGAACTGTGCGCGAAAACAGCGAGGTTTCGGTGGACACGGTGGGACTGCTCGGACTCGGGCTGATGGGGCGCGGGATTGCCGCCTGCCTGCTCTGTCACGGGCGGAAAGTGGTCGCCTACAACCGCAGCCGCGGGCGGGCGGAGAAGGCGCGGGCGTTTCTGGCCGGCGTCATCGAGGAAGTCGTCCGCCGCGGCGCGTTCCCTGCCGACGCCGTGGCGGACTGGGCGGAGCGGTTCACTGTCGTCGATGCCATCTCGGGCCTGGCGGAATGCCCGTTCGTCGTCGAGTCCGTCAAGGAAGACATCGCGCTGAAGCGGCGGTTGTACGCGGAATTGGAGAAGCAGATTGCGGCGGATGCGGTAATCGCATCGAACACGTCGAGCTTCCCGCTGACCCTGCTGCAAGCGGAGAGCGTCCATCCGGCGCGTTTCGTGGTCATGCACTGGGCCGAGCCGACGTGGATCACGCGTTTCATGGAGATCGTCCGCAACGAGCGGACCAGCGAGGAGGCCGTGGCGCGCACCCGGGCGCTCGGCCTGGCGTGCGGCAAGCAGCCGAGTTTCCTGAATTTCGACATCCGCGGGTTTATTGCCAACCGGCTGATGTATGCGATGATTCGCGAGGCGTGCCATCTCTACGAACTGGGCGTTGCGGACGCGGCGACCATCGACCGCTCGTTCCGCAACGACACGGGGTGGTGGGCGACGCTGGCCGGCCCGTTCCGCTGGATGGACCTGACCGGATTGGAGGCCTACGGATTGGTCATGGAAGGGTTGCTGCCGGAACTGTGCAACCGGAAGAGCGTGCCGGAGATCATGAAGAAAATGATCGCCGAGGGCGCTCAAGGCACGGCCAATTGCCGAGGGTTCTACGAGTACGACGAGCGGACGGCCAAAGCCTGGGAGAGGACCTGGATCGAGTTCACCTACGACATCCGCGACCTGATCATCAAGCACGAGTCGCGTCTCCGCGATGCCGGCGCGCTGGAGTAGTAAACAAGGACCACTTGCTTGGGGGGGCTTCGCTGCGCGCGGCCGGAGCGCTGCCGGGGCGGCGGCCCGCGGAGACTCTGGTGCAAAAATTTGCATTCGCCGCTTAAGGTGAAGTAGAATCGGCGATAGCGGCTGTGCCGGGCGGTGGAGGCACGGCAGTCCCACGCGCGGCCCGACCCGATCGGCCCTGCAACCTGGGGCCAGGTGAGCTTGTCGCCCTACACCATCTCGTCCAGGAGGCAATATCATGTCACGGGCGCTCGGTTTCTGTCTGGGGCTGATGCTGGCTCTCGGCGGTTCCCCCTTCGGGCGGGATGCCGCGGCCGCCGAGCCGCCCGAGGCCAGACCTGCGGCCGGCGCCGCGCAAGACGGCGGCGACAAGCCGCCCGGCGGAAGCGCGCCGGATGCCCAGCCGCCGTTGCGCCAGGAGCACGTGATCTATCTACCGTACGAGAAGCTCCGCGACGTGTTCGAGAAGGAGGACTCCTCGATCGTGCTGCCCTACGGGCAGTTTCTGGAGATGTGGAATCGCCTGGTCCGGCCGGAGCGGCCGCCCACCCAACCGCCGGCCAGCGGCGTGATCACGCGGGCCGACTACAAGGGGGCGGTCAGCGGCCAGCTTGCCCGCCTGGAGGCGACGCTCGACCTGGAATCGTTGAGCGACGAGTGGGCGCGGCTGCCGCTCCAGTTCGGCGATGCCGCGATCGCGTCCGCCCGGGCTGAAGACGGCGACGTGCTGCTGGGCGGGGCGGGCCAGGGGCGATACGAATTGCTCGTGCGGGGCAAGGGCAAGCACCGGATCACGCTCGGCCTGGTGGTCGGGGTCAAGTCGGCCGCCGAAGGGCGGAGCTTCACCGTCGAGTGCCCGACCGTCGGAGTCAGCAACCTGGAACTGGAGATTCCCGAAAAAGAGCTGGCGATTGAGGTCGCTCCGCGGCGTACTTCGGAGCTACAGACCGAGAAGGACGCCACGCGGCTCCGCGCGGCCTTGGGAGCCACCGATCGGTTCACGGTCAGTTGGCAGCCCAAGTCGGGCGGACTCGACGAGGCCGGCGGTCTGGCCAACGTAACCGACACGATCGCCGTCGACGTGGGCGACGGCGTCGTCCACACCCATGCCGTCTTCGACTATCAAGTCCTCCGCGGTTCGCTCGGCGAACTGGTCGTCGAAGTGCCGCTCGACGAGCGGTTGCTCGACGTGCAGGCGGCCGGGCTGCGCGATTGGCGAACCGAGACGGCCGGCGATCGCCAGCGGATCACGATCCGCTTGCACGCCCCGGCGACCGGCTCGGTCCGCCTCGAGCTGCACACGGAAACGCCGATCTCCGAGGAGGCGTTCCAAGTGGGCCGGGTGCGGGCGGTCGGCGCGGCCCGCGAGAGCGGGATTCTGGCGGTCCGCGGCGCCGAAGACGTGGGCCTGGAGTATCCGCTCCGCGAGTCGCTCACCCGGATCGACGCGGCCGAGGCGCCCGAGACGCTGCGGAA
>JAAYCB010000311.1 GCA_012744395.1 Pirellulaceae bacterium
CCGCCGGGAAAGAGGGGCGCGACGCATTCGGGGCGGCGATGCGTTGGGGACATGCTTCATACGCAGGAGTGGACCAATGAGATTCTCAGGAGTTCCCATGCGTCTGCGATGGCGATTTGCGCTCGCCTTTGCGTGCGCGCTCTTCATGCCGTCCGGCGAGCTGCTCGCCCAGCCCACGGCAAAGGTCGTGCTCGGCCGCTGGGCGCGGGGCTTGCGGGTTGGGCGCGACATGGACGCCCGCGGCGTCAAGCTCTACGGCTCGGATCTCGTCGACCAGGACTTGCGCAACGCCCGTTTCGATCACTGCGTGCTGTACGGAGTAAGGTTTGTGGAGTGCAATCTGACGAACAGTTTCTTTCGTGGGGCCGTCTTGGGCGGCGCCTCGATTTCAGGCTGCTGGCTTGACCACGCGGATTTCACCGATGCGATCATCAACGACATGGACATGACCGATTCGTTCCTGAGTCTCACGCCGGCGCAGCTTGTTTCCACCTACAGCTACAAGAAGAAGGACCTTCGGAAGACGATGATATGCGGGATGCCCAGCAAGGAGACGGGCCGCGCGCCCGAGTATGATTTTCGCCGAGCAGATCTCAGCGGCGCGAAACTCTGCTATGGCGATTTTACGAAGTGTGACTTTACGGGCGCGACGATGTATCAGGCAACGATTCGTTTTTGTGTCGCTTCCTTCGCATCGCTATCGCCGAGCAAGACGTTCCGCGAGGGAGGTTTGCGAGAATTCACGCTCGCGAATATTTGGTTTGTTGACGCTTGCGATTTCTCGGGAATGGACCTGACCGGTGCGCGCTTATCGTGCCTCCGAAATCACGTCGGACCGGGTCCTCTGCCGTTGAACCTGACGGATGCATTGATCCAGGGGGCCACGTTCGAGAACGACCCGGTCCACGTTCCCATGGTGAACGGAGAGCACCTGCGCTCGACGGCAAGCTACAGGCAGGGGGACCTGAGCGGGATCCGGTTGTACGATGTCGACCTGGCGGGCGTCGACCTGTCGAACCAGAATCTTACCAAGGCGGCTTTCGGGCACTGCGACTTGACGAACGTGGATTTCACCGACGCGGTTATCACGGCCGCCGATTTCGTCACGTTTCGCTACCGGCGCGATCCGACCAAGGGGCTGACCGCCGACCAGATCAAGTCAACCTGGAACTACAAACACGGCCGCATGGAGGGGATTCAACTGCCGGAAGCCGTCGCCAAGGCCCTGCACGACGACTAGCGCGATCGCTCTGGCCGTCGAGTAGGCCAGAAGCAAGAAAGGTCTTCTGCCATGACCGCCATTGCCAATCTACAGAGCCGTGCTCTGCCTGCCGCGATGATTGTCGGTGCGCTGATGCTCATGCCGGCACGAGCGTCGCACGGCGACACGGAGACACCACGGGTGAGGCTCGGCCGATGGGCGGGAAAGCTGGAAGTGGGCCCCGGAATGAACGCCGCGGGCAGGCATCTGCGCGATTCGGCGTTCGTCGGGCAGAATCTCCGCGGGGCTGTGTTCGACGGTTGTGACCTCTACGGCGTGCGGTTCTACCAGTCCGACCTGTCGCGCGCGTCGTTCCGGGGCGCGCACATGACCGGCATGATCCTCGGTGACTGCAAGCTCGACGGGGCGGATTTCACCGATGCGGTCATCAACGGGATTCTGTCTGACGGCAGCCAACCCGACCTTCCTCTCTCCGCGGAACAATTCATGTCCACTCGCTCGTACAAGCGCAAAGACCTCAGTAACTGCGTGATCTGGGGGTTCGAGGGCGGCAAGCACGCCAA
>JAAYCB010000312.1 GCA_012744395.1 Pirellulaceae bacterium
ACGACATCGCCGGCGGGTTCGACGCACATCCGCAGGGCTGGAAACCGGAGAAATTCTGGGACGTCGTCAACGCGCACCGGGCCGCGCACGATCAGCCGCTGTTGTTGGGCTTGGGAACCGACGACCGCCATTCCTATATCCCCGCGCCCAAGGCCTGGACCGTCGTGCGGGCGGCGAATCTCTGCACGAACGACCTGTTGGCGGCGATTTCCGCCGGAGATTTCTACGCCTCCAACGGGCTGGATTTCGCCGACATCCGGTTCGACGGCAGGACGCTCTCGGTGAAGATCGACGTCCGCGAGGAAGGCCCGTACCGGATTCTGTTCCTGGGCACGAAGAAGGACTACGACCCGTCGAGCCAGACTGTCGAGGTGGCGAAGGGCCCTCGCTGTCCGGCACGGAAGATCGACATCTATTCGGACACGATCGGCATCACCCTGGATACGGTCGAGGGTACGGAAGGCGCATACACGCTCAAGCCGGATGACCTGTACGTGCGGGCGAAGATCGTCAAGGCGGCTGCGGACCTCCAGCCCGACTGGCAGTCGCAACCGGCTGCCTGGACCCAGCCGTACAGGTGATGTTCATGATTCCTTGCCGGAAACGATGTCAGGCAACATCCCCTGCTTGAAGGCAGACTCCCACGCCGGATACCGGCGTGAAGAAGGGTCCATTCAGGCAGCATGCAGCGTTATCGCTGATACGCCTGGCAGGCCGCTCGCTCCTGCTCGATCGTCGTCTTCCCCTCGCGAATCACCAGGCGGGTCTTGTAGTCGAGCGGCTTGCCCTTTTCGAGCGGGAAAAGCGTCTTTCCCGGAAAGGCCAACGAGGTGCAGGTGGTGCCGTAGTAGCGGAAGTTGTTGGGAAACAGCGGCGTATCCTTCGACTCGAACATCATCAAGGTCGTGAAGTCCGGCGCATCGACGCCGGCGGCCGGGTACTTGCCGTAGAGCGCCATCCACGTGGAGTCGCCGTGCGCCGCCCGATCCGAGACCCGCTCCACGATCGCCAGATCGTCGCCTCGCCATTGGTCCGGATGCGGATGCACGGCACGTATCGAGAACTCCTTCACCTGCGGATTCAGCCGCACCGTCATTCCGCCGTAGCCGCCATAATCGACCTTCTGGCGGCCGGCAATGGCGATCCCGTCGACCAACGCCTCGAGCCGGACGTCGACGTCGACCGTACGGCTCCGAACGCCCGCCGCTGCCTCGGTCTTGGAGGCACGAATCGTCACGGTCTCGTTCACCACGTCGGTCGGGTCGTCGTCATAGCGCCAGACATTGACCGCCTGGAGCACCGCCTGGTCGGCGCCCGTTTCGATCTTCGTGATCTTGACCGGATACGCCCGGATCTTGCAGACGGCCCAGATGTCGCCGATCTTGTCGTTGTGGCGGACCTCGCACCAGCTCCACCAGAGACCTCGGTGATGCAGGTGGTCTTGCGGATAATCGGCGGTGAGCGGCTCGCCGTGGAAGCCGTAGAGCGGATGGATGTAGTCGCTCCGCTCGCCTCCAAATCGGCTCCCGTCGGTGAAATAGGCGCCGTTGTAGGGCGTGTCGCCCTTGCTGAAATGGCTCGCCTCGACCCCGGTCGGAAGCGGAACCTCGCCGAATCGATACGTCAGAACCGGCCGGCCCTGCTCGGTGATCGTGTAGCTCTGCGTCTTCTCATCGACAGCGACAGCCAGGGGCCCTGCCGCGAACAGGGGCGCCGAGGGAAAAACCATCAACAATGTTGCGATTCCGAGCCTGTGGCGGATCATCCGCGGATACTCCTCTCTCGGTGGATTGCGTGACCGGCCGTGCTGACACGCCAAGACGTCAGACGGCACCCGTGCCTATTAGACGTACCGCACGGGGGCGGCGTCAAGCGGTTTGCACTGTCCGGCCGGGTTCCAGCTGTGCGGATTCCGAAACTGGATCTCGCCCGGTGGGGCGGACTCGCCCCGTCCGACTCCGGACCGGGCAGGACCCCGGAGGTGCGATCCGTCTCGGAGCGGACCTTCCACCCGGCCGAGCGGCTACCACCCGGGACTGCTGCCGCCGGCGGGTACCTGTGGCTTGCGGTCTCCCGCCGCGGTCTGCAGAACCGCCTCGGCCCCCCACGGGCTTTGAAAGCGAGTTGTCTACGGCCGACTCGATCACCGTCTGCAAGCGGAGCATCATGCCTAGGACGGTCGCGGCGGCGTTGACGCAACGACTTCTGACGGCTCTAATTCTCCGGTGAGATCGTCCGCACGCAAGGAAGAAGGCAGTCACACCGCTTCGAGGACACACACGCGACGTGCTGAAAGGTAACGACATGAGAGTATGGCCTGGCGTCCCGTATCCTCTCGGTGCCGTCTACGATGGCGCCGGAACCAATTTTTCCCTATTCTCCGAGATTGCCGAGAGAGTCGAACTCTGCTTTTTCGACCAGGAAGGGAGCGAGACCCGCGTCGATCTACCGGAAGTGACCGGGTATTGCTGGCATGGCTACCTGCCGAGCGTTGAGCCCGGCCAGCGATACGGCTATCGTGTCCACGGGCCGTGGGACCCGGCCAACGGCCACCGCTGCAATCCCGCCAAACTCCTGCTCGATCCGTATGCCAAGGCAATCGACGGCCGGGTTGACTGGTCTCCAGCCGTTTTCCCGTACCGCTTCGACGAGGGCCCCGACTCGCGCAACGAGGAGGATAGCGCGCCGTTTGTGCCCAAGAGCGTGGTTCACCAGCCCCATTTCGATTGGGCCGGCGACCGTCGTCTGCAACTGCCCTGGCACGAAACGGTGATTTACGAAACCCACGTAAAAGGCCTGACGGCGCGCCATCCCGATGTGCCCGACGAACTGCGGGGCACCTATGCCGGGATGGCCCAGCCGGCCGTGATCGACTACCTCAAGCAGCTCGAGATCACGGCAGTCGAGCTAATGCCGGTCCACCAGTTCGTTCACGACAAACACCTCGCCGATCGCGATCTTCGGAATTATTGGGGCTACAATTCGATCGGCTACTTCGCGCCCCACCACCCGTACGCTGCGGGCAAGCGACCGGGAGCCGCCGTGCCCGAGTTCAAACACCTCGTGAAGACCCTGCACCAAGCTGGGATCGAGGTCATTCTCGACGTCGTCTACAACCACACGGCCGAAGGCAACCACCTCGGCCCGATGCTCTGTTTCAAGGGCATCGATAACGCGTACTACTACCGGTTGACCGAAGACCGGCGGTATTACATGGACTACACGGGCACGGGCAACAGCCTGAATATGAGCCCCCCCCACGTCCTCCAGCTGATCATGGATTCCCTCCGCTACTGGGTCCTCGAAATGCATGTCGACGGCTTCCGCTTCGACCTGGCGGCCACCCTGGCTCGGGAACTGCACGACGTCGACCGTCTGTCCACGTTTCTCGACCTGATCCACCAGGACCCGGTGATCAGCCAGGTCAAGCTGATTGCCGAGCCCTGGGACGTCGGCGAAGGCGGCTATCAAGTCGGAAACTTCCCCCCGGTGTGGACCGAATGGAACGGCAAGTATCGTGATTGCGTTCGCGATTTCTGGCGCGGGAAGGATCAGACTCTGGGCGAGTTCGCCCTCCGCTTCACGGGAAGCTCCGATCTCTACGAGAGGACCTCCCGCCTCCCCTATGCAAGCATCAATTTCGTCACGGCCCATGACGGGTTCACACTGAACGACCTGGTGTCCTACAACGACAAGCGCAACGCAGCCAACGGGGAAGAGAATCGTGACGGAGAAAGCCACAATCGCTCCTGGAACTGCGGCGCGGAGGGGCCCACCGACAATGCCCAGATCATCGAACTGCGGAACCGCCAGAAGCGGAATTTCCTCGCAACCCTGCTCCTCTCCCAGGGCGTCCCGATGGTACTCGGTGGCGATGAAGTCGGCCGAACGCAGGGGGGAAACAACAATGCCTACTGCCAGGACAACGAGATCTCCTGGTACGATTGGGAGAATGTGGACGGAGAGCTTCTGGACTTCTGCCGCAGACTGATCCGATACCGCAAGGACCACCCCGTCTTCAGCCGCCGGGGATGGTTCCAGGGGCGGCCGATTCACGGAAATGAAGCCAACGACATCGCCTGGTTCACCATGGACGGCAAACAGATGGTCGAGAAGGACTGGGGGCAGGGTTTCGCCAAGACGCTTGCCGTCTTCCTGAATGGCAAGACGATTCCCAATCCAAACCCGCGAGGCGAACCGACGGTGGACGACACGTTCTATCTCCTCGTGAACGCCCATTATGAACCGCTGCGATTCAAACTTCCCGACCAGACGTGGAGCCCGCGTTGGAAGACGGTGCTTGACACGGCCAAGGGTTGGGAATCCGGCGAGGTGGAGCATGAAGCCGCCGATGCGATCGAGATCGAAGCACGATCGCTTTGCCTGTTGCACGCAATCGCTGACGGGTAGCTGGAAACCGGAGAGCATACCCATCCGTCCTCCCAGACAACGAGTCATCGGGATCGAGGATCCTGAACCCCGCGCCGGCGCTGGGCAGCTCGAACGGATTTTCCAGGAGGCGCACGCTTGACGGCGATCGAGTGCTCTCGCGGACGATTCGGACTTGCGTTATAATCCCTCCCGGTCAATCCTGTCTCTTGGTCCAATCGAGGGGAGCCACCGTGCCTGCGGACCTTGCCCAATGCGTTGCCGATCTGAGTGATGCCAACCCGGCCAAGCGGCTTCAAGCCGCCGAACGGCTCTCCCAGCTTGGCTGCGCGGCGGCTCCAGCGGCGGTTGCACTGGTACGGGCCAGCGGCGACGAGGCGGAGGAGGTGCGGGAATACGCCGTGGCCGCCCTGGAGGAGTTGGGCCCGCCAAGGATCGAGGACCTCGCCCACTTGACGGCCCTGCTCGGCGAGCAGCGGAGTGACTTGGGATATTGGGCGGCAACTCTGCTGGGCCGCTTGGGAGACGATGCGGCCTCCGCGGTGCCGGCGTTGGCGAATGCCGTGGTCGGGGGCCATGACGCGGCGGTAAGCCAGCGAGCGGCGTGGGCGCTGGGGCGAATCGGTCCAGCAGCCGCCCCCGCCGTGGATGCCCTCAAACAGGCCGCCGTCACGGGGGATCCCCGGCTCGCCCAGTTGGCACAACGGGCTATCGAGCGAATCGTCGGATAACGCTTCTCCTCTGCCTGGCCGATTTTTCGAGCGTTCTTGGGCTGCGCGGCAGATTGCCCTGGGCCCAGCCGGGTTCTTCCGTTATCCTCCGCGCCCACCCGGTTCCTGACACGGCGTGCAAGAAGCACGCTCCCGCTCTGCACGGAGGCACCCATGCTAAGGTCCATCTCGGCGCGTCTGCTCGCCCTCTTGCTGTTTGTCGGCTGTGACGCCGCCCCCCGGCTATCGCTGGAGAGGGAACCGGTGGCCCCGCCGAGCGCCCCCCGGGCCTCCTCGATCCCGGTCGATGAGGGCAGCGCCGCCGCGGGCACGATCCGCATCGCCTCGTACAACATCCAGGTGTTCGGCACGTCGAAGATCGGCAAGCCGCATGTGATGGACATTCTGGCGGATGTCGCCCGGCGATTCGATATCATCGCGATTCAGGAGATTCGCTCCATTGACCAGACGGTTCTTCCCCGTTTCGTTGATCTGATCAATGCCGGGGGAGCAAGCTACGCCTACCTGATCGGGCCCCGTCTGGGACGAACGTCGAGCAAGGAGCAGTACGCGTTCGTCTACAATTCGGATCGGATTGAATTGGGCCAAGCCCCGGCCTACACGGTGAACGATCCAGAGGATTTACTGCACAGGGAACCGATCGTCGCCAGTTTTCGCGTGCGCGGGCCGTCGCCGGAAAGGGCGTTCACGTTCCAGTTGGCAAATATCCACACCGACCCCGATGAGACGGACACGGAACTCGACGCCCTCGCCGAGGTGTTCGTGGCCGTGCAGCGCGCGTCGGCGGAAGACGACGTGATCCTGTTGGGCGACTTGAATGTGGACGAGTACAACTTGGGGCGGCTTGGTCAACTCCCGGGCATTGTCTACGCGATTTCCGGCACAACCACGAATACCCGGCGGACCAGGATGTACGACAACCTGGTATTCGACGGCAGGTTCACCGCCGAGTTCACGGGAAGAGCAGGAGTCTTGGATTTGATCGCCGAATATGGCCTGACCGAAGCGCAAGCCCTGGAAGTCTCCGACCATTTCCCCGTCTGGGCAGAGTTCTCTGCACTTGAGACAGAGGTCGGCGATCTCGTGGCCGAACGACCATCGGCAGGGGTCCGCTGATTGACGGGAGACGGCGCGGATTCAGGCCGACGTGCTGGGCCAGATTCGCTGGATGATCGTGGGCTTGGCGGGTACGGGGCACGAACGCCGAGGTGGACCGAAGTGGCCGAGCAGCGGGCCCGCGATCGCGCGGCAGACGCAATCGCGGAGGTTGTCCGGAGCCGCCCGGACCGCTGGCAGGGTTGCAGGACGCGTTTGATCCTGCTACGGTTCAGAGCATCCCGCTGGGAACGCCCAGCGGGCCTGCCCGATGTGAGCCAACCCGCCCTGCTGGATGCCCGGAGCCCTGCGATGAAACAGCCGTTCCTGTTCGCTTTGCCCGTTGTCTGCCTTCTGACCGCCCCGCTGTGGGCCAACGACTGGCCGCAATTCCGCTACGATTCAGGCCGCACGGCAGCCTCCCCGCACGAACTGCCCGCCGACCTCCAGCTCCGCTGGACGCGCAAGCTGCCGGCGCCGCGCCCGGCGTTTCCGTTTGAACTCCGGTTGGGCTACGACGCCTCCTACGAGCCGGTGGTGCTCGGCAACACGATGTTCGTGCCCTCGATGGTCACCGACAGCGTAACGGCGCTGGACGCCGAGACGGGCGCCGAACGCTGGCGTTTCTTTGCCGAGGCGCCGGTTCGCTTCGCTCCCGCGGCCTCCGAGGGCAAGGTCTATTTCGTTTCGGATGACGGGTATCTGTATTGCCTGGACGCCGACGACGGTTCCCTGCGGTGGAAGTTCCGGGGTCTGCCGGAGGGCCAGGCCGAGCGCAAGGTCATCGGGCACGGGCGGTTGGCCTCGCTGCACCCCGCCCGTGGCGGTCCCGTGCTGGCCGATGGCGTCGTCTACTTCGCTGCCGGGCTGTGGCCCACGGAGGGCGTCTTCGTGCATGCCTTGGACGCCGAGTCGGGAGCGGTGGTCTGGTCGAATACCGAGGTCGATCGCATCCCGGCAAGCAACTGGGACCATGGCATCGGGTGTGACGCCGGCTTGACTCCCCAGGGGTATCTGGCAATCGTCGGCGAGCGACTGATTGTCCCCTGCGGCACGCAACTGCCGGCGTTCCTCGATCGGAAGACCGGCCGGTTGCAGACCTACACGACCGGCTGGGGCGGACGCCTGGGTCTGCCCAAGGGCTGCTGGTTCGTCGCCGGCGTCGGCAGGTATCTCAGCCACAGCGGCGACCTGTACGACATCACCCGCCCCAACCAGGAGCGGCTCGCCAAGACCAAACCCGGCGCCGACGACTACAAGCCCATGCTGTATCCCGGCGGCTTTACGCGGCTGGACATCGAACGGGCCAATCAGCGCGAACTGGACTCGTTCCGCCAGCCCGTGTTGACGCCCGAGACGATCTACGACAGCGATCGCGGCATTCTGGCCCGCGATCTGACCGACTACACGATCTATCAGCGGACCAAGGAGAACATCCCGGCCCATCGCGTCAAGGACGAGGTGCCCGACAGCTTCGGAGCTGTCTTCAAGGAGGTCTGGGAGCTCCCCTCCGAACTCGACGTGCATATCATGGCAGGCAGCAGACTGTACGTGGGGGGCGAGGGCGTCCTGCAAGCCATTGAGACCGCCGCCGAGAAGCCGGCGGTTGCCTGGAGCGCGAAGATCGAAGGGACGCCGCAGCGGATGCTGGCGGCCAACGGGCGACTGTTCGTGGTGACCGCCGAGGGGAGCATCCTGGCGTTCGGCGCTCCGCAGCCCGGCGAGCCGGTCAGGCACGTCCCCTCGGTCTCCGAGCCGTCCGCCGCGGACGAGTGGACCGCCAAAGCCGCCGCGGTCCTCGAAGCCACGGACGTCCGCAGCGGTTATGCGCTCGTGCTGGGGCTCGAGCGTGGGCGTCTCGTCGAAGAACTGATCCGCCGGTCGGACCTGCACGTCATCGCGGTCGACGCGGACGCCGGCAAGGTGGCCGCGTTGCGCCGCCGCCTCCACGAGCTGGGGCAGTACGGCACGCGGGCGAGCGTGCTGGTCGGTGATCCCGCAACCTACCCATTCTCGCCCTACCTGGCGAGCCTCGTCGTTTCGGAAGCCCCAGATGCCTTGCAGCAGGCTGGGGCCGAAGCGCTGGCGGAAGCCGTCTTCCACACCCTCCGTCCGTATGGTGGGATCGCCTGTGCCTGGGGCGCGCTGGCCGATCGAGACCGCATCGAAGAGATCGTGCAGGACGGAGCCTTTCCCGGCGCGGAGGTTCGCGGGGCGGGCGACTTCGTCTTGCTGGTCCGCTCGGGTGCATTGCCTGGCTCTGCGGATTGGTCCCACGCGGAAGCCAGCGCTGCCAGCACCGGGGCCTCGGAAGACGAACTCCGCGCGCCGAAGGCCGTGCTCTGGTTCGGCGCGTCGCAGCGTTGGCACAAGTATCCCGGGCAGAACCAGGTTCGCGTGTCGGGCGGACGGCTGATCGTGTACGAACAGGGCCTGCTGCGGGCGGTCGACGTCTATACGGGTCGCGAGATGTGGGATGTCGAACTGTCCGAGGGAGAACTCGATCGCGGGAGACTCCGCTACGTACGGCATCGCCAATGGGGGCCGAGCCCAAGCCTGTCGCCGACCACGCAGCTGGTGGCCCTTCACGACGCGATCTACCTCAGCGACGGCACGGCTTGCCTGGTGTTCGACGCTGCCACGGGAGAATTGACCGGGCGGATCGACGTTCCTGAGGACCTCGAGTCGCCCTGGGCGAATCTCCGCGTCGCCGGCGACTATCTGGTTGGCAGCAGCGGCCAGCATGTGTTGTGCATCAACCGCGGCACGGGCGGATTGGTCTGGCGCGTGGCGGCGGACCGTCGCCCGCTGTACCTCGCCGCCGGTGGCGGCAAGGTGTTTTGCAGCGAACTGCCGAATCCACAACGCGGCGAAGTCGAAGGCCGCGATGGCAGCATTTTTGCGCTGAACCTTGCCACCGGCGAACGCCTGTGGCGGAGGGCAGGCGGCGCCAGGTTGCGCTACAACGCCGCGCTCGACATCCTGGTCACCGCCGCGGGCTTCTACCAGGGCAGCAGCGGCGAACCTCTGCCGCGGCAAGCCGATGCGGCGGCGCGGCTCGTCGTCACCGGTGGGGGGCTGCCGAAGACGGGGCTGCCGGGCTACATCGCCGGAGAGAAGCTGCTCACCGGAGGCGATGACACCCTCGTCGTCTACGACCTCCTCTCAGCCAAACGGATCAGCGAACCATTGAAATGGGTCCGCCGCGGCTGTACGGGAACGCGGGCGAGTACGCATCTGCTGACCACGCGGTACCGCGGCAACTCGGCCTGGATCGACCTGGAAAGCCGCGAGATTACCCCATTCCTGGGCGTTCGACCGGGCTGCCAGGTGAACAACAACCTGTACCCCGCCAACGGCGTGCTGAACATGCCGAATCTCACGGGAGGCTGTACCTGCAATTATGCTCCGGTTTCGCTGGCCTGCGTGCCCTTGGACGTTGTTCAGAGGGGCGGCGCGGAGTGAAGCCGCAGACTGCGGCGACCGAAGCTGCCCAGAGTCGCTTATTTGCGGCCCTTGTCGCCAAACCACTTCGAGAACAATCGGCGGCGCCGATCGGCGTAGAACCAGCGCCGGCGGCCGAACTGGTCGTCCTCGACGTAGACCAAGGGGGAGAGTTCGTGGAGCAGGTCCAGTTCTCGCCGGACCGTTTTGACGCTGGTCTTCAATCGTTTGGACGCATCCGCGGCATGGACGCCCGTCGACGCCAGCTGGGCGTCGAGCCAGGCCAGGCGGTGGAGTTGGCGCAGGAGGTGTCTTTGCATGGCGGACCCCGATTGCTGAGGATTGCTGGACGACTGGCCACTCTTTCGCAAACCGTTGTTGTCAGGCGGTCTCCGGCGACGTGCGTTGGCCGCCTTCCCCGGGCGGCCATTCTACCAGCGATCTGCGGGATGTGGTAGAATCGTGGGACCGCTGGGCAGAATGGGCGGGCAGGATCCGCGTGTTGTGGACGGCCAGATGACGAGCGATCTTCTCCGCATGGTTGAATCAACCAGCCTCGATGGCGAGACCATTTCCAACAGGACTAGGCAGATTCATGCCAACGTGCTGAGCGGGTCGAAGTACATCCGCGCCGCGAACTTCACCAAGATCCATCCCGGTGACCTGGCATTTCTGTTCGCCGAGTACGACGGCCGTTTTTTCGCCGGGCAGGTCAGGGAGGCGCTCGGGGCGACCCCGCTCTACTTCCGCCTCTCCAAACGGATGACGAGCTCAGGGGGCAAGACGGCCTGTTTCACCGACCGATCAACTGGCAGACGCTGGTACGAGATCAGCGCCTCGACGACGATGTTGTTCGGGTGTTTCACGGGAGAGGATCATCGCCCGATTGTCGCCAGCGGCATGACCTGCCGGGACCGCCTCGACGCGCTTCAGCGGGTCATGGAACACGAGATCGTCCACCTGATCGAAATGCTGCTGTGGGGCAAATCAAGCTGTTCGCACCCCCGCTTCCATTCGATCACCCAGCGCTTCTTCGGCCACACGGAGAACAGGCACAGCCTGATCACGCCAAAGGAAAAGGCACTGGTCAAATTCGGCATCCGGCCGGGCGTGAAGGTGCGATTTCAGTTCGAGGGCGCCGAATACACCGGGGTGGTCAACAGGGTCAATAAGCGGGCAACGGTGCTGGTCGAGGACCGCAAGGGACGGCGGTACTCCGATGGAAAAACCTACGCCAAGTTCTACGTGCCGGTGCAGATGCTCGAAGCGGTGGAGTGAAGCAAGGCTTGTTAACAGAGCAGCGTTGCGGCCGAGCCGGAAAACGGATTCCGGATTTCTCTCCTGACGCTTCGCATCCGCACATCCAAGACGTCACGTCGATCCTACTGGACCTCCGGCATCCCGACGAGCTCGCCGCGGCGGATTCGCTCCTGATCGTCGGGCAGATTGACGCCATAGAAGATCGCGTTCAGGTCGATCCAGAGCGCCACGCGCCGCAGCTCGTCCGCGCCGAGTTTGACCCCTTCGTGCCCGTCCCGCAGCAGCTTCATCAGCCGGCTGCCGCGGGCCCCGTACAGGCCGCCGGGAGGTGTGATCTGGACCTGGTTCCGCGCGCCGAATCGCGGCACGAAGTACTTGGCTGCGTTGTCCGGGTTCGTGCCGGACTGCCAGAACGCGCCGTCGTCCTGCATCAACGCCGCGTACGATCGGCTGAAGGCCCCCTCAAGCGCGCCGGTCAGGTCGATCTTGCCTTCCGTCTTGTCGCCTCCGTGACAGCGGACACAGTGCTGGTCGAGCACCGGCTGGACGACCTCCACGTAGCTGAAAGGCCGGCCGTCCCAAGGTCCCGGCCGAATGTTCGACGCCGGACGCCGCAGCGCTGCCGGGCTGGCCAGCGAGGAGACGGGGGCGGTCAGCCTGTGTTCGTGACATCCGATACACGCCACCTTCTCGCCGGGTTGCACGTAGGTCACCGAACGCATCGTTTGATAGGCGCAGCCGACTTCGTCTAGCGCCTGGAACAGCACCGGTTTGCCCGCCGGGACCAGGAACCGTGCCGAACCGTCCTGCTCGACGGGCACCGTGCCCAGCACGGCCCGGCCATTCTCCTCGCCCGCCATGCCGATCGGCGGAATGTTGGCGATGTTCGTGGTCTTGGGAAAGGCCTGGACGATCCGCAGTTCCTTGATCTGTCCCCGGGGGACGTCGCCCAGCCCTTCGTACACGTCGGCCACGACCATTTCCCCGTACTGCGCGCCGTTGCCGATAGCTGAATTCTCAAGAATTCGCCCGCCTTTGCCGGCGAAGCAATCTTCCGCGACTCCGCCCGGCAGCACGGGCGGAGCCCGCCGCGGCCGGAGTGGGCAGGGGTTCGTGCTGCCAATCTGCGGATCGCGATACAGCAACTCGCGGTTGCCCCAGCGGTCCAACAGGTAGATTCCCAACGCATGGGCCGGATTTGCGCCCGGCTCCCAGACGAGCGGATAGGGGCTATAGCCGACCAGGTAGAAATCCTCCGACAGCGGCCACGGAGCCGTGTAGTACTCGCGAATGTCGCGGCTCTCCGCCTCGGGAAACGGGATTTCCGGCGTGATCCGCTCCAGCGCCGCCGGGCCGTCCGCCGCGACGCTGGGATCGACGATTGTGATCGGTCCGCCGGCGATCGAGTGATGTGCCGAGGCGGCGAAGATGATCTTGGTGCTCTCCGGAATCGGCTGCAGTTGGAACGTACAGTGCGGCGACGCCGTAGCGTTCCCCCAGAGGGCGACCGGATTGGCGCCGTCCGGCCGCGAGGCCCACAGGTTCTGGTGTGTCACCGCGTCGCGGTCGATGTAGTCCCAGCGGGCGTACAGGACCTGGCCGGCATTCGAGACGGCCGGGAACCACTCGTTCGTATCGTGGAACGAGAGCGCGCGGATGTTCGAGCCGTCGCCGTTCATGCGGTGCAACGTGTATACGTCCCAGCGAGTGCTGAACTGGCCGCCGAAGCAGCGAGCGTAGCCTCTGCGGCGCGTGGACACGAAGGCGATGCCGCCGTCGGGCAGATAGCACGGCATCAGGTCATCGAACGGCCCGTCCGTCAGTTGCCTCAGCCCCGACCCGTCCACGCCCACTTCATACACGTGGTAGAAGTTGCGGTCGGCCGGGTCCTCGTTGCTCACCTCGCCGGGCGGCAACGGTCCGTCCGGGCAGTGAACGTACGAAAACACGATCCGGCGGCCGTCGTACGACAGCCGCGGTTCGAGCACGCAGCCCGTCTCCAGGCGCCCGTCCAAAATGTCGTGGCAGCGGAGCGAGCCGCCCGGCTCGTCCAGCACGAACAGCCCTCCACCGGGGCGTGCGCGCCAGCCGTAGAACTGCATCACCAGGTGGCTGTACGACGTGGGCACGCGCTTGCAGAACACCAGTTGGTCGAATTCCAGCAGCGGATTGGCCAGGGCGATTTCGCGTTTCAGCAGCCGTAGCTTCAGGTACGCGGCCGGCGGATTGCCCGCACCGGATTCGACTTGCCGGGCAAGCGGTTCGAGGCGTTGTGCCAACTCGTCCAGCCGGGGCGAACCATGCTTGGCCCGCAGATGCGCGAGCAGACCGCGGGTTTTTTCGACTTGCCTGCCAATGGCTGCGGCGCAGGTCTCGGGCCGGAGGATGTCGATCCCATCCTGACGCCGCCAATCCTGCTGGATCATCGCCCAGAAGTCAAGTTCGGGGATGCCTGCTTGACGCGCGGCGGTCTGCACGGCGGCGACCGGCAGGTTGCACTCCGGATTGTCCGATCGCGGAAGTCGTGCGACTTCCGACGCCAGACTCTCACCCGTTCCGCTGCGTCTATGATCGGCGACCCAGCGGGCCAGCGTCTGAAGCCCCGCCAGCGACGTGCCGGAGTAGGGCCCCAGGGCGGCACGGCTGAGCCTCAGCCCCTGTGCCGCCGGGAGTGCAGCGGCCTGCTTGTCGGCGGGCGCGACAACCAGGCGGACCGTGAGTCTGCCGTCCGTCGCCAGTTGCGCGTGCAGCCGCCAGGGCAGTCCAGCCTCGAAGGCCAGCACCACCCCCGAGGCGTCTTGCCCGTCAGCCAGCACGGCGCAGGGCTGCGCAGCCGCGCTGGTCAACACGAGGGGTTCGCCGGCCGACAACGGCTTTTCGCACAACGCCCAAGCCGCGTCGAACCAGACCAGTCGTGGCGTGTCCGGCGCGGCGCGGCCGTCGGCCGGCATTCCGTAGGACCAGCCGCCGGCGCCCTGCCTGTTCGCCGCGAACGCGGCGGATGCCTGGAACGTCCGCCCGTCGGCATAGGTGATCCGCGGGTCCCAGTGGGTCGTGTCGCAGGCGATCCCGCCCCGCTTGTCGACGAGGAAACGGAGCGTGTCGCCTTTTTTGACGTCGATCCGCAGATTCGGATCGACGCCCGCGCCGTCCTTGCCTTCCAGTTCGTGCTGCCACACACACCGTCCGTTGTGGAGGATCGTCACGCGCACGCCGTCGCCATCGCGGTGCGCCTTGTAGACGCGGCCCGTGATGGTCAACGTCCCGTCGGCGGGCGCAAGGAAGCGGCGGACGCTGGGTGCCCGCTCGCCCGGATGCTGCCAGTCCTTGCCGACGCGGAGCCACTGCTCAGCGCCTTGGAAGAACGTGGACCCGTACCACGTCTCCTCGCGGTGTTTCAATGGCCGGTATCCGGCGTCCTCTTCGCCGGCGACGCGGAACACCCACTCGGCGGCAACCAGTTCGCCGGCAAGTTTTGAGCCGGGCGCCGGTTGGGCGCTCGACTCGATGATCATCGCCGCGCCCGAGTCGGGAACCTCAACCTTCCGAGCGGACCATCCGATCGCCGCTCCCTCCACGGCGGGCGTCTCAACCGGCTCCAGCTTGGCAAGCAGCGTCTCGGCCGGCAGGTCGGAGAACAGTTCCGCGACGTCCGACGCGGCGACCGCCGGGTTACCGGCTGATGGCAGAACCGCCGCGAGCGGAAGGGCGATCGCCCAGAAGATAACTCGTCTGCAATTCAAGTTCTGTTGCATAGGTGGATTCTCATCGACAAGGCAGGATGCAATCGTCGCGGTCGACTATCGCTTGTCCCTTGTCCGTGGTCCCGAAACATCGTCCCCGAGAGGTTTGGCCGCACGTGCGTCGCTGTCCGCCTCAACGGTTTCAATTCAACCAGCCCGGCCGCTGCAACCGGTCCCACGCAACTTGACTATGCGAGGCCTTGAACAAGGTCCCCTTGCGATCGTTTGACGGTTACCCACCCTGATGAGCGGCTTCCGCCAGCAATGCAGAACTTATCAGGTCCTCAAGCGGCCAGCAAGGATTGGTCTCTGGGAGTCTCCGCACGCACACTGGCAGGCGGGGGGGGCGTGTGTCGTCGAGGACATTGACATTTCCCTCCTCGTCAAATTCATCCCCCTCTGGCTGCTCGTTGCTTGGAACGCCGAATCGCACGCATCTTCGCTTTCCGCCGCACATCAGAAGGCTTCTCATACCGCTCCCGACGCCGTAACTCACGCTTAAGCCCTGAACGCTCCACAATTTTCCGAAGCCGACGAACCGCCTCCTGAACCGACTCCCCCGCCCGCAGCATGATTTTTACCAAGAGATTCTCTCCTTAAAGGCCCCATCGGGCCACCCGTGACGATGCGTAAACCACCACTATACCAGCCACGGGAAGGAGTAGCGATACCCATAGCGAATAGAAGGCCGCCGCCCGCCAGGTTATGCTCCTTGGATTGAACGTTGCCCTCCCTCGCCATGTTTGGCATGGACGCCTCGTGAATCGCGCTGTAACCTAAAGAATCTATGCCGTGGGCTCCAAATTATGAGAGGGGGTATGATGACGCCGGATGAAGAGTTGGATCATCTCGACGTGGAACTCGAACGGCTGCAAAGTGAACACCCGAACACGCCAGGTGTTCTCCGGTTGTCGGATCAGTGTCTGCGCAGATGCTCGAAGTGGAAATGGGAACAGCATGGGTGGATGATCAGCGATGGGCAGACGTGTGGCATCATGAACGGCAACGACCGAGATCGACGGTCCGCCCTCTTGTCGGTCCTGAAAGGGCACGTCCACGAGATCGAGTTCGTTCCTGGCCTGGACGTGCTGGAGGTCGTGCCAGGCCCGTCCACACCGGAGCCCACCTGAATGGGTATGCGTGATTCCGGAATGAGACTTCCAGGGCAATGACCTCATGCGGGGTTGTAGCGAAGCGGCCTGGCCGGGTGGGTCGACTGGCAATTCCGGCTCGAGAGGGACTTTCTCAGCCGTGGTCAGCGCCGAGAACGGCAAGTCTGGTGCGAGACGCAGGATTTGTCATCCCGGGAGGAACGCCTTGCGGACGCTGCCCTGCGGCACGCTCGTCGACGGAGCACTGGTCGTACTCCGGCAGGGCCGGGCCAACCTGGATGCCCTCCTCCGGAGGCATCAGCTCAAGGGCCGCTGCACGAGGAGGTTGGCCGGCCTCCAGATTCCTGCGCGGTACGTGGTCTTCGATGTCCTGCGGCTACATCGCGTCGCATGCCATGCGTTGTGGTGCCGTCGGCTTGGCCCATTTTAGGAACAGAGCCGGCATCACGGCCATGTTCAGCAGCGTTGAACTGAAGAGACCGAAGAGTACGACGATCGCAAGCGGCGTTTCGATTTCGCTGCCGGGCTTTCCACCGCTGAGCGCAAGGGGCAGCAGGCCAAGGCCGGTCGACAGGGCGGTCATCAAGATCGGAGCCAGGCGTTCCATCGCGCCACGGTGGACGGCCTTGCGGAAATCGGTCTCGCCTTCCTCGCGTTGGATGTGTCGAATGTGGGAAACAAGCATGATTCCGTTACGAGTCGCGATACCGAGCAGCGTGATGAAACCGACCAGTGAGGCAATCGACAGGACGCCCCCGGAGATGAACACGCCGAGAACACCGCCGATCAGCGCCATCGGAAGATTGAAGAGAACAAGCGTCGCATCCCGAGCCGACTGAAAGGCAATATGGAGCAACAGTCCGATTGCCAGCACCACGCCGACTCCGAGAATCAGCAGGAGCCGAAAGGCGGACTGGGCGCTCTCGAATTGCCCGCCGATTTGCGTGTAGTAGCCCACATAGGCGCCTTCTCCCACCGGGACATTCTCCTTGATCCGCTGCTGGATATCGGCGACCACCGAACCGATATCCCGGTCGGCCACGTTGCAGCTGACGACGATCTTCCGCTGCACGTCCTCGCGCGAGATCGTATTCGGTGTCCGGTCCCTCCGTATCGTTGCCAGGGAACCGAGCGGAACTCGTTCGCCCCGTGGCGTTGCCACGGGCAGCCTGCGGATCGCTTCTTCATCGACGGACTCGGAAGTACCGACTCTCACCACCAGGTCAAACGGATTACGGCCTTCGAGGATCTGGGAAACGGTCTCTCCGGCAAAGGCTCGCTCCAGTTCGGCGCTCACTGCTCCCGTTCGCAACGAGTGCCGCTTGATCGCGTGCCGATCGAAGGCCACCGTGAGCGTAGGGACGTGCATCTGCTGTTCCACAGTAACATCCACCGCGCCCGCCACCTGCTCGAGTTCGTGTTCGATCAACAGGGCCAGCTGGCGGAGTCGCTGGAGACTGGCCGGGTCCTGATCCGGCGCGAAGATGCTGACAGCGACTGCGGCCCTGGTGCCCGAGAGCATGTGGTCGATTCGATGGGAGATCGGTTGGCCGACTTCGATCATCATGCCCGGCACGGTTGCCAGATCTTCGCGCAGGGCTTCCATCAATTCGGCCACGGACCGCTCAGGAAGACCTTGCGCAGGGGCGCGGTGCATATCAAGGCTCGCGGTGAGTTCTGAGGATTCCACGCCCTGCACATGTTCCGAGAGTTCGGCTCGTCCGGTCATGCGGGCGACGCTGACGACCTCGGGATGGCTGAGCAGGATCTTCTCGACTTCGCGCCCCAACCGGTCGGATTTGGCCAGCGATGTGCCGGGCATGGTCCCGGCAGTAACGGTCAGCGCCCCCTCGTGAAATTCGGGCAGGAAGCTCCTCCCCATCCACGGTACATACGCCAAGGCCACGGCGAGCATGACGGCCGCAGCGCCGCTGATGAGATAGGGACGATCCAGGATGCGATCGAGCAAGGGCCGATAGGCCAGCTTGCACCAATGCGTGACGAGTGGCTCGTGGTCTTTCATGATGGCTCGACTGTTTGGCAACAGATACGAGCACAAGGCCGGCGTGACCGTGACGGCAACCAGGAGGGAGGCCAGCATGGACACGATATAGGCCACGCCGAGCGGAATCAACAACCGCCCCTCGATCCCCGGGAGGAAGAAAAGTGGCAGGAACACGAGCACAATGATCATCGTCGCGAAGACGATCGACGAGCGGATCTCGATGCTCGCACCGAGGATCACCGCAAAGGGATTCCTGCGTTTGGAGTGCGGCAGCAAGGCGTTCTCCCGCAGACGCCGGAAGACGTTCTCCACATCCACGATCGCGTCGTCGACCAGCTCCCCGATGGCGATGGCCATTCCGCCCAAGGTCATCGTATTGATCGTCTGCCCGAACGAACTGAGCACCAGGACCGTCGTGAGCAGCGATAGCGGGATGGACGTCAACGTGATCACGCTCGCCCGCATGTTTCCCAAAAAGACCAGAACGATGATCACAACGAGCACAGCACCGTCGCGAAGGGCGGTTTGAAGATGGTGGATGGACGTTTCAATGAAGTCCGCCTGCCGGAACACGTCGGTCTGTAGCCGGACTCCCTCAGGGAGGCTCCCCTCCAGTTCCGCCAGGGTCGCGTTGAGTCGCTCCGTCAATTCCAAGGTGTTGACATGCGGTTGCTTCGTGATCGAGACGACGACGGCGGGCTCTCCCATGGCGGAACCGACGCCCCGTTTCAGGGCCGGGCCGATCCGGACCTCCCCGAGGTCGGCAACACGGACGGGCACATCGCCCCGCACCGTGACCAACGTATCTCCAATCTCCTCCAGATGACGAATGCGGCCCTCGCCACGAATCAGGTACTCCTGACCGCTTTCAACCAGGAGTCCGCCCGTCGTATTCCGATTGGTGTCGGCGAGCGACTCGGCGACTTCGCTCGTACTGATCCGGTAAGCCTGCAATTTCGACGGATCGAGGATGACCTGGTACTGCTTCTGGTCGCCGCCAATCGGTGTGACTTGGGCCACTCCTTCCACTGCCAACAGGCGTCGCCGGAGCGCCGTGTCAGCCAGCGTTCGCAAGTCGTACAACGACTCGGGATCGCCTGCCGTCTCGTCCTGCATCAGGGCGACGATCAGGATCTCACCCATGATCGATGCCTGGGGAGCGAGCACCGGCTGGGAGGCCTCTGGCGGCAGACCACCTTGAATCAGGCTCAGCTTCTCGTTGACCGTCTGGCGAGCGGCGGCGACCTCAATCCCCCAGTCGAACTCGACCCACACCACGGAGATGCCGACCGAGGAGGAGGAGCGGACGCGGCGGACGCTGGATGCTCCATTCACAGCCGTTTCGATCGGAAACGTGATCAGCGTCTCGACCTCCGTGGGGGCCATTCCATGTGCCTCGGTCAACACCACCACGGTGGGCGCGGTCAGGTCCGGAAACACATCGACCGGCATCTCCATGGCCTGATAGGAACCAACAACCAAAAGTCCGAGAGCCGAAGCCACCACCAGTGAGCGATAGCAGAGCGAGAAGCGAATGAGATGGTTGAACACGGCTGGCTGGACTCCGGAATTCGATTGGTCTGAGGCGGAACGTCAGATCCGGCTAGTGGTGATGGTGTTCGGGAACGCCTCCAGCCAAGGTCGACAGCCGGATCGCGTACGCCCCGTCGATCACAACGCGTTCACCGGCAGAGACTCCCTGCCGAATCTCGACGTTGTCGCCGTCACGAAGCCCACGCTGAACGCCTCGCCGTTCGAAGGACTCGCCTCCTGTCTGGACATACACGATGGGCTCCCCACTATCGTCGACAACAGCCTCCTGCGGCACCACGATCGCCGCATCGCGACGGCCCGTCTCAACCATCACGTCGGCAAACATCCCCAAACGGAGCAGGCCTTCCTTATTGGGGACTTCATAGCGGACGGTGACGGTACGCGAATGCGGATCGACGACCGCCCCAACAAACACCAATCGGCCGTCGCCCGGACCGTAGATGGGAAGGACCCGATCCGGATAAGCGCTCAGTCGGAACTTCGCCCCGTTGGATCCTTCCACTTTGGCAAGATCATATTCGGAGACATCGGCATCGATGAACAGTCTCTGCATATCGACCACGCGAAACAGAAGATGGTCGTCGGCGACAAACTCCCCAGCCGTCGCGCCGGAAGCCACGACATGACCGGCCAGCGGGCTGCGCAGCGCGACTTTAAGCGAATCCTGCTCGGACTCGCCGTCCCGACCCGCTCCGAAGTCACCGAGAAACCTCGTCAGGCGCCTGCGCGCATCCTCGTAGGTCTTGCTCGATCGCTCGTACCCTTCGAAAGCGGCTTGCGCCTGTTTCTGACGGTAGTCTGCCTCCGCCTGCTTTCTGCCCGCCACGGCCCCGGTGGCAGACAGGCCGTTCAAACGCTGTAGCTCTTGATTCGCGAACTCCAAGTCGGCACGCGCGGTTGCGAGCTTCGATTCGATGTCCAATTGCCTGGCGGCCAACTCGGCGTCAAGGGTCCGCAGTTGCGCCTGGTTCACCAGGAGTTGAACCGATTGGGCGCCGGCGATGGACGGTTCGATGACGGCCAGGGTTTGTCCCGCTTCGACCGCTTCCCCGATTTGAGGTAAGGGCCCGTCCGGCGGCGGCGTCACTCGGCCGGGAACAGGCGAAAACACCATCGTCTCCGAGCCATGGGGGGCCACGACCTTGCCGGGCACGACCAATTGCTCGGCAATACTCCGGGGTCGCACAACGGCGGTCCGCAACCCAATTCGCCACTGCTGCTCCTTGAGGAAATGAACCTCGCTGGCATCCGCTGCGTCGTCGGCGATCGCAATTGACTCGAGAGTCTTTTCCGATTCGTGAACCGTCAACGACGCTCCCTCAAACGCCAGTCTTCCCGCGGGAACCTGCGGCGAATCAATCGCCAACCGCATGTCGTACTTGCCGGCCGTCGACAACTCAACCGCAACCGCCCAAACACCAGAATCACCGGCCTCGACCGGCCCGCCTTCGAAGACCTTTCCATTGCCGGCGATTGTCAGCGCGACGCTCCCGGACGACAGGGGCTTGCCAGTCTGCTCCTCCGTAGCGTGAAGCACCACGTCGAAGGGTTCTCCAGCGATGGCATGAGGATGTGCGACGAACAATTCCACGCCATCCTGCCAAACCGTCCATTCAACACCGTGTTGCTCGTCTTCGTCGTGGCTGCCGCTGGTGCCCGCACCACCGGCGGCTGGCCAGATCGAATCCTTGGCCAGGATGGCAACGAGGCCCAACAAGATCACGAGCAGAGCCGGGACCAACCAGATCGGGGTTCGTCGTCTGTCGTCCGGAGATGGCATGTCCGCCCCTTGTTTCGGTGCTTCTGCTTCGCTTGGTGTTTCCGAAATCTCTGACACTATATCCCAAGTAGATGGTCGGGCAAGCCGAATTGCCACGCGCCACAATCCAACAAACTCGGGCAGATTCGTTAGACGTCTTCTGTCGCAGTCTGGTTACACCCGAGAAGACATTTTCGAGAAGACATCTTCCCTCCCTCAGGCCGGCTTCTCCGTGCCCCCAAAGTGTCCAACCAGCAGCAATCAGCGCATTCAGTAGTTGGAAGTTCGGCTTAGGGCGGTTGGGCGACGCAACGTGTTGTGCCATCGTGCAATCGGGCGACAGCCGCGAACGCGATCCTGTCGAGCATGCGCTTGAAGCGAAGCAGTTCGAGGTGAAGCGTCATGGTGCCGCCCGAGCCTTCGGCCAGGCGTGTCTGATGAATCCAACGCAAATATTTCGCCGCATCAACGCCACGGCCAGGAAGAACAGCCGCAGGTGAGGGGCGCGGGTGCAAGTGTAAATGCCTGCCTGCCGCATCTAGCGAACGCTGGTCTCGATGCCAAAACGCCGGCGATACTGCGCGCGAATCTCAGTCGGATCACCATGCACACGCCACGCGGCGAACGGCAATTTCCGCTGCCTCCGTTTCCCCTTCTTGCCCTTCTTGGGAGCGCGTCCGCGAATCACCGCGGGCATCGCTTGGCTTGACGCGCCGCCTATGTGAATCTAGAATCACATCGAGGGCCAAAGCATGTCGACCCAGAAACTCGATAGCCAGATCCGACGCAGGCAGATTGTCAAGGCGGCCATCGAACTGCTCGGCACCTGCGACGTGGGCGAACTGAGCTTGGCGATGATTGCGCGCCGCGTGGGACTCGTACCATCCGCGATCTACCGCCATTTCGAGGGACGAGAGGCGGTGCTCGACGCCGTGCTGGATTCGATCGGCGATCGACTGCGGGAGAACCTGAGGCTCGTCGAGCAGGAACCGGAAGCGCTTCCTCGTTTGAAAAGCCTGCTCATGATGCACGTCCGGTTTGTCCGGGAAAACCAGGCGATCCCTCGAACGATCTTCTCCGACGAGATCGTCAGCCGCAATCCGGGCCGTCGACGGAAAGTCTACCAGATCATTCAATCCTACCTTCAGGGCGTGGCTGCGATCATCCAAGACGGCCAGGCTGCGGAGAAAATCCGCGCCGACGTCGACTCGACAACAATAGCGATGCAATTCCTGGGCATTGTCCAATCGGGGGCGATTCTCCGGCACTTGAGCGATGGGGAGTTTGACATTGCTCGGTACGCGCGACGGGCCTGGGAACATTTTCGCAACTCGACTGCCGCTGAAAGTCCGTGATCTTCGTTTCGCCTTTACGTGGATTCACAGTCACTTATCCGGGCGTGGTCAGGGCCCGGTCGGTTCGGAGGAATCAAAACCATGAACTGGAAGAAGTTCCTGCGACCAGAAAACAAATGGTGGATCGTTCCGCCGATGCTTCTCGGTTTCACCATCGTCGCGGCCCTTGTGGCGAGCAAGCGGGGACCGGAGCGAGTCGAGACGACCGAGGAGCGTCAGTCGTTTCGGGTGATCCGTGTTCCCGTCGTGGATCTGGTTCCGCGGGTGGTGGGCTACGGCACCGCACGGCCGGGCCAGGTCTGGCAGGCAGTCGCCGAGGTGAAGGGGCGGGTTGTCCAAGTTCACGCGGAGTTGAAGTCGGGATCGATGGTTCATCGCGGCGAGGTGCTGCTCAAGATCGACCCGGCCGAATACGATCTGGCCGTCGCGCAGCTTGAAGCGGACTTGTCTCAGATTCAGGCACAACTGGACGAGCTGGCTGCCCGAGAGATCAACGATCGGATGTCGCTCGAGATTGAGCAGGCGTCGCTCCGACTGTCGGAGCGCGAGTTGGCGCGAGTGCAGTCGCTGGTGACGCAGAACGCCGTCTCGAAGTCGGAAGTGGACGAGCAGGAACGCAACGTGTTGATGCAGCGGCAGATCGTTCAACGGCTGGTCAACTCGCTCAATCTCGTGCCCCAGCAGCGCAAGTCGCTCGAAGCGGCGGTGAATGTCAAGAAGGCGGGTCTCGGTCAGGCCCAACTGGATCGTGCGAAGACGGGGATTCAGGCTCCTTTCGATTGCCGGCTGGGCGAAGTGACGATCGAGTCGGGCCAGTTTCTGGCGGCGGGGCAGACGCTGTTCGAGGCCCACGGAACCGGCGCCACCGAGATCGAAGCCCAGGTTCCGGTCAACCAGTTGCGCACCCTGATACGCCCGGAACTTCGGAAAACGGCCCTCACCACCATGAGTTCGGAAGCGATCGCGAGAGTCTTCGACTTTCAGGTCGTGGTTCGCTATCGCAGCGGCGACTTCTTGGCCGAGTGGGAGGCGCGCGTGGCCCGGCTTCGGGAGCAGTTTGATCCGCGAACGCGAACGCTCGGCCTGGTGATCGCCGTAGACAAGCCGTACGAAAAGGCTGTTCCCGGAAAACGCCCGCCCTTGGTTCAAGGGATGTACTGCGAGGTGGAACTTCGCGGATCGCCGCGGTCCGGCCGGGTTGTCGTCCCACGTTCTTCGGTGCATGAAGGCCATGTCTACCTCGTCGCGGAGGACAGCCGCCTGGAGCGTCGGGCGGTGGCGGCGGATTTTGCCCAGGCCGGGTTTGTCTGCCTGCGATCGGGGCTCCGAGGGGGCGAGACGCTGGTCGTCTCCGATCCTGTGCCGGCCATCGGCGGAATGCTGATCGAACCGGTCCTCGATGAATCGACCCGATCGCGACTTGTGGCGGAAGCTGTCGGCGAAGGAAATCGGTAAGGCCTTGCGGAACGAATGAGTCTCCCACGGGCATTGGCGTAGATCCTGTAGTTTTGATTACGGCTCGGAAATGATTGCATTTTTTGCCAGGCATCCCACGGCTGCGAATCTGTTGATGCTCGTATTCCTGGCAGCGGGACTACTCAGCGTGGGCAAGCTGCGCCGCGAGACCTTTCCCGACTTCCGGCCCACGGAGGTGGAGATCCGCGTGGCTCATCCCGGGGCAACGTCCGAAGAGGTGGAGGAATCGGTTTGCCAGCGGCTGGAAGACGCGCTCGACGGGGTGCGGTTCGTCGAGGAGCTGCGCAGCGACGCCCGGCAGGGGCTGGGAATCGTGACGGTGGAAATGCAGTCGCGCGGTGACTATCAGGCATTCAAGGACGAGATCGACACGGCTGTGGCCGCCATCGACGATTTGCCCGCGGGGACGGAGGACCCCATCGTCACGCAGCTTCACACGACGGATCACGTCGTATCGCTTCTGGTGACCGGGCCCATGTCGCTGGCCGATCTGAAGACCTACAGCGAAGACCTCAAGGAGCGGCTCCAGCAGCAGCCCCAGATTTCGCTGGTGCGGATCCAAGGTTTTTCCGATCGTCAGCTCCGCATCGAGCTGTCCGAAGACGCGCTGGGCAGCTACGGCCTCAGCGCCGGCGAAGTGGCTGAGATCGTCCGCCGCCAGAGCGTGAACCTCCCGGCAGGCACTGTCGAAGCGGAGGACACGGAAATCACCATCCGCTTTGTTGAGGAACGCCGATCGCCGCAGGAGCTGGAGGATCTGGTGATTCTGGCCGGTCGCGGCGGCGCCGAGGTCCGCCTGCGGGACATCGGCCGGGTCGTCGACCGCTTCGAATGGGACGAGGAGCAGGTTCTCTTCGGCAACCGGCGAGCCGCACTGTTGACCGTGGAGATGACGAACGATCAGGACGTGATCCGCCGTGCCGCTGCGGTGGCGGACTTCGTCGACCAGGAACGT
>JAAYCB010000313.1 GCA_012744395.1 Pirellulaceae bacterium
ACTGCCTCGCCGCCAGCCATCGAGCCGAGCGCACCCCAAACTCCATAGGGGCTGCGGCGCGGCCAGGTTGCCGGAATCGATCGTCTCGCTGAAGCTGCCGTAGTGCTGGTGGGCAAAAGGCTCGCGATTCGGGCTGTCGTACGCATTGTTATTCATATGGTCGCCGGCGCTGAACATGTAGTTGTTTTAGGCCCTGTTCCGAAGAGGCCCTGGACAACCATGGGGCGATGAGCCACACTATCAGGGGGGGCAACCCCGGCGTTCTGAAACGTCGCCCGGACGGCGATTTTCCGGTGAACGAACTGGGCCGGAGTGGAACGGAAATTAACAACGTCGGTATGGGAGTCGCAATGCGTGTTTTGATAGTCGATGATCACCCGATCTTTCGCCGGGGGATCGCCGAGTTGATCAACGAAGAGGGTGACATGAAGGTCGCCGGCGAGGCTTCGAACACGATCGAAGCGATTCGCATGGTGGCCGAGATGCGGCCCGACGTGGTCGTGGTCGATCTTTCGCTCCAGGATGGCCACGGGATCGAACTGATCGAGCAGATCAGCCAGCGTGTGGACGGGCCGCAGATGATCGTCTGTTCGATGCACGACGAATCGCTCTTCGCCGAACGGGCGCTGCGTGCCGGGGCGATGGGCTACGTGAACAAGCAGGAGACGAGCGAGCGGCTGGTCGATGCGATTCGCCGGGTCCAGAGGGGGGAGGTTGTTCTGAGTCCGAAGATGACGCGCAAGCTGCTCCATAACGTGGTCGGTGGAAAGACCGGCGAGCAGAGCCCGATGGAGTCTCTCAGCAATCGCGAATTCGAAGTCTTCGAGATGATCGGCGAGGGGCTGACGACGAAACAGATTGCCGCCCGGCTGGATCTGAGCCCGAAAACGGTCGAGGCGCACCGCGAAAAGATCAAGACGAAACTCGGCCTGGCCAACAGCGCCCAACTCAGCCGCCGGGCGTTTCTTTGGGTTTACGAGAATCGCTCCGCGTAAGGGCCGCTTGCGAGCCGAGTTCCGCGTGGACGGCACGCGGAGACGATGAATCCGGAGCTTGCCTCATGGAACCGCCCTCACGCGCAATCGAGGATTATTGCCGCCGGCACGAAACATCCCGCCGGCTCCGCGTCAGGATAAGGCCCCGGCAGCCGGCTGCGAATCCACCAAGGGCGGATTCCCGTTTTACAGAAAGTCGCGTTGGCCCAACGCAGCGGGTACAATCTGGCCTTGGCTGTGAAAGCCGCACCCCCGCGGCCGTGGAGGTCTCTCCGGCGGCGGGCGGCCGCCGACATGCCGTCGCTTCACCGAATCACGAAAGCGGGAGGCACACCGATGTTGCTCCGTCCGAGGTTGGGGACCGTGCAGGGCAAGAGGCGCCGAGTCCCGATAATGGGTCAAGCGATTGCCGGATCGTGGCTTCTGCTGGCGATATCCGGCGCCGGGTGGGCGAGTGAAGTGGTCACGCTTGCCAACGTTGCCGATCCGGGAAAAATCACCGACGACGAGCCCGTCGCCGCCGCGTTCTCGGCCGAAAATGCGGCTCGCTATCTCGACACGGCCTCGCTCACCTGGCAGAAGTCGCGCAAGTGCGCCGCGTGCCATACGAACATGGGATATCTGTTCGCCCGGCCCGCCCTGGCATCCGTTCTGAAAGACTCGGGAGAAGTGCGCAAATTCTTCGAAGAGTACGTCACGGAGCGGTGGCCCAAGAACGCCCCGCGCGACGTGCAGGAGACGGTGGTTGTCGCTGCCGGGCTGGCCTTCAACGATTTGCAGACCACCGGCAGACTGCACCCGGCCACCCGGCAGGCTCTCCGCGTGATGTGGGATTTCCAGCGGGAAGACGGAGGCTGGACGTGGCGGAATGACGGATTTCCGCCGACGGAATACGACGAGCATTATGGCGTGACGCTGGCGGCGCTGATCACCGGAATCGCGCCGGACGGCTATGCCGCCACGGCGGAGGCTCAACGGGGCCTGGCAAGGATTCGCAGGTTTCTAGAGAACCACCCGCCCTTGTCGCTGCATCACCGGGCGATGATCGCTTGGGCATCCTGCCACGTCGGCGGCCTGATGAGCGGCGCGGATCGGGCGAAGACGCTTGACGAGCTGCTCGCCATACAGCGGCCCGACGGCGGATGGTCCACGCCCGGCCTCCTGGCGGACTGGGAGGGCCTCGAGCGAGCCGACGGCAAACCCCATGACACGAAGACCAGCGATGCCTATGCGACCGGCTTTGCGATCGTCGTCGCCCGCGAGCTGGGCGCGGCGGCGGACGACCCCCGGCTGCGGCTCGGCATCGATTGGCTGCTGAAAAACCAGCGCGTGAGCGGCAAGTGGTTCACCCGTTCACCGGCCAAGGACAGCCAGCAGTATTTCTCCAACTTCGGCAGCGCATTTGCGGTCCTGGCGCTCCAGTCGTGCGACATGCTTCCCGGCTGGCCGTTTTCGAAGTGACGAGGCATCACCAACATCTCCTGGAAAGCACAAGATGGGAAAGACAGTAGCGATGTTTGTGTTAGCGGCAGCGTGCCCTGCACTGCTGACGGCCGGAACCTTCGAGCCAACCAGCCGGGCATACCGCCTCGCGCAGGGCAAAGAG
>JAAYCB010000314.1 GCA_012744395.1 Pirellulaceae bacterium
ACGACGGCGCCGGCGACTTCATCGACGCCGCGGGCCGCGACAACGACGAGCGGATTCGCATCCCCGTCGTCGCCGGCCAGACCTATTACCTGCACGTCACCGGCGCCGGCGGCGCCACCAGCGGGATCGTCAACGGCTACGACCTGACGATCGTCAACACCGCCGTGCCCCAGCCGTATGCCCTGGAACTGGACGACACGCCGCCGGGTGACGATACGATTGGCGACGCGCCGGCCAACAGCGACACGGGGCGCTCCGAGTTCGACGACGTCACCCGCGACAACACGCCGGTGATCTTCTTCCGGCTCGACGACGGGATCTTGCTGCACGATCTGCCGGGCAATGCCGCCGCCGACAGTCCGCCCGACGAGGTGATCCCGATCCCGTTCAACCCGGAGCGCACGGCGGCGACTTCAACGCCCGGCTTCCGCGTCGCGATCTTCGACGAGGGCGAAAACGGCGGGCAACAAGTCGGCGCCGCACCGCAAACGCCGATCGGCTACGCGCGGCAATATGTCAGCGACGGCGCGGTCGTCGAGGGCGTCTACGTGTTCGATTTCGACACCGACGCGCTCGACCCGGCGTTCACGCTCGACGACGGCAGCCACTTCCTCTCCGCCCGCGTGCAGATGATCGATCCGGCCACTCCGGCCCAGACCGGTTGGGGGCCGCGGAGCGCGCTGCTGGAGATCGTCGTCGACACCGCCGAGCCGCCCGTCTCGTTCGGCTTCCCCGACGTCGCCGGCGATGGACTCCAGCAGGCCGGCGACACCGGCATCCCGAACCAGCCCGCCACGTACGTCGACCGGATCACGTCCAACACGACGCCGACGTTCTGGGGGATCGCCGAGGCCAACGCGGTCGTCCGCGTCTACGCCGATCTGAACAACAACGGCGTCCTCGATCCGGCGACCGACCTGCTCCTCGGCAAGACGGTTGCCCTGCCCACCGACGGGACCAGCCAGCATCCGGACGGCCAGTGGACCCTTACCAGCCCGATCAACCTCAACGATCCGGCCTACTTCCCCGTCCTCGATCGGACGCGGACCCTGTTCGTCACGGCCGAGGACCTGGCCGGCAACGTCTCCGGCCCGGACTCCGAGGACATGCTCCGCATCTTCCTCGACACCCGCGGCCCGCAGATCTCCGATATCGGCATCCTCGGCGACAATTACGATCTGTTCGATCCGAAGCCGTCGACCGACGGGCCCACCCCCTTGGTCTTGGGGCTTGACATCGACTTCGTCGACCGGCCGCTCCGCAACGCCCAATTCGTCTACCCGGCGGTCAACCCGATCCTGGCGACGACGCCGGGCAACTATATCCTCGTCGGCGACGCCAACGGGATCATTCCGATCAAGTCGATCGAGCTGATCGATACGACGGTCGCCGGGGAACTCGGCCGAACGACGATTCGGCTCCACTTCTTCGCAGCGCTGCCCGACGACCGCTATACGCTCACCGTCTCCGATCGGATTGCCGACAACGCCGGCAACGCCCTGGACGGCGAGAGCCACGCCCGCGAGCCGCTCGAGACGGTGCTGTTCCCCAGCGGCGACGGCGTGCCCGGCGGAGATTTCGCCGCCCGGTTCACGATCGACAGCCGCCCCGAAGTGGCCACCTACGCGGCGGGCAGCGTCTGGGTCGATACGAACGGCAACGGCGTTTTCGATCCGACCAACGCCGACCGCACGAATCGCGACATCGTCTACACCTTCGGCTTCACCAGCGACGACCTGTTTGTCGGCAATTTCGTAGCCGGGGTGAACGCAAGGGCCGATGGCTTCGACAAGCTGGCGGCCTACGGGAACGTCGGCGGCCAGTTCCGCTGGATGATCGACGTCGATAACGACGGCGTGCCTGACCTGAACGTGCCCGAACCGGCCCAGGTCAACGGCCTGCCCGTCGCCGGCCGCTTCGACGGCAACAACACCAACGGCGATGAAGTCGGCCTCTACTCGGCGGGAACCACGAACGGCTCGACCTGGTATTTCGACACGAACCACGACTTCCAGGTCGATTACTCGCTGAAGAGCCAGTTGCACGGCGTTCCCTTCGTCGGCGATTTCGACGGCGACGGCTACGACGACCTGGCGACCTGGCAGGACGACACCTTCCAGTTCGATCTGGCCAACGGCGTCCTGCGCGGCTGGGATGGGATTGTCGACGACTCGGTCACCTTCCGCTTCGGCTTCATCGGCGTCCGTGAACGGCCCGTCGCGGCCGACCTCGACGGGGACGGCTACGACGACATCGGCCTCTGGGTGCCGGATCGGTCGGGCGTCGCCCCGATCGAATCGAGTGAGTGGTACATCCTCGTTTCCAACGGGACGACCCTCTTCAATCGCATCGTCACCGATCCCGACCTGGGAGTGCCGACGATTGACTTCAAGCCGGAGCCCTTCGGGCCCGATCAGTTCGTCCAGTTCGGCGACGGCTACGCGATGCCGCTGTTGGGCAACTTCGATCCGCCCGTGGCCGGCACAACGGCGAGCGACCCGGCGGTCTTCGAAATCACCGGGACCGGCGCGGACGACGTTTTCGAATTCCAGGCCTCGGCCGATGGCAAGATCGGCAGCGTCGTTCTCAACGGCGTGGTGCAGACGATTCCCGCGGGCGTGACCAGCATCGTCTTCGACGGCGGCGGCGGCTACGACACCGCTTCGCTGCGCGGCAGCAGCGGCGACGAGGTCTTCATCGCCAGCCCCGGCAGCGCGACCTTGAGCGGGGCCGGATTCTCCGTCACCACGCGCGCCACGGAGGTCAACCACGGCTACGGCATGGGCGGCAACGACGAAGCCACGCTCTACGACACGGCCGGCAACGACAAGTTCAAGGCCAAGCCGGCCGAGAACTACGCGAAGATGTACAACGGATCGTACATGAACCGCGCCAAGTTCTTCTCGACCGTCGTCGGCATCTTCGACGAGGGCAACGACGATTACGCTCGAATCTGGGATTCGGCCGGAGACGACGTGCTGAACGCCTCGCCCACCGAGGCCCGCCTTGTCGGCGAGTCGATCGACATCCGCGTCCTGGCCGCCAACCGCCTGCTCGCCTACTCGACGGCCGGCGGCAACGACACGGCCAACCTCTACGATTCGCCCGGCAACGATGTCATGCGGGCCCGAGCGCACAAGACCGTCTTCTCCGGGCCGGGCTTCGACATGACCCTCCGGCAGTGGCAGACGATCCACGCCTTCGCCGAGAACGGCGGCTACGACGTGGCCAAGCTCCACGACACCTCCGGCAACGACGTCGTGCGCACCGCCGAGGATTGGGGCAGCCTCTCGGTCGACCAGCCGGGCGGCCGCCTCCTCTACGACGCGCTCGGCTTCGACGTCGTCAAGGCCTACCACAGCAAGGGCAACGACAAGGCGCCCGATCCCGACGTTGTCGACTTCCTCATGCTCGACGGAGATTGGGACACCGACTAACCCCTTGGGCGGCGCCGAGGTCCGCCATTTCGGCCCAGCGGTCCACCGGTAGGGTGGTCCAAGCGCCCCATCGCCATCGGGTCTTCGTGGCCGAATGCACTTCCGGAGCCGAGTGGGCCGGACTGGGCGAACGATGAGCGTCGGCCCACCGGGAGTGCCACTGGAGACCGCGGGGCGATGCAATCGCGGGGCAAGCCCACGCGGCAGACCCGGACTATTCATGAGCCGGGGATTCTTCGCTATGTCGCGCGCTGTCCTGACCCGAAGCGTAAACGAGGCCAACCCGGGTTAGCCGCCCTCGCTTACGCTTCGAGTTAACGATCGGCTCATGAATAGTCCGGGGACAGGCGCCGCTGCGCGGCCGCCTCAGAAAGACCCCTCGGGATCTCTCAAGGCACGCCCTCGGAGCGAGCGATCCACCCGCCTTGTAGGGGAGGCGCGTTTTCCGTTGCAAACGTCTCTTCCGGGTTTAGAATAACGGGTGAGGGATCGTTCCCGCTCCTGGGAACGGAAGCCCGCTGCGCGGCGGATCGGGACCTGAAGGTCACGCCACATCCAGGCGTTTCGCACACGGTTTCCAGGAGCCGGCGTCATGAAACAGCGGTCTCAGATTCCGGATCGGGTGATCCAGCAGAGGGTCGCCCAGCAGTTGACTCGCCACGGGATTCGCCTCCCGTCCGAAGTCCACGTGGAGGTCCGCCACGGCCAGGTTTTCTTAAGCGGCAAGATCGAGTTCGAGATGCAGCGGAAGGCCGCCATCCACGCCGCCACCGCCGTCAACGGCGTCAGCAAGGTGGTCGACCAAATGGCCGTCATGCGCAACACGATCGGCGGCTGGCACACGCAGCACCACTGATCCTGCCCCACCGCCCCTCTCACTCGCCGCGCCCAAGCCCGGCTGCCCCGCCGGCCGCGCTAAGCGACTTCGGTAACGGCGCTCCGGGCGGAGGCATTGCCCGCCCGGGCGATGGTTCTATACACGCGAACAGGCGACTCGGCGTGCCGAGCATCGTCCAGCGGATGGATTGCATCCTCGCCGGCCACGCTGGCGCCGGTGACGGCGGATCGACGTCGAGCACCAGTCCTTCGCGCCAGTCGGGATGATGCGAGGCGACGACGATCACGGCTTTACATTCACAGGACCCGTCCGAGCGAGACAAAACAAGGCCCATCAACCGCTCCGCCTCTTCCAGAACGGCGCCCAGCCGCCCGTGGTCGCGCCAGTGGGCCCAGTCGGCGAAGATCGCGTTCTGCGTGAGCGAGGGGGCGCCATTGCCATGGATCGCATTCGGCCGGCGGTAGAGTTGGCCGTGCTCTCGGTTCGCGTCGCGTAGGGCGCCAGGGGAAGCTCGCTAAGCGCGCCCAACTCGTGCGCCAGATCAGCGGCCGCCGCCAGATCGGCCGGCGCGATCAGCGCGCCGGTCGGCATCCGCCCGATCGTGTCGCCCGAGGACGTGTCGGACTAGCGCCCCCGCGGGGCCCAGGTCTCGTAACCGTAAATGCCCCCACAGCCGCAGCCGCAGCCGCACCCGTCGTCGAGGCCGCCGCTGAGCGTGCCGGAACGCGTCGGATAGACGGTGTCGAACGCATACGGCGAAGTGAACGTCGGCCAGCGGAAGCCGATGGTGCTACGCGTCTCGTCGTAGTCCTCGGACGAGTACGTGCTGGCCTCCTGGTAGTTGTGGGCGTGATGGCCGCTGGTCGTCTTCGTCGTCTCGACCTCCGCCTGGTAGCTTCCGTCGCGATAGCTGAAATCGACCTGGCGGCGCTGGCGCGACTCGGCGCAGCCCGACTTGCCGAGACTGATCGTGCCGTTGCCGCCGCCGAAGACGACCGTCCCGGTCTCGCCTTCGTAGGTGAACTTTGTCGAACGACTGCGTCGCCATGCCGTCCAGCTCGAAGCCGATCTTGCCTTGGGCGGTGAGGCCGAAATCGATCGCGTAGCTGTTTGTCTCGGTGAGCGCTTCGCCGTAGGTCGTGAGGCCCTCAAGCGTGGCGGTCCCCTGTTTGACGCTTGTCTGGTAGTTGGCCGAACCGTCGAAGTCGCGGTGCGCGCAGAACAGGCCCCGCCCCTGGCCTTCGACGCCCGTGTAGCGCCAGGCGTAAGGCGACGTGCCGAGCGGTTTTTCCTCGGTGAACGTCAAGTCGTAACTCCAATCGTCGTAGCTGCTGCTCGCCGCCGTGCCGCTCAGTTTCGCGCCACCAACCCAGCTCGTCCAGTCCTCATCGCGCGTGTGGTCGGCGTGCCACGACTCGCGGATCGCGCCTTGGCCGCTGCCGGCCACGGACCAGCCGTAGCTGCTCCACGCCCGCGGCGACGGGATCCCCTCGTCGCAGCCGCAGCCGCACCCGCAGTCGCCGTAGGAGCTCGTCGGCCCGTCGTAAATCGTCCGCGCGTAAGCCGCTTGCTGCGTGGGGACGTTGTGATAGCTCAACGCGCGGTCGGTCTCGTAA
The DNA here is from genome assembly GCA_012744395.1 of Pirellulaceae bacterium. GTDB lineage: Bacteria > Planctomycetota > Planctomycetia > Pirellulales > Thermoguttaceae > JAAYCB01. The sequence goes on from JAAYCB010000314.1 coordinate 5,892, forward strand.
CCGCTCAAGTAGCGGTAGTGAATCGTGCCATGGCAGGTGCGGGTGCCGATCCCGGCAAAACGCTCGTCCGCGCTATCGGCTGAACATCCACGCAGGCCCTGCTGTTCGATCGATCCTACGCTGCACATATCCCCTCACCGACGACCTGCAAACGTCACGGCATGTCCGGAACTTGCCATGTCCCTTCCGTTCTCCCAGAACAACGACTCCCGACCCGTTTATTCGTCTCCGATATCTCGCCGCTCGTTGCCGCGGGCAGTCACGTGGTAGACGGCGCTGTCGAATTCGCTGCGAATGGGCCTGACCATGGGGTCTGTTTAGCAGCCGGCCGAGTGGATGTCAAGCGGAGGCTAAACAAACATACTAGCGTTTGTGAGGCACATACATACCCCACCTTGTGCCAGGTGTGCGTAAAGTGTCAAGGAATTACTTCCTAACCCTGACCCGGCTTGATCGAGGGTCAAACTCTCCGATAAGCTGTTTGGCAAGTGTCAAGAGTTGACCCCCAGGCCTACGAGAATAATCCGCGCTATTCTGGAATTTCCTTCGCCTCGCGGAGGTTCTGGCCGAGGGCGACCATATACCGCTTGCCACCGACCTCGGATTCCACGGAGCGGTCGTGGATCTGGAGAATCTTGGCCTGCACGGGGCCAATATCGAAGGTGTCGCCCTCGAAGAGGCGGTATTTCTGGCCCGACGTGCGGGCTTCGATCCAGACCTGCGGCTTCCCGTCGACCTGCGTGATCCCCGTCACGAAGGTGTACTTGCCGTGGTCGAAGGCGGGCGGGGCCGCGGAAGGGCGCTCGGGCGAGCGCGGCGTCTCCGGCGGGGGGGGCGCGTACGGCGAGAAGATCGCCCTGCCGGCGATCACCGCGCAATACTCTTCGAGACCCTTCGCGTCGAGGGCATCGGCGGGCGGCTCTTCCAGCGCGGTCTGGCGGGGCTTGCCCGCCGAGTCCGACGCGGTGGCCAGCGCGAGCGCTTCGACGGTGATGTCCAGGCCGAGTTTCTCCGAACCGCTGACCGGCGTGATCGTGATCGCCTTGATGCGGTGCAGGTAGTCGGCGGAGTAGAACCCGTACAGCCAGCGGGTCAGTTGCCGCAGAGAGCCCTCGCCGCGGACGGTGAAGGTCAGCCGACTGCCGGCTTCGCCGAGCGGGCGGCTATAGGAGGGTTTGACAACGGTATTCCTGAAGCCCACGTCATAGCGCGGCGAAGCGCAAAGCTGGAGCAGCCAGAGCTGATAGCGCGAGCTGGCCGCCTCGGGGTCCGCCGGCAGGCTCTGGCGATTCCATGCGGACAGCTTGCGCTCGACATCCCGGCTGCGGCGTATCGTCTCCTTGGCCTCGTTGACCTGCTTGGCCAGGTTCGCTCGATCGGCGCGGAGCTTCTTGGTCGAGCCGCCAAACACCCCGGCGAACATCCAGATCGCGACGGGCACGAGCAGCGCGCCGGTGGCGACCGCCAGGTTTTTTTCGCGTTTGCTGATTGCCATCACTCCGCCTCCCGGGCAACGAACACGGAGGAGTCGAATCGGTAGGCGTAGTTCTTCATCGAACTGTCTCCGCTCGTGTTGCCGCTTTTGACCTGGTGCGTGTCGTCGCGGAGGTTCTGCTCCATGGCGGCGATCGTCTCGAGGTTCCTGGCAAATCCCTTCAGGCTGATTTCCCCTCCGCGGCTGCTCGGCGCGAGCGTCATATTCGTGAACACGACGTCCTCGGCCGGCGGCGCCTTCTCCGACAGCCAGCGGAGTTGTTCGAGCCAGCGGATGTCCTCGGCAAGCCACTCGTCGATGCCCGAGGCCCTGCCTTCCGTCTCGTTGACCTTGCCAAGCTGCTTCTTCAGTTGCGCCAGTTCGCTCGACAACCGGCGGACGTCGCCCTGGAGCGTTCGTTTCTGGTAGACATTGAACAGCAGAAACCCGAGGAGCAGAACGACGGCGGCCAGGCCGATCCCCGCCGCGAGGTTCTGCTTTGTCGTCTTTTCCGTGCGCCGCCGCGGGTGGAGAAAATCGATGGCGTGCTTCTCCCGCTGCAATTCGACCTGCAAAGCGCCCAGCAGCGGCGCGAACCGATCGCTATCCGGGGGCACGCTGCGCCGCAGTTCCCCCTTGAGCTTCAAGCCGTCGAAGGGGTCGAAGGTCTCCACCGGCAGGTCGAACTCCTTCTGGAGCGCGTCGCGGAGACCGTTGTGCTTGAGCGTCGTGCCAAACAGGAGCAGCGACTGCGCCCGGCGGCCTCCGAGGAGATTCTGTGCCGCGGCCATCGTGCGGCGGATTTCCGACGAGAGCAGGTCCGCTGCCTCGACGGACTCCAGGGGGCTCCCCGGCATCCGCGCGCTCCGCAAGAAGACCACGGTTTGATCCTCGAGGACCGTCAGGTCCGCTTCGCCGCTCAAGAGATCGATCAACAGGCGGATCTGTCCCGGCGATCCGGCCGGACGCGCACGGCAGTAGAGCGCCGCGGCCGCGCAGGGCCGGAGCAGAATCCGTTGGGCCTTCACCCCCGCCTCGTGGCAGGTCGCTTGAATCTCCCCGATCTGCCCCGGCGCTACGGCGGCGGCGAGCACGGTCCGCGGCTCCTCCGGGTTTGTGCCCAAGGGAATGAAGTCCAGCGGCCAATCATCCTGCATCGACGCGAATTCCCGCATCGCCTGAAAACGCACCAGGTCGGGCAATTCCTCGTCGGGCGCCGGCGGCATGGAAAGCTGGCGGAGCTCAATGTTGCCGCGCCCCAACGTGACCAATGCCGGGAGCCTGCCGATCTGCCGGGTGGCCAAAGCGGCCGCAATCCGCGCGCCGGCGCTCGCCGCCGCAGCCCCCTCCGGCGGTTGGGAATCCTTCAGCGAAACGGAGAACGCCTGCTCAAAGACGATCTGCCCCGGCCGGCCGCTGGCAACCACCAGCCGGGCCTCCAGGTCGTTCCATTCAATGGCGAGAAAGTGTGCCATGGCAACGTAACCTTTTTTTCTTGCCGATTGCCGGGCGAAACCGCACCGTCCGGCCGATCACTAGACGGCGGGCTATTCGATTCCCAGGGCTTCCAGGGGATAACCACGTCCCAAATGGCTCATATCTTTCCAGGATAATACGGCCGCCGGGCTCTGGGTAGCGTCAATCACGACTTCCACCCGTGCAAACGGACCTCCGCCGTCGAAGTAGCCGACGACCTGCGCCCGATAGGTGCTGCCACCGGTGCAAACGTACGGTTCCAGGTTCTTCATCGTCTCCAGGTCGACCAGCCCCTGCACCAGGGGCCAGAGCGGGCAGGCCTGGCTGTCGTCGGCCTCGATCGGGTCGGCGATCCGCGTACCCACGATCTGCTCGGCGATCTCCTCGGTCATGCCGGGGATCGTCAACAGCACAGTCCGCGAGGCCTGGTTGATGTTGATCCGGCCTGAAATCGTCTCCGCATCGACCGTGGTCACCGCGTCGAGCAGCATGGGGAGATATTCCTGCATCGAAGCCGAGTCCTGGGGAAATTGCGGCGCCAGGACCGTGGGGATTTCCTGGCCCTGGACCTTGACCTGCGTGGTCACTCCGACCAGGTCGAGCACGCTCTTGATCTCCTGCTGGGCGTCGCCGGAGAAGTCCAGGTTGTCGGTCGGCACGGCGGTGGTTGCCGGATCATTTCCCGTCGAGGGGCCGTTCTGGCGGTAGCCGACGATGAACGTGGCCCACTCCGGGGTGAGCGCCTGTTCGAGTTCTCCGTGCAGGGTTTCGAGGTTGTCCTGGTTCAGGTTGATCTTGGCCTTGCCGTCCGCCGTCGTATTGCCTTCATAGCTGTGCACGGTCAGGTAGGCCGACCAGCCGCGGTCGAGCGCGCCGTCGGAGTTGTCGACATTGACGAGCGTTTCTCCAGACGGTTCCGACTGGTCGGCGTTGGTGTTGCGATTGGCGTCGACGCCGTAGAGCAGCCAGGGCGTGACGCCGCGGACCAGGAGCAGCTCATCGAGCGAGTCGAGCGGCCCGTTCTTGGACGCGTAGGCCGGCACGAGGGCCGAGTAATCCTCCAGTTCCGCGCCGAATTCGCGTCTCGTGTCGTCCGCGTCGATCCAGTCGAGGATCGCGTCGGCGATGTCTTCCGTCATGCCGGGAAGCAGCATCAGCGTGTCGCGCCCCGAATTGTCTTCTGAGTCCTTTTGGGCCAGGTAGTTCAGGTTGAGCTTGGTGGATTCGTCTTCCAGGCCGTAGCGAATCCCGGAGAAATAGCCGTTTTCCAGGTTGGGGGCGACCACGGTGAATCGCCCCCGTTTCTTCGCATCCGTGTCGTCGACGACCAGGGCGCCGGAAAGTTGCAGCGAATTGTCGTAGACTCCGCCCATCTCCAGCAGGGAAATCTCGTCCTGGGCGAGCAGGAGGCGGACGTAGTCGATGCCCGAATTGACCAGGGCCCGGGCCTGGATGCGGCGGCCGGCCAGTTCGGTCGCCTCGCGCTCGGCGAACATCAGTTGGGAAAAGGTCAGCGCGGCGAGACTTAAGAGCGACACGACGACGAGCACAACCACGAGGATCATCGCCCTGGGTTGCCTGTGGACACCGCGCCGATTCCCACTCGGCCGCCAGTAGGCCCTGACGTTCATCGGTTCCCTCCTCCACTCCGGTTCCCGCCCCCGCCGCCCCCGCCGCCACCGCCGCCGCCAGTCCCGCCGCCGCCAGTCCCGCCGCCGCCAGTCCCGCCGCCGCCAGTCCCGCCACCGCCAGTCCCGCCACCGCCAGTCCCGCCGCCGGACGGGCGACTGGTATCCGACGTGCCGCTCGTGCTTCCTGAGGTGGCGCCCCCCTCGGTGGCAGCCTCAGCGGAAGCTCCGCTGGCCACCGGCAGGGCGACCGTCAGGGCATAGATGAAATTCACCGATTCGCCGGTCGATAAGGTGCTGCCGGCGGCGGAGGTCATCCGGTCATACTCGCTGCGCGGCAGGATCGAGAGGGCAATATGAACGGCGATCGGCAGGCCTCCCATCTCGGCCGTGTTCCAAGCGTCGGTCCATTGGGTGCCGTCGTAATAGAGGAATTCGATGCCGGTCACCTCGGGAGCGATTGGCTGCAACTGGGTGTCCACCTCGGCCATCAGCCCCTGGTCTTCGGCCCAGCGGGTCACGGCGCGGTCGATCTCGCGGCGCACCAGGCCGCCCTCGCACTGGCCGGAACTGTCGTAGGCGCCGGTCGTCGACGCCAGGAAATATGCCACCGTTTTGACGTCGCTGACCCGGTCTTCGAGCGTCTCCGCGCCGCTGGGGAGGGTCTCGTAGTCATACTGGTCGAGTCGCGGCGTACGGGAGACATCGATCTGGAGCCAATCCGACTCGCCGTACAGGCCGACAGCGAGTTGGGTTGTCTCCGTGCTGGCGCTGGCGGATTCCATCGACGTGGATGTGGTTGACGTCGCGGTCGTTGCGCTCGATGCGCTTCCTGCCGTCCCCGCCGTCCCCGCGGTTCCTGTGCCGCCGGTAGCTCCGGCGGTTTCAGAACCGCTCGAAGAACCGGACGTCGACGCGGTCATCACGCCGTCGACGGTGACCGGGTTGGCGACGGCCAGGTTGCGCAAGTCGTCGGCGATGCGGTGCAACAGGGCGCGGGCGAGTTGGGCCTCTTCGACGTGCGTCCGGCCCGATTGGACGCACCGCAGGTGAACGTCGACGGCGGTGGCCAACGCCACGAGGACCAGCGCGGCCAGTCCCAGCGAGAGGAGGACCTCGATGAGGGTGAAACCGCCCGGGCGGCTGCATTCTGGCGCGGCACTGAACGTTCGAGTCACTGGATTTCTTCCGTTGCCGTTTCCACGGGGGTGATCGCGGATTCGTCAAGAACCAGTCGGGTCAAGGTGAATCGGATCGGGTTCTTGGTGATCGCCGGGTCCTGCGATACGGTCACCGCCACCTGGACGAGCCCCGCCACGTCGATCACCTGCGACTCGACCGAGTAGAGCCAGCCGGTCTCGTAGGAGTCGGTCGACGATTCCAGCAGCGAGTCCTGCATCCGCTCGATCGGCACATCGGCCACCGCGTTGGCCGTGAGCAGGCCGGCCTCGATCTCGGCGAGCTTCGATTCGCAGTAAAGCTGGGCATCGGTCAGGTCGCGGGCGATCCGCGCGTTGTGCATTCCCTGCCGCACGGCTTCCCCCAGGATGGCCATTGCCCCGCCGAGGATCGCCAAGGAGAGGATGACTTCCAGCAGCGAGAACCCGCGCCGGCCTGGGCCTGTCTTCCGCCCGGCAACGCACGGCGCGTGTGTGTCACTCCTGCACTGCATTTCCATCCTCCGCCGCACGGGGTTCGCCCACGGTCATCACGCCCGTCAATCCGCGGAGCGAGATTTCGATCTGCCGCTGGTGCCGGTTCTCCAGGATCAGCGTGGCCGTCGATGTCGTTCCGTCGGGGTAAAACAGGATCGGCTCAGACAACTGGCCATCGGCCGGCACGGCGTCTCCCTCGCGCTGGGCGAAGATCGCCGCCCGGCCATCAAACAGCGTCTGCCCGCCGGCGAAGCGGACGTCTTCGGGCAGGGTGTGCCGGCGGCTGGCGGCCGCCGGGGCGGCCTGATCGGCGGGGGGCACGTCGACCGCCTCGGGGCCGGCCTGGGCGGCGATCTCGAACCGGTTCTCGCCAATCGTGCAGCGAAAGGCGAAGGTCTGGCCGGTCGTCATCGCCTCGACGCGCGCCCGAGTCCAGGCCGTGCGAACCTGGTCGGCGGCCTTGCGGAGCCGCTGGTTGGCCATCGGCCGATCCAGGGCGGGCCAGGTCATCGCGCTGAGGATCACGAGCAGGGCCAGGACGAGGAGCACTTCGAGCAGCGTGATGGCGCGGCGATCCGATTCTGAAGATCCGCAATGCATAGGGTAGCCACCATCCGATCAGCACTCGCCATGCCGGCGCGCGGCGTCCCTGCATCGGCGCCGATCCCCATTTACTGCGTGGTCGACCAATTGCCGACGTCGTCGTCGGTTCCATCCATCATGTCGGGCCCCATCGACCAGATGTCCGGTTTGCCTTCCTCGTGGGTGCCGGGATAGGCGTATTGGTAGGGCTGGTCCCAGGGATCGAGGGGCACGGCCTTTCCCAGGTAGGGCCCCGCCCATTTCTCTTCATTGGGAAGATCGCTCGGCGCGGTGCGGAGCGCTTCCAAACCCTGCTCGGTCGACGGGTAATCGCCGACGTCGAGCCGATAAGCCTCCAGGGGGGTCTCAAACGCCCCAATCTGCGTCTTGGCGGCGTTGATGTACGCCCGTTTCTGGATCGGTCCGTAGGCCGTCACCGCCAGCGAGGCGATCACGACCAGAATCACGAGGACCAAGAGGACCTCGACGAGGGTGAAGCCGCGCCGGTCGGGTCGGCGTTGTTTCGACATGGATCGGTGACTCCTTGGGCTGAAGGCGTTCGCGCTGACTGGTTTCACTAGATTGTCGTGCTCATCTTGAGAACCGGCAAGAGCAGGGCGATGACCAGCACCAGCACGACGCTTGCCAGCAGGAGGAGCATCAGCGGCTCGATCAGCCGGACGGCGATGTCCAGTTCGCGCCAGGTCCGCCGTTCGAGCGAGTCGGCGATGCCCAGCAGGACGTTTTCGAGGGTGTTGGATTCTTCGGCCACCGCGATCATTTCAACGACCATCGGGGGGAAATGCCCGCTGGAGGCAAGCGGACCGGCAAGAGACTGGCCGGCGGCGATCTCTTCCGACGCTTTGAGCACGGCCTGCCCGAGCATCCGGTTGCCGGTCGCGTCGGAGGAGATCTCCAGCGAACGGACGATCGGCACGCCGTTGTGGAGCAATGTCCCCAGGACCCGGCAGAATCGGGCGACGGCCAGGCTCAGGAAGACCTTGCCGACAATCGGCAGCTTGATCCGGACGCGGTCGAGCCAGAGTCGCCCCGCGGCGGTCTTCAGCCAGCGCGAGAGGAACAGGGCCGCGGCGACGATCGCCACGAGCATGTACGGGCCATAGCCCCACATCAGGTCGCTGGTCGTCAAGAGGATATCGGTGACCACGGGCAGCTCGCCCCGTTGCCGCAGATTCTCAAACAGGCTTTCGAACTTGGGGACAAAGAAGACCATCAGGACGATCACCACCAGGGTTCCCACGACGCCCAGAAAGACGGGATAGGCCAGCGCGCCGGTGGTCCGCTTCCGCAGGTCTTCCTGGGTCTCCGTGAAATCGGCCACGCGCGTGAGGGCTTCCTCGAGGAAGCCTCCCTCGCTGCCCGCCCGGATCATGCTGACGGACATCTCGCCGAAGATCCGCGGGAAGCGGCCCATGGCTTCGGCCAGCGTGGCCCCGTCTTCCACCAGCCGGTGGACCTCCTGGAGGACTTCCTTGAGCCCCGAGTGGTTGGCTTGCCGGATCAGCACCGCCAGGCTCCGCAGCATGGGCACGCCGCTCCGCAGCAGGTCGGCAAGCTGGCTGAAGCAGGTCGCGCGAATCTGGGCGGGAACGCGGCGGACATTCGTGCCGTGCGTCACCGGTGCGTCCGCCCGGACTTCGACGGGAAACAGCGAGCGGCTGGCAATCGCGGCCAGCGCTTCTCTCTCCGAGGCGGCCGTGACCGCGCCGGTCACTCGTTGACCTTGGGGATTTCGTGCTACGTACGAGAACTCGGGCATGGTGCGACGTCGGTGCGCCTCCCATGAAGAGATGAACAGCCCGCGACCGTCCTCCGGCCGCACGGCCCGCCGGGCGCCTGGGGCCGGAGGCAGACGGCTGGAACGGAGGCTAATACGGATTCTCCTTGGTGACGCGAACGATCTCCTCAATCGTCGTGATTCCGGCCAGGACCTTTTCCCAACCGTCTTCGCGCATGGTCTGCATGCCCTGCTCCCGAGCCTGCTTCTGAATCGTCCAGGTGTTGGCCCGATCGTGGGCCAACCGCCGGATCGCCTCGGTCGTAATCAGCAGTTCGAACAGGCCGATGCGGCCGCGGTAGCCGAGGCCGCGGCAAACGCGGCATCCCCGCGGGCGGTAGAGGGTGGCGTCCTCGATCCGGTCGGCGGGAAAATCGTTGGGCAGCTCCGTTGGGGCCGGCTTGTAGGGCTCGCGGCACTCGGCACACAAGACGCGCACGAGCCGCTGGCCCATCACGGCTTCCAGCGTGCTGGCAACCAGGAAAGGCTCGACCTGCATGTCGGTCAACCGCGTGTAAGCGCCCGATGCATCATTGGTGTGGAGCGTGCTGAACACCATATGGCCGGTGAGCGACGCCTGGATGGCGTTCTCGGCCGTCTCCAGGTCGCGGATTTCGCCCACCAGGACGACATCGGGATCGTGGCGGAGGATGCTCCGCAGGCAATGCGCGAAAGTCAGGCCGATCTTGCTGTAGACCTGGATCTGGTTAATCCCTTGAAGCTGATACTCGACCGGGTCTTCCGTCGTGATGATCTTCGTCTCCGGCGAGCGGATTTCCAGCAGCGAACCGTAGAGCGTGGTCGTCTTGCCGGAGCCGGTCGGGCCGACCGAGAGCACGATCCCGTGCGGCAACTGGATGATCTCCCGGTACATCTCGTAGACGCGCGGCTGCATCCCCAGCTTGGCGAGGGAGAAATCGATGGAGCTCTTGTCCAACAGGCGCAGCACGATCCCTTCGCCGTGGATCATCGGCAGCACGGACACGCGCACATCCACTTCGCGCCCCATGACCTTCAATTGGATGCGGCCGTCCTGCGGCAAGCGCCGCTCGGCGATGTTCATCCGGGCCATGATCTTCAAGCGGCTGATGATCGCGGCGCGGAATCGGCTGATCTCGGGCGGGACCGGTTGCGGGTGGAGCACGCCGTCGATCCGGTAGCGAATCCGCAGCCCGTCCGCTTCCGATTCGATGTGAACGTCGCTGGCCCGCGACTCCAAGGCCTCCAGGAGAATTTCATTGACCAGGCGGATCACCGAGGGTTCCTGAGCCATCTCCGAAAGCTCGGAACCGTCGGTCTCGATGTCGCCTACCAGTTCGATCTCTTCTTCGGCCGTCTGGGCGAGCAGGCCCTCCACCGTCTCGCTGCCCACGCCCAGGTGTTTCTTGATCAGCTTGGAAATCTCTTCCGCCGCGGCGAGCACGGGAACCACGGACTTGCCGGTGGCGGAACTGATCTCGTCCAGGGCATACAGGTTGAACGGGTCGCTTGTGGCGACAATCAGGGACCCGTTCTTCTGCTCGATCGGAAAGATCGATTCGCGATGGATCAACTTCGCGGGGAAGCTTCTCAGCAGCGAAAGGTCCACTTCCATGTCGGCCAGATCGACGAAACGGACGCCAACCTCCTCGCCCAGTGCGCGGAGCGCCGACTCTTCGCTGAGGAATCCGAGCCGCACGGCAGCCTCGTCCAACCGCATCCCATCGGTCTGGGCACGGCGCGATTGCTCGACCTGGTTCGGATCGAGAAGTCCTTTTTTCAGCAAAACTTCACCAGCTTCCATCACTCGATTCCATCAATCAGCCGGGCTGGCCCTGGGGAATGCGGACCGGGATCTGGAGACGCAAGCCGAGCCAAAACGCTCCGCTTCCGTGGAAATCTCCGCGCCAGAGGGCCCCGCCGAGCCGCGCGCCGGCGCCCCCTCGTCGGAACGCAACCGCCCTTGCAGGCACCTGGGACGCGAAGACCCGCATCCCGCCACTTTCCACAATAAGCCTTTTCTGCCCCGGTCGTCTAGTGTTTTCTAATTCCTCGGTCCCCTGAAAACAGCGCGTCCCGGCGGCCCAGCCCCGCAGTCGGGTGGTGCGCCGGGACGCGCCAAACGAAATCGCAACGCAAACGCTCGCCTGCCCTGCCGGTCAGGCAAGACTTACGTTGCCGAGCGTCGCGGGCGCTCGCCGCCGCGCTGGCCGCGCTGGCCGCCACGCTCACCTTCGCGCTGGCCGCCGCGCTCGCCGCCACGCTGAACGCCACGCTCACCGCCGCGCTGGGCGCCACGCTGGGCGCCACGCTCACCTTCGCGCCCGAAGCCGGCGCGCATCTGTTCCTGGCGGATCTGGGCGATCTTCTCCTCGGACAGCGGCTCACCCATCATCTCGCCGAGTTTCTGCTTTTCGTCGGCGCTGAGCAGGCCCATCACATCCTTCTGCAATTTCTCGCGGAGTCCGCCCATCTTGCCGCGGAGGCCGGCTCGCTCGTCCTCACTCATGTCGCGAGCGCCGGCGAACATCTTGCGCATTTCTTCGCGGTTGGCCTCGAATGCGGCGTTGATCTTCGCCGTGGTCTCTTCGCTGAATCCGAGGTCTTTCGCCACGTCGGGCCGTGTTAGCGCGTTGACGCCGGCCAGTTGGAGTCCGATCTGCTTCAGCCGCTTGACCTTGTCCTGGCCGATAATCTCGGCGATCTTCTTCTCAAGGGCCTGGGCTCGTTCTTCCGCCTCGGCGCGCATTTTTTCGAAGGCCTTCTGCCGCTCTTCCCGGGACATCTCGCGGAAGTCTCCCATCCCCTCGCGGCCCTGCCTCATGGCCTCTCCAGCGGCCGTGCGGGCCTTCTCCGCCGTTGCCTCATCGACCCCGGCCTCGGTTCGAGCCGTCTCGGACCGCAACAGCCCCAATGCGTCACCGCCAAGACCGCCGGGCCGCTGGCCAAAAGCACCAAAACCAGCCGGGCCACCTGGGCCACCCGGGCGGCCCGGGCCCCCGCCCGGCCGACGCGGCTGGGCCTGTACCGAAACGGCCATGGCCAGGGCACTCAAAAAGAACACTGCCAAAATCCAGAACTGCGGGGATCTCTTCATCGAATCGCTCCTGTCTTGCCTACCAGCGAAAACTTATCCCCCGGCGTCGCACGCCGCGTCGCCGCACGATCTCTTTAACACCGAGTGGCTGCGACAGTTTCGTCACGGGCCCCCGATTCAGAACTTTGAGGGCCTGGTGGGGTTTAAGGGAAGGGAGTCGGGCGCGCACAGGCCGGAGGTCCAGCGGCATACCCCCTTTTTTGGCAGGGCGCCCAACCGTGGAGAGGTATAATGGGAGGTGGATGGCTCCCCGGCGAGGATCATCGATTGGCATGGAGCTGGAGGCCTGTTTTCCCACAATCGGAAAGGGAAGGACTTGTTCCAGGGAGACGCGGCCATGAAGAGACTGGCTGAAATCGCACTACTGCTGGCCATTGCAGTCTGGGCCGGTCGGCTGGAGGCTCAGCCACCGTCAAACCGCGGAGAGCGGGGACGACCTGGCAGTTCAGGGGATCGTGGCGGTTTCAGCCGAGGTGGAGGTGGGGGCTTCCAACGCCCCGGCGGCGGATTTCCTGGCGGACCGGGTGGATTCCCCGGCGGAGGGATGCGCGGATCAGGCGGCCCCCCCCGTGGGGACCGTATGGGAGTGGGAGGATTCCCCGGTGGGCCGGGCGGACGTCCCGGTGGCACCCGTGGCGGTGATCGTAGCGGAGGTCGAGGGACGGGCCCCCCCATGGGCGGTCAGGAGTCGGCCGAGGATCGGTTCGCCCGATTCGAGGGCATGCTCCGCGGTTTCGACACCAATCGCGATGGCACGATCGACCCCAGGGAAGTCCCCGAGGATCGGCGGCGTTTTCTGACGTTTATCGGAGAGCGGATGGGCGTGGATTTCAGCAAGCCGGTGGCGATCGACAAGTTGCGGGAGAAGGCCGCCGAGCAGTTCGGCGGCGATAGAAAGAAGAAAGAGCCGGAACCACTCGTTCCCGGTTTCGGCGTGCCCCAGGAGCCGACGTCCGTGCTGGCCTTCGGCGTCCGCCCGCCGGAGCCCAAGTCTTCCACGTCCGCACGCGGAAGTGCCGCGCGGCCAGGCGGCGACAACCGGCAAGGAGCCGACCAGGATGCCCGCGCCCAGGGTTTCGCCGACATGATGATCCGGCGCTATGACCGCAATGGCAGCGGCGCGCTGGAAAAAGACGAATGGGGGGAGCTCCGCGGCGATCCGAACCAGATGGATCGCAATCGCGACGGCAAGATCGATCGCCAGGAATTGGCTGCCCATGTCGCTTCCTCTATGAACCGTTCTTCGGAAGGGCAAGGCGGGCGCGCGTCGCGCGGCGGCGGGGATGCTCGCCAGGCCCGCAGCGACGACGAAAAAGACTCCGCCCGGAGATCCTACCGGTTTCTCTCACCGGCCGAGAGGCTACCCGAGGGGCTCCCCGACTGGTTCGCCGAGCGCGATGCCAACCAGGACGGCCAGGTGACGATGGCCGAATTCACCGATTCCTGGACGGAAGGGAAGGCCCGCGAATTCACGCGATACGACTTGAGTGGCGACGGTCGGATAACGCCGGAAGAATGTCTCCAGGCGATGCAGATGCCGGAAACCCAGTCCACCGTTCCGGAGGGTCCTCCTCCGGCGGATGGGCAAGGCAGTCCCGCTCCGGCCGGCGAGACCAAACCTGGAGAGAAGACCGACTCGGGCGGCGCAAAGCCCTGGTGGATGTCTTGACCCGCGGCGCCGCCCGCTCGGTCTAGCGATTCATCGAGTCGGAGAGCGCCACGGCCGGCGGCACAAACAGAAACAGCGGCAGCCAGGCCCCCATCGCCGGGCTGACCCAATAGATCTCGCCGAGGTGCCGGCAGACAATCGTCACGAGCATGAACAGCGCGACAACCACCGCGCAGAGGCCGATCGCCGCGAAGACGTTGCGGCTGTCGCGGCGAAGCACCAGCGGGAGCCCAAGAAACAGCAGCGTGATGTCGAGAAACGGCTGAACCAGCCGCGAATGGATCGCGACGCGCACATCGGCTCCGAAGTCCAGGCTCGGGTTGCGCAGCCCGCGGATGAGTTGCAGCGTCGACGAAAACTCGCGCCAGGAGGCCCCGCCGGCGAGCTGCTCGAACGTCACATCGCTGACAACGAAACACTCGCTCGGCTTGAGCCACGCCGGCGCGTCGCGCGGCGTGATCACGATCGGTTTTCCGTCGATCGCCAGTGATTCCTTGTCGGCGAGATCGGCCGGCTTGGATACCCCCCGCAGCAGGTAGCCGCCCGGACGATCTGCCGTCGGCGCGCGGTAATAGGCATTCTCCGCGATCAGGTGCTGGCCATAGCGATCGAGCGGCGAGGGGGTTGGCAAGTGGAAGTCGGGCTTGCTGATCCGCTGCTTATCGCTGAACGTCCGTTCGCCGCGAAAGAGGATTTCCGTCGCGTTGTCGTGCATCGGCAGAAGGGGTTGGCCGACGTTGCCGAGGATGTCCTGGGGACGGCGAGACAGCGGCTCGCGGAACCGCGGAATGACCACTTCGCGGCTGCCCGCCGCAAGGCCGGTAACGGCAATCGCCGCGCTGACGACCGGCACAGCGACCCTTGTGCGGGCGATTCCCGCCGCCATCAAGGCGGTCAGCTCGTTGTGGCGTTGGATCCACGTGACCGTGAACATCGACGCGACCAGGGCGATCAGCCCCGCCGTACGATCGAAGAACAGCAATGCGCGATAGCCGTAGTGCGACCCGATCAAACCGAGCACGCTACCGTGCGTTTTTCCGTAACGGAGGAACTCTTCGAGGTTCGTGAATACGTCGAAAACCACAAACAGCCCGAAAAGGCTGAAATAACAGATCAGAAACGTGGAGAGAAACTGCCGCAGCATGTAGCGATCGATGATCCGCATGGTCAACTCGTCATCCAGTGACTCGCCTCGCGAGAGGCCAATTCGCACTTGCCTTGGCGGCGTGCCGGGCCGAGGGGCCGATAGCCGGCCGGCCCGGCAACAGCTTGCGGGAAACGGCGGCAGGGTGAGAATCCGGCAGGGCAGCATAGGACAGCCCGGGCGTTCGCGTCAAGATGCATCATTCCGCCCGCCCGTAGGAGGGGCGTTCCGGCCCGTCGCGTCGCCGTGTGGTTGGCGTTCGGTGGGGCAGCGCTAGCGGATTGGCCGCGCGGAGTCATCCGGCGCCCGGCGACGTCGTCAGCGATTCCGACGACACCGGATGGGCCCGCTCTGCACCACCCTAGCGGTGCGTTTTCGGGCGGAAGCCCTTGCCACATCGCGGCCTCTGCGGGCAGAATGAGATGCGGAAATCCACTCATCCGGTCTGCTCGAAGCACCGCCCGGGGAGTCTCTCCGTGATCCGCATCGGTGATCGCTTGTCACGAGCCGTGCGCCGGCTGGCACGATCGGCGGCGGACGTGTTGTTCCCGCCTCGCTGCGTGCGATGCGCCGTCGATCTGGCAGCGTCCTGGCCGATTCTGCTCTGCACGGAATGCGCGGAGCAACTGACCGCTTCCGGCGAGGCAAGTTGCCGGCGTTGTGGAGCATGGCGAGCCGCCAGCCGGGGCGACGCCTCCTCGTGTGGGGAGTGCCAGTCGGCGCGGCTCGAGTTCGACGCAGTCATGTCGCTCGGACCGTACCGAGGCGCATTGCGGGAGGCGATCCTGGAGATGAAGCGACCGCAAGGAGAGCCCCTGTCTGCCGCCGTGGCGGGGCTCTTGGCGGCACGCAGGGGCGAACAGATCCGCTCCTTCGAGCCGGACGGCATTGTGCCGGTGCCGATGTTTTGGAGGCGGCGAATGTGGCGTGGGACCAACAGCGCCGAGCTGTTGGCAACGGAAATCGGCCGCATTTTGAACATTCCGGTTGTGCCGGGGCTGGTGGTCAGAACGCGCAACACAATTCCGCAAAAGGACTTAAGCTCACGCCAACGTTTTCAGAACGTTCGCGGCGCCTTCCGCATTGGCAAAGGCTACGGTTTAGGGGAAGCCAGAATTGTCGTCGTGGACGATGTACTCACCACGGGCGCAACCTGTGGCGAAGTAGCCAAAACCTTGAAAAAGGCCGGTGCGGCTGGCGTGGCCGTCGTGGTCGCCGGGCGTGCCGGGCAGGACTGACCGGCTGGCCGCTCGTCGGTTCGAGGCACAGAAGGACTGCTCGGAAGGCTGACAGATGAAGCGCGGACAAGACGAGACGGCCACGCGGCTCCACCCTTTTCGGACGGCTGTCCTGCGCGGCCTGGGCGTCGCCCTTCCGCCCCTGCTGACGATCGGGATCTTCATCTGGGCGGGCAGATTCGTTTACGAAAACCTGGCCGCCCCGGTAATCTCGTTGACGACGGACTATATCGGCGTCAAGCCCGTATACGCCATCCCGTGTATTCTCTCGCTGTTCCTTCTCGTTCTCTACCTGCTCGGCAAGTTCGTGGCCGTTCGGCTCGGGTGGATCTTCTGGACGCTCTTCGAACGCGGGATCGATCGGGTTCCCCTGGTGCGGAATGTCTACGGGGCCGTCAAGCAGGTCAGCGATTTCGTCCTCAGCGAGCGCGAAATCGAGTATTCTCGCGTCGTTGCCGTCGAATGGCCACGGCGGGGAATCTGGTCGCTGGCACTGGTCACCAGCGAGAGCATGGTCGATATCGAGGCCGCCGCCAACGAACCGGTCCTCGCCGTGCTGATCCCGACCTCGCCCATGCCGATGACCGGTTTCACCCTGACGATCAAGAAGAGCGAGGCGATCGACCTGAACATCACGTTCGACGAGGCGATCCAGTTCGTCGTCAGTTGCGGCGTCGTCATACCGCCGAAGCAACTGCGGCGGATGACGACCGGCGAGCCGGGCCTCGCAGCGTCGACGCGGGCGGCCGCGGCTCCCGAGGACGCCCTCGATATCTCGGCCGATGCAGCGCGCGAGGCGCCTCCAGAAGACGAAACGCTCTAGAGAATGAGGCCGTCAACGGTTGGGTTTCGCGAATCGGTCCATGCCGCCGCTACCTTGCGCATTCCGGGTGGGCTATAATCCTCCCAACCCGTTTTACCCCCTCGTGCCGGGCCTGCGGGCCCCGCGTCGTTTGTCAGGAGAGTTGCATCGTGTTTCACTTCAGAGTTGCCGTCGCTTCCGCGCTGGTTTGCCTCGGGATGGTTGCCTTGGCCCGACCCGCGGAGAAACCAGCGGGGACACCGTCGGGCTTGAGCCGCGAGCAGTCGCTGCCAAGCCGCTACCCCTTCGTGGTCGAGGACGCATTGCGGCACTGCCAACCGAGCAAGGGTTTCTGGGTCGACCTGGGGGCGGGCAAAGGCCAGGTGGCGATCCCGCTGATCGAGGCCACGGGCAATGCCGTGGTGATGCTCGATCCGAACGCCGAGGCGCTCTCGGCGGGACTCCGGGCCGCTCGCCAGAAAGGGCTGGAAGACCGGCTGTCGGCGGTTGTGGGAGTGGCCGAAAAGATGCCGTTCCCCGATGGGTCCGTCGACCTGGTGATCAGCCGCGGATCGATCTTCTTCTGGGAGGACCCCGCTGCGGGACTCCGCGAAGTGGCTCGCGTCTTGCGCCCGGGAGGCAAGGCTTACATCGGCGGCGGGGCCGGCAGCGGCTTTCCGCAGTGGGCCGCTGAGGAGCTGATCAAGGGTCGCCAGGCCAGGCTGCACGGCAGCGAGGCGGCGAAATGGCAGCGGTTCGTCGAACTTCGCCGCCCTCAGCAGATGCAGACATGGGCTGAAGCCGCGGACATGAAGGAATTCACCGTGATGGGCAAAGGGGCGATCAGCGCTGAAGACCCTCGCGTCGGCCAAGGGGTTTGGCTGCTCTACGAAAAGAAGACGCTGTAGGGTGGTGCGGAGCGGGCCCACCCGAACCGGTTGGCTGGGCACATCCGGCCGCTGCGAAGCGGATAATTCCACACGACCAGAACGGCAGCGCCGCCCCACGCAAGTGGGGCGCAAACCGTCCATGGCGACGCCGGTGGTCCGCGGCGCCCGGCGGTGGCAATGCCGACATCGCCCCCGGCGATCCGCGTGACGGCAATCCGGCATACGAAGAAATGGCTCGCGTTGGCCCACTCCAGGTCGTTACGCCCTCGCCGAAATGCGCAAAGCGCGCATTACCGCCATGTTTTCCTGTTTATCCAGTCTAGTTTGTCCCGATAGACAATGTGTACTTCGTGCTTTCTGTTTGGACTAGACCGTATCGGTGTGGACGTGCCGTCCTTCGCCGGTCGTGAATCGTCGGCCGGCATGAGGACGCACCGCCGTCCGATGCGTGACTTGAAACGGAAACCGCGCCAACCGACCGTGTTTCAGGGTGAGAGTACGCCACAGGCCCACGGTGGGTCGGCAGGGTTCGGGCCAGGAGTCTGCTCAGGGGGAATTTTGCGGGAGTCTGCGCGGCTGGAGGCCGCGTCGCGCTTCTGTGCGGGCAGACCCGATTGTAAGGGAGAGTCGAGCGGCTGGTGGCACCCTCGACGCCCAAGAAGTCAAGAAGGAGGCATCGATGCTAGTGTTGTCGAGGCAGCGCGACGAGAGCATCATTATCGGCGACAACATTGTCGTGACGATTGTCGATATTCGCGGGGACAAGGTTCGGTTGGGAATCAACGCGCCAAGCGAGATTCCTGTGCACCGGCGGGAAATCCACGAGGCGATCCTCCGCGAAAACCAGCGCGCCGCCTCGCTGGAGACAAGTCAGCCGAAACAGACGTAAGAGATGATCCCAGCCGGTCTTCCGGCGTTGAGTGATCCTGGATGATTCCACGGGATTGCCGCGGCGCGGCAATCCCCCCTCACCGCCGCCTGCCGGGCATTCTCCGACCTCCTGAATAGACGAGCTTCCCGTGAACGATTCTTCCCAACAGCTGATTCGCGTTGGCCACAGCCCCGATCCCGACGATGCGTTCATGTTCTACGCATTGGCCAAGAACAAGCTGGACACCGGCCGTTTCCGCTTCGAGCACGAGCTGGTCGACATCGAAACGCTCAACCGGCGGGCCTTTTCCGGCGAACTGGAATTGACGGCGATCAGCGTGCACGCCTATGCGCACTTGAACGACATCTACATGCTCTGCCCTTGCGGCGCGAGCATGGGCGAGCAGTACGGACCGATGGTGGTCGCCCGCCGGGCATGGTCGATCGAGGACCTCCGCGGCAAGACGATCGCCGTGCCGGGAACGTTGACGACGGCCTTTCTCGCCCTGAGCATCTGCCTCGGAGGCGAGTTTTCGCACGTCGTCGTCCCCTTCGACACGGTTCTCGACGTGGTGGAGGCCGGCCAGGCCCAAGGCCAGCCGGTCGACGCGGGGCTGGTGATCCACGAAGGCCAACTGACCTATGCCCAGCAGAATCTCGCGCTTGTGCTTGACACGGGAAAATGGTGGTTCGACGAGACGGGGCTCCCTCTGCCCCTCGGCGCCAACGCGATCCGCAAGGACCTCGGCGAGGAGGCGATCCGCGAGGTCACCCGGTTGCTGAAGGAGAGCATCCGCTACGGGCTTGATCACCGCGCCGACGCGCTCGACTACGCACTCACGTACGGCCGCGGGCTCGATCGCGCCAAGGCCGACCAGTTCGTCGGCATGTATGTCAACGATTGGACGCTCGATTTCGGCGACCGCGGCCGCCAGGCCGTCCGCCAGCTGCTCGCCCGGGGGCACGCCGCCGGCGTGATCCCCAGACTGGTCGAGCCGGAATTCGTCGATTGACGGCAATCGAATCTGGCGTGACCGAATCCAAGCGATACGCGAGGATACGGGCAAGCCCGGCGACCCCAAGCAGCAAGTTCATCTTAGTAATCGGCCCCGATGACATCAGGTGCGACGACGACACCCTCCACGAACAAGTCGGCGCCTCTCCCCCCTCCTCTCCGCGCCTCCGCGTGAGTTCTTCACGCTGTCCAAAAGCTGCTCGTGGCGAGTGTTCTGTCCAGAGCGCGGCCGCACACGCGCGGGGCCCCCGTCTGGGTCTTCCTCTCCCTAGAAATAGGGGGTCGTCATGCGGATGGCCGCGCGATCGATCGATCGCTTGCGGAACTTCCGGGAATCGTCGGGGTTGCAGAGTTTGGGGTATGGGTATCGGCGGCAGTCCAGTCGCACCCCCAATGTGGTGGATTGCCGTTGAGCGCGTACCGCCAGTGCAGACCCTACCGGTTGATCCCAATTTAGGGAAAGGCTTAAGGGTATTGAGCTTGCGGAACACGGGGCTACGATGATGGAGAGGGGTGCATCCCGGCCAGGTTTTCAGGGCTCAGATTGCCAGTTTTCAAGAGCGGCAAAATCGGGCCCTTGATTCGAGGCACGGGGCTTTTGGAGCTTGAGCCTCGGCTATTGAACGGTTGCCGCATTCCTGAAAGGAAACAAGTCCGATGGCCAGTCGCTGGATGATGTTGAGTGTGGCGTTGTTGGTTGTTGGGCTGATCTGCGGCGAGGCCCTGGCCCAGCAGACCGGCCGATCGTCGACCGGCCGATCGTCGACTTCCCGGTCCGCGACTGCCGGATCGACAGGCAGTCGATCGTTCGGCAGCGGTGTGACAGCCGGGACGCGGACATCGATCGGCGGAGCCAACCGAACTGGCGGCACGGGCAGTTCGGGCAATTTTGGCGTGGGATCGGCCGGCACCGTCGACTCGTCGGACCGGTTTGTTCGCACGAGTCGCCAGTCGGGCGCGTTCGTCGGCACCGACTCGACGGACACGCGGGCGTTTGTCGGTTCGGTGACCGCCGGCTCGGCGACCAGCGCAAGCTCGCGGAACATCCGCCGTGGCGGCGGCGGTTCGGCGAATGCAAACCGGGGCGGCGGCCGCGGCCGCGGCCGCCAATCCGAAGAGATCCGCATCACGCTCGACGTGGGTTTTGCCCTTCCGCCCGGAAAGACGGCACAGGGCGCCGCCGACCGGGCGGCGGCCAGGCTCGTCGGGCGGATGGAACGTTCTACTTGGATTCAGAAGCGTTCGCCCCTGGAAGTGACGCTGGATCAGGGGATCGCCACGCTGCGGGGCGCTGTTGCCACGGAGCACGATCGCGTTCTAGCTGAGCAATTGGCGCTCCTAGAGCCCGCGATCGCGTCAGTGAGGAACGAGTTGGTGGTGCGCCCGCTGGATCCGGCTGCCCCGGGGCCTGCGCCGCTTCCGCCAAACCCGAATACCCTGCCCGAGTAAACCTCTCTCTCACCTCGGCGACGGGTCTCTGGCGCCCGAATACGCTGGGCATCTGGATCGTGGCGGTCTGCATTCGCGACCGCGGCGCGCTCTGGCCCGCAAGAGCCGATTGGTGCGAGGTCGGCATGACCTGGTCGTCGCGCGTCCGGTCCCCCGTCTGGCGGCCGCCGGCCGACTCCTGCGGCTCGGGTTGGCCGGGCAGGATCTGCTTGGTCTGCTCGCTGATCACGATCGGGCCGCCCTTCGGCCGAAAGCGGGCGATCAGGCTGATCTCCTTCCGCGGTCCGCCCGGCTCATCCCAGGGCAGGAAGAAGCTATAGGAGTGACCGAGTTTCGACTGGCTGTAGTGGATCGGCAGTTGCTCGGCGGTGAACACGTACTTGCGATCGGGCCGGGGATCGCCCGGCTGCCGGTTGTCTTCATCGAATGCGTAGATCACCAGGTCGCCGTCGACCTTGACCGGATCCTCGTGCTTGTTGTCGTAGAACACCAGCCGGCCGCCGAAGCCGCGCGCTGGGGCCGCGCCCTGCGTGAATCGAACCGTGTCGACCCAGACCGTGGCGACCTTGACGGGGACCCGCGGCGTGTTGCCGTCGTCCGGCCAGAACGGGATCGCCGACGCGCCTTTCACGTTCAGCTGGGCGCAACCGGCGAGACAGGACAGCGCGGCCGCGATCAGCCAGCATGAGTGAACCAGTCGAGTTGCAGAGTGGGTTTTCATCGTTTCAAGGACCTCGCCAAAGATCGCTTCAATACTGGCTCGGGGCCGAATAGGTGAAAGGAACCGCGGCGGCGGCCGGAGAAACGCCGCCGGTGTAGCAGGTCGCCGCCGAGGTGGCGTCAACGTCCGCCGCGCCATGAACGTCCGCGCCGGTCTGGTACGTCGCCGGAGCGACCGGCCGCGAGCCGTCGTCTCCAGGCTTGCGGAGGGGATACACGTTTCCGCGGGCGTCGCCGGAAGTGTTCGGCGGCGCCAGCCGCGGCGTCGGCGAGTCCAGCGGAATGCTCTCCAGCGGAATCCTCTCCAGCGGGATATCCTCCAGCGGGATCGCTTCTTCGGCTTCCTTCCCGTCGGGATAGATGGTGTTCGTTTCCTCGTCGGCCCATTCGCCGTTGCGGGGCCTGAAGGCGACATCGGGATGCAGTTCCAGAACGTCGTTCAGGCACCAATGGATCCGCGCTGCCTCGTCCTGCTTGATCGCCTCGACGTCCTGCTCGCTCTCCACGATCCTCGGCGTCATCACGATCAACAGCTCGCTCCGCTTGCTGGTGTAGCCCTGGTAGCGGAAGAGGTGGCCGAGGATGGGAATCTCCGCGAGAAACGGAACGCGGCGGTCGATCCGCGTCTTGTTGTTGGTGATCAGACCGCCGAGGACCACGGTCTGGCCGTCGAGCGCGCTGACAGTCGTCTGCGCGGTGGTCGTGTTGATCCTGGGGCTGCGGATTGTCTGGCCCTCGGAGATCGAGATCGGGATGCCGTCGGCCTCAGGCCCGACTTCCGATTTCTCGGCGTCGATCTCCATCACGACCAGTCCGTCGGGGCTGATGCGGGGCGTGACGCCGAGGATCAGGCCGACGTTTTCCAGCGTCACCGTGTTCGTCAGGCCGCCGGCTTCGTTGGTCTGCGTGCCCGTGACGCGCGGGACGCGCTGGCCGACCTGGATGAACGCCGGCTGGTTGTCGAGCGTCATCACCTGGGGCCGGCTGAGGACGTTGATCCGCCGCTCTTCCTTCAGCGCCCTGAGCAGCATGCTCACCGATTCGCTCGAGGCGGAGAGCACCAGCCCGCCGAAGCCGAGCTCGCTGTTGAGCCGGCCGACGCCGAAGTTGGACAGCCCCTGGCTGCCGACCGTGCCGGCATTGGCCATGGCTTTCGACGCCCCGCTGTTGCCCAGCGGCCGGGTCACGTCGTTGAACAGGAAGCCGGGCGTGTTGGTCGCCGAGGTGATCACCTGCTCGGTGACGGTGACGACGCCGTCGGCGGTCGAGTTCTGCGTCGTGTTGGTGATCGTCGAAATATCTCCGAGCAGGCTGCGGTCGAAGAGAATCGAGTCCTGGAGGCCGAGTTCGATGCCGAACTCCTCCGTATTGTTGAGGGCGACCTCGGCGATCAACACCTGGATCATGACCATCGGCGGCCGCTCGTCGAGTTCTTCGACGAGCCTGGCGATCTCATCGTAGTACTGCGCGGTCGCGCTGACGATCAGGCTGTTGCTGACCGGTTCGGCAACCACGACCACTTCGCGGTCGAAGATTTCGAAGGTGCTGAACAGCCCCGCTTCGATCGACCGGGCCTGGCTTTCGCCGCTGAGGTACTGGTTGATCGCGCTGGCCACGTCCTGCGCCGGGGCGTTCTTCAGCTTGTAGACGACGCTCTTCCGCTCGCGGACCTCGCTCTCATCGAGTCTCAGGAGGATCGCCTCGACCACGGCCAGATCGCCGGTCGAGCCGGAGGCGATGATGCTGTTGGTGCGGACGTCGACGGCGAAGCGGAGCGAGACGAGCGAGCTGTCGCCTTCGCCGGCGCCGGTGCGGACCGGCGGTTCGCTGGCGGCGGCCGTCTGCCCGAACAGCGACTCGAGCATGTCGAGCAGCGCCTGGGCATCGCCGTTGACGATCGTGAAGACCTTGATTTGGGCCGACGCAACCGGCAACTGGTCGAGTTGATGGATCAGGGCCTCGATCAGCGGCATGCTTTCCGGCGGCGCCGAGACCAAAAGGGCGTTGGCCCTGGGATCGGCGGTGACCCGCACGTCGGTGAGAATGCCGGAGTTGAGCAGCTTCTGACCTTCCGGATCGATCGTGACGAACCGCAGGGCGATCGACTTCTGCTCCACCGCCTGCTGCTGAATCTGCTGTGCCTGCCCGGCGCGGCGGCCGATGATCGCTTCCTGCAAGATCGGCTGGAGGTCCTCGGCCAGCGAGTTTCTCAGCTTGAAAACCCGCAGATCGTTGACCACCTCGACGCTCCGCGTGTCGATTTCAGCGATCATCTTTTCGACTTCCAGCATGTCGCGCGGGCTGGCTTGAACGATCAGCGAATTGGAGCGGAAGTCGGCGATGATCCGCAGCCGGGCTCCCAGCCCTTCGCGATCCTCGAAGAATGTCTCGATCGTCTCCTGGACCGTCTCGGCCGGCGCGTAGCGAAGCCGAAAGACCCTGAACTGCGACTCGGGCGGTACGGGGCGGTCGAGTTGTTGGATCAGGTTGACCACCGAGTTGACGCTCTCGGGGCGGCCGATCAGGAGCAGGGCGTTCGGCTTGACCAGCGCCGTGATGCTCACGGCGCCTTGCCGCGCCGAGAAGACCTCCTGGTAGAGCTGTCCGATCAGCGTGGCCAGCGACTCGCAGTTGACGTGACGGAGTTGGTGGACGACGATCGACGGCTCGGTCTCGGTGCTGAGCTTCTCGATCTGCTGGATGATCTCCACGACCTGTTGCACGTCGCGCTTGTGCCCGCGGATCAGGATCACGTCGAGCCCTTCGAGCATCTCGATCTGCACGGGCCCGATCAATCCCGCGCCTTGTTCCACGCCGGGAAAGGGAACCGTTGCGGCAACCTGGCCTTGGTCCGGTTGCTCCTCCTCCGCGCCGGGTGGTCCGGGCTGCGCTGGCCCGGGGGGGGCGTCCTCGGCGTTCGCCGCCGTGGTGCTCGTCTGGATTGCCTTGACCGCCTGCCCCACGTCGTCCGCGGAAAGCGATGTCAAGGAAACCAGGCAGCGGCTCTGCTCGTCGGCCGGCTTTGGCGCGTCGAGCGACTGGATCAGCCGGGCGCACGATTCATAAGCCGTGCCCGGCGGCCCATCGAGCATTACCCGATTCCCCACCGCGTCCAGCCCGATCACCAGGTGGACTCCGCCGCCAACCGTAAGGCGGAAGAGCGGCGGCGTTCCCGCCGCCTGCGGCAATTGAGACCACCGTTCGCCCATGGCCATCCGCAGTGTCGATTCGAGCTGGCCGGCCGTCAGGTTTTTCAACTGGTACTCGCGCCGCTGGACCGCGCCGCTGGCCGCCGGCGCGGCCGCGGCCACGGCCGCTCGAGGAGCCGCAACAGGAGCAGAACTTGGGGCCGATCCGGGGACCGGCGCCGGCTGCTCCGGGGCCGGTCCCTGGCCGCCGGAGGCGGCCGATACAACCGCCTGGACCTGTGCGGCAACCTGTTGCTGAACAGACTCGGGTGCCATCACAAGGATCTGGGCGGACCGCTGGTCATGGTAGATGCGGACGCTCGGGTCGCCACGAAATTGTTCGTTCAGGGCGGCATCGAGCACAAGCCCCTGCGCGTGTGTGCAACCGTAGGCGCGGAGTAGCGGCTCGGCGGACGCAGGCCCCGAGACCGACGCCGGTTGGGAAAAACTGGCCTGGCGGGCGCCCGCATAGTCTCCCCCAGGGCCGTAGGCGGGAATCGGCTGGACGCGGTTGGCTTGGGGAACGCCAGTACCGGCAGAATTGCCGCGGTAGTGGACCACCAAGGCTGCCGGCGCCATCGCGGCGCGATTGTACTCGTCCGCCGAAGTCACGGCGGGAATCGCCAATAGTCCGGCGAGAACCGCCAGACCGAACCGGCACACGGACCACAGGGAGCCGTCCGAGCCGAGTGCAGTCGCTCTTAACATGGCAGAAATTCCTTGTCGCCTTGGCCGTCGTGGGGGGGTACGCCGGAAATCTGCGCGCAAACGGCAAATACAGCGTGAAAGGAATAATCGGCAAAGTCTCTCCAGACCTTCAGGAAGACTGGCAAAAAAGACGGTCACTGTCGCGGGTTTCGCCAGCCGAGGAAGGTGATTCCCAGGCAAGGCCGGGGGCAGAAGAATCGGCGCAAGTGATTGTCAGATAACCACTTGACGCCAAGAACCCCAGCTCGCGCCGTTCGCCGCGGCACGCACGATGAAAAAAATAGTTGCCTTGCCCTAGAAATGCGGCCGGTTGGACGATGCTACGGCCCGAGTCGCTTCACGGCGGCAACTGTCTGCACGTGTGCTTGGGCGGGGACTGTCGCCGGGTTGTCCGAATCGGCCGGCTCCGTCTTCCCCTCGGCACGGTCTGGCGTGAAGGGAATGCCAGAATCGGCCGGTTGTTCAGGCGGCAGGTCGCTTGCCTGCCGAGCGCGGTCCGGCGGGATCGCCTGTTGTGGATCCCCGTCGGTGGCGACGATCGCCGCGAGCATCGCATCCTGGGCTTCAGCGGTTTCCGCGGCGATCTGATCGAGGAGGCGATCGAGGCTGGCCGCCTCATCCTCGGGATTCGGCGGATCTTTCTCGCGCAGGTCCTTCGCTTCCGGCGCGTCGGAGCTTTCCGGCCCGCCGCCGCCCGCGGCGCCGGTCGGGCCGAATTGCGTCCCGAAAAAGTCCCCACCGAAGAAACCCGCGCCGAAGAAACCGCGATCGCGGTAGACGCCCGCCTGCTGAAGAACGACGGTTCCGCCAGAGGCGAGGGCCAAATCGGCGCCGGGCGCTGTCTCGGGACCGGCCAGGGGCGGCGAGACCGTGGACGACCGGGGAGTGAGCATTGCGGCGACCAGTTCCGCGAGGCTGTCGACCACGGTGATTTCAACGACCTGGCGCGCGTCGAGGGACGTGGCGGATTGCCCGGCGACCTCGCGAGCCACGACCGTGACCTCCAGGGTCTGCTCCAGCGTACCGGCCGGCAAGAAGTCCTCCGGGACCTGCCAGCGGACCTGGCCGCTGGCCGCATCGATCTCCATTGCCCGGGGCACGTCGCCCTCCAGCGCGTACTCGAGTGCGGCCGCGGGAATGTCCGGATCGCGGGCGATCACCTGAAATGCCAGGACTTCGCCGGCGACGACCCGCTGCACCGGCGTGGGCTCGAAGACGGGCGGTCGGTTGTTCTCGACGACCGTGATCGTCACGGCATGCTCGGCCGAGAGGTTGCCGGGCCCGGAATCGGTAACGCGGACCCCGAAGCGATACTGGCGGCCGCCCTGCGTCTCGTCGGGGCTCCATGTGAACCGCCCCGTCATGGCATCGATCTCGGCGCCGTCGGGCACATCGCCGAAAAGGCTGAAGACGAGCTGGTTGGCGGGCAGATCGGCATCGGCCGCGAGAAAGCGGAAATCGATCAGCGACTCCTCGTCGCCGGTCCATTCGTCGAAGACCTGCGTGAAATAGGGGGCGGAGTTGACCTCGCGAACGGTCACCTGGACCGTCTGAAGCGACCGGGCTCGGACTCCATCCGAAGCCGCGAAGACCAGGTCATACAGTCCGTATCCATCCGCTTCGCCGGTGTGCCACGTGAACCGCGCCGTGTGGCCGTCCAATTGCTCGATCGTGTAGTCGGCGCCGGCGGGGAGCGTGCCGCCGTGAAGCGCGATCGTCATCGGCGAATCCGGCAGCGCCGGATCCACCGCCGTGACCAGCAGCGTCAGCGTCTCCAGCTCATCGACGATCGTCTCGCCCTGAATCCCGACCTCAACGGGGGAGAAGACCGACAACGTGAACTGCTGGCTCCCCTCGTTCCCCGCCCCGTCGCGGATCAGCACCACAATCGGGTGGTCCGCGACGTCGTCGGCCGTCGGCGTCCACGTGATCACCCCCGTACTGGGATCGATCACCATGCCGGCGGGAACGGGCGACTCGAGCTGGTAGAGTATGTTCTCCTCGCCCTCTTCCGGGGATTCGGCGTTGTACTCGTACAACTCCCCCAGGTACGCGTCGGTCACGGGCGCGGAGGTGATCGGCGGCGCCTCGGTATCGACCGTGAAGAGAAACGGCGCGGACAGGTCGCTGGGAAGAACCTGGTTGCCGTAGGCCTCGCCGAGGGGGAGAACCTGCTGCGCTTGGAGAATATACTCCCCGTCGGACAACCGGCTGCCGGTGGCCAGGCGGATCGTGGCCACGTAGTTGGCCGAACCATCCCCCTGGGCGATCCGCGAGATTTCCTGGTGGGGCACCTCGACGCCATTCAGGTGAATCTTCAGCGCTGAAGCGGCCGCCAGCCCGTAGATGTTGAACTCGAGCGTTTTGTCTTCGCTGTTGTCGCGGTTCGTCGAGCCGTCGATGACTCCCGTGTCCATGCCCGGGGCAAGCTTGATCGTCGGCGTCGCCGGGGGAATGTGGATCATCACGACCTGCGAGTCGATCTTGCTCTCGTCGTACGTGCCGGTGGAACTCGGCACGAGCGAGGCGGCGGTCGGCCCCACACGGAAGACGACCTCGGCGACCCCGATTGCGCCGTTCTTCGGGACAATCGTCACCAATCCGTTTTCGTCGACGCTGACCTCCAGGTCGCTTGTCTCCGTGAGCAGTTCGGCGGCGTAGTAGACGGTATCGCCTTCGACGTCGGTCGCTTCGAGCTGGAAATGGTGAGGGGTGTCGATTGCCAGCCAGATGGGATCGATCGGGCCGAGGAAGGGATTGGAGTTGGAACTGTCCGGAAGGACGTTGACGCGAATCGTCTTGCTGGCCGTGCCTCCCTTGCCGTCACGGACGGTCACCGTGATGTCGCCACTGTCGTAGGTGCCGTGGGGCGCGCCGACGAGCATCACGGCGTTCTGCGCGTCCTGGAAGATCTCCACCGACTCGATGAGAATCTCGTCCAGGGGCCGATCCGACGCGTCCGTCTGGGCCTGGGAGATCGCCTCGCGAACGCCGTCGCCATCGGTGATCATCCCGAAGATCGTGTGGTTGAAGTCGAGCCAGCGGGGGAGCGAGAATCCGCCCGAGGGGATATCCGTGATGAAGAACTGGGAGTCGTTCGTGTCGTCGCCGGCCTTGGCCATGGCCAACAGGCCGGGCGAAGTGAATTGCAGGTCGGCGTGGTATTCGTCGTCGAACTTCTCGCCCGTCCCGCTGATTCCCAACCCATCCCTGGAGCCCCCCTGGATCATGAACCCGTCGATGACTCGGTGGAAGATGCGGTCTTCATACCACCCGGACTCGGCGATTTCGATGATCCGGGCGGTCGTGTTCGGCGTCAGGCCCTCGAACAGCTCGAAGACCATTTCGCCGTAGTCCTTCACGCCGATCCGCATGCTGCGGTGCCCGTTGGGCGCGTCTTGCTTGAGAATCGAGGCCGTCAAGACCGGGTTGCTGCTGGTAACCGTGTACGTCAGGGCATCGCCGTCGGCGTCCCGCCCGCCCAGCACCAGCGGCAGCGGAGCGCCCGCGGCAATGTTGACGGACGATGGCAACGAACCGAGCGTCGGCGCGGCGAGCAGCCATCGCGATTCCAACGGCTCAACCC
The DNA here is from genome assembly GCA_012744395.1 of Pirellulaceae bacterium. Lineage (GTDB taxonomy): Bacteria > Planctomycetota > Planctomycetia > Pirellulales > Thermoguttaceae > JAAYCB01. The sequence continues at coordinate 34,860 of JAAYCB010000314.1, forward strand.
GCGCAACGCGCGGACGGAGGGGGTTCATCGGTCGCTTGAACAAGCCTGCACGAAACTTGGCCATCGCTTAGCCTCTGCTGGAACCTTCAAACGTGTCTTCCACTGAAGTGTACCATGCTGCCCGAAGCCCCTCTGCAACCCCCTTTTGGTGGGGTTCCCCCAGGCGACACGCCAAGATTAAGACGAATCCAGGGGCGGCATAGTTCCGAGTCTAATCGAAGCATCGCTCAATCTGTTCCAGAGAGGCCTGCGAATCTGACGCGTGCAAGGCAAGAGCCGTGGAGATTCTTCCGGTTAGAGGAAATAGGAGATTCCAGCCGGACGAAGTGCCGCGGCGGGTGACGCGGTTAGAGCGGATTATTCATGCGCCGGCGATCTTTCGATGTGTCGCGCCGCTCTAACCCGACGCGTGAGCGAGGGTGACTCGTTGGCCTCCCTCGCTCACGCGTCGGGTTAGCCTTCCTCGCTCACGCGTCGGGTTGTGATTGGCTCATGGCTGATCCAGGTTGGAGCGGTTCTTCGCAACCGTCGAAGTTCAATTCCCAACGGCCAAGAGCGGTCGAGACTGGCCCATCGATTCCAAGCAAGGAAGTTTGGACCTCGAACCTTGCCCCTTGATCCTTGCCCCGGCCATGATCTCCAATTTGCGAAAAGTAAAGATAGCAAAACTAGAGAATTCACGCAGCCGGTGACGATAAGCGTACAGAGCCGGAATGATTTCGCGCTGGAGAGAGTTCGACGATTCCTCTGGAGGAGGCACTTTTTTTGACTGGGCAAGGTTCAGAGTACAACTCCCAATTGCCAAATCGGCCAGACTGGGCCGTTGGTCGGGAGCACCGAACTGGCGGAGCTTGGCTCTTGAACCTTGCCGTTGATTATCCGCTGAGGTTGCCTGAAGACCATGCGCTGTGTGGAACGTCCGGAATACGTGCTCTTCTCGGAATCGAGGCAAGCCACTGAGCCTGGCCGCTGGCGATTCGTTCTCCGTGCCGAAAAAGGGGGTGAGCGGATCGTCGCCGACGATATCGACCCGGTTGCCCGGGGCGATCGGCTCGAGTTGCTCACCGTGGTTCGCGGGCTGGAGGCCCTGCGGCAGCCATCGTGCGTGACGATTTGGACGGCGAGCAGTTATGTCCGCGAAGGGATTCGCTACGGGCTGCACGAATGGCGCGAGAATGGCTGGTGCTGGGAGTATTTCGGACAGATGGTGCCGGTCAAGAACGGCGATCTGTGGAAGCGGCTTGACCGGGCGATGCAGTTTCACCAGGTGGACTGCCGCACATGGCGGATTGATCCGGCACACGCAGCGCAGTCGAGCGTGTCCGACCGCTCCTCAAGGTCGATTTCGGAGGGGCCCCGAAGCGAAAAGCCCGAAGGTCTGCGGCATCTGCTCGCCACCCTGTTGCCGATCAAGAGCGTGTTGAAGTCAGTTTGCGGTTACAGTGCGGGGAAATCCGCCTCTGGCGGGAGTTCTCCCGATTGGGTAACGTATTGAACTTGGGAAAGCGCGGGAACAGCCACAAGTAGCCCCTCCGAAGGGGTGGATACTGCAAGCTGATCTCGGGAAGGAATCCGTCGGAAGGAGAGCGTTGGTGCGGACGAACGTCTTGTTGGAGAAGCTTGGGCAGCTGATTGACGGCCGATACGAGAATCCATTTGAGCTTTTAGGCCCTCACGAGGTGGAGATTTCCGGGCGCAGGGCGCTCGCCGTTCGCGCGTTCTTACCGCACACGGAGCAGGCCTGGGTCGTAGACGGGCGCCACGCGATTTCGCGCCCCATGCAGCGCATCCACCCGGCCGGGCTCTATGAAGCGATTTGCCCGGCGTCGGAGGAGACCGGTCGTCTGAAGTACATGTTGCGTGTCGCGGAGAACGGTGGAGAGAACAGACTCATGCATGATCCGTATGCCTTCCCGCACCTGCTTTCCGACTACGACCTGCACTTGCTGAACGAGGGGACGCACTGGCGGTGCTATGAGAAGCTGGGGGCCCAGTTGCGGACCGTCGACGGCGTCGAGGGGGTGAATTTCGCCGTCTGGGCGCCGAATGCGACGAGCGTCAGCCTGGTGGGCGACTTCAACGCCTGGGATGGCCGCCGCCACCCGATGCGCAAGCACATCCCCAGCGGATTCTGGGAGCTGTTCGTGCCGGGGTTGAGCGAAGGGACGCTCTACAAGTTCCAGATTCGCCGCGGCAGCAACGTGTTCGAGAAGTGCGACCCGTTCGCCTTCGGCGCCGAGGTGCCGCCGTTGACCGCCTCGAAGGTGATCGATCTGAACCGCTACCGTTGGCACGACGGGAAGTGGATCGAGCGGCGGCAGGAGACGAACTGGCTCGACCAGCCGATCTCCATCTACGAGGTCCACTTGGGGAGCTGGCGGCGGCCGGGCGACGACCCGACGCGCTGGCTGACCTACCGCGAGTTGGCCCACCAGATCGTTGAATACGTCAAGGAGATGGGCTACACCCACATCGAACTGCTCCCGATCAGCGAGCACCCGCTCTCGGCGAGCTGGGGGTACCAGACCGTGGGATACTACGCGGCCACCTCGCGCTATGGCACGCCGCAGGATTTCATGTACTTCGTCGACCTCTGCCACCAGAACGACATTGGGGTGATTTTGGACTGGGTGCCGGCCCATTTCCCGCGCGACGGGCACGGTCTCCGCCGGTTCGACGGCACGGCCCTCTACGAGCACGAGGATCCCCGCCAGGGGGAACACCGCGATTGGGGAACCCACATTTTCAACTACGGCCGGCACGAAGTCCGCAACTTCCTGGTCTCCAACGTCCTCTTCTGGTTCGACAAGTACCATATCGACGGCGTCCGCGTCGACGCGGTGGCCTCCATGCTCTACCTCGACTACAGCCGCAAGCCGGGCGACTGGATTCCCAACAAGTACGGCGGCCGCGAGAACCTCGAGGCAATCCGCTTTCTCAAGGAATTCAACGAGCAGGTCCATCTGCAATTTCCCGGGGCGCTGACGATCGCCGAGGAATCGACCGCCTGGCCCGGCGTCTCCAAGCCGACCTACCTGGGCGGCCTTGGATTCAGCCTCAAGTGGAACATGGGCTGGATGAACGACACGCTCCGCTACATGCACCACGATCCGATCCACCGCAAGTACCACCACGATGAGCTGACATTCAGCCTGATCTACGCGTTCCACGAGAACTTCGTCCTGCCCTTCTCCCACGACGAGGTGGTCCACGGCAAGGGGTCGCTGCTCAACCAGGTGCCGGGCGATCTCTGGCAGAAGTTCGCCAACCTGCGCCTCCTGTACACGTACCTGTGGACCCATCCGGGCAAGAAGCTGCTGTTCATGGGCAGCGAATTCGGCCAGTGGCTCGAATGGAATTTCGACGCCAGTCTCCAATGGGACCTGTTGCAGTGGGAATCGCACCAGGGCCTGAAGAGGTGCGTCGCCGATCTGAACCGCCTCTACCGCGGTGAACAGGCGTTGCACCGGTTCGATTTCGACGGGCGCGGGTTCGAGTGGATCGACTGCCACAACTACGAGCAGAGCACGTTCAGCTATATCCGCAAGGCGGAAGACTCCGACGATTTTGTCGTCGTCTGCCTGAACTTCACCCCGATGCCCCGAATTGGCCACCGGATTGGCGTGCCGAAGCTCGCCTGGTACGACGAGGTGTTCAACAGCGACTCGATGTACTACGCCGGGAGCAACATCGGCAACGGCGCGGGGATTCCAGCGGAGGACACCTCGGCGCACGGGCGGCCCGCTTCGCTTCTGGTGACCCTGCCTCCGCTCGGCGCCGTGGTCCTCAAACCGCGGCGGTAAGCGTCCGAGTCCGAAATCCGACCGACCGCGAACCGCGGAGAACGGCAGTCCAGCCGGCGCAAGCGCCCAGTCTAATCCGGACAACAGCGGCAGCCAGGCTATGTCACCCTCCTGGGGGGAAAGCTTTCGGTCCTCGGCCGTTTGGATGGCCCCTGGGTGCGGATCACCCCAGGGTGCGTCGCCGTTTTTCCGCGCCGGCGCTACGCGTAGCCGTTGTCCTTGAGCCAGGCCCAGGCATCGCAGACCGTCTCCTCGAAGGGGCGACTGGCATAGCCGAGTTCCTCGCGGGCTCGGCGGCTTGTGTAGTTTTTCGGCAGCCGCGCGTAGGCGATGGCGGCGGAGTTGACGTCCGATTCTCGGCCGCTTAACCGGGCCGCCAGGTCGCCCCCCCGCCCTGCCAGGAAGAGCATCGCCGGGCCCGCGGTCATCCAGGGACGGCGGCCCCCGGTCACGCGGGCAAACAGCCGCCAGGCGGCCAGATACGTGGTGTTCTCGCCAGCCATCAGGTACCGCCGACCGCGCGCCCCGCGCTCGGCGGCCGAAATGATCCCGGAGGCAACGTCGCGAACGTCGCAGACGCTGAACCATCCGCGGGGAGCCAGCAGGCCCCGGCCCCGGGCCACCTCCAGGAGCATCCGCCCCGACGAAGGTTTCCAGTCCCAGGGACCGAGCATGAACCCGGGATTGACGATCACCGCGTCGAGCCCTTTGCCGATTTCCTCGCGGACGGCCTGTTCGGCCTCGCGCTTGCTGATCGCGTACGTACAGCCGCGAGGATCGGCAAGGGGCGTGTCTTCATCGGCCGGCGCGCCGACCGGCCCGATTCCCGCCGCGTCGCAAGAGGAGATGTGGATCATTCGCGCGCCTGCCCGCCGGGCCGCGCGGGCCACGTTGCGCGTCCCCTCGACGTTGACCGCTCGCTGAAGAGCCAGCCCCGTGCGGCCGAGGTGCACATACCCGGCGGCATGGATCACCGCGCCGGCGCCCGAGCAGGCGGGCGAGAGCGTTTCGGGCCGCAGGATGTCGCCCCGGAAGATTTCCACGTCGAGGCCCGCCAAGGGGCGCGGGTCGGCGCCGTCCCGCGCCAGGACGCGTACGCCCCGGCCGCGACCGAGCAACTGGCGGACCACGTTGTTGCCGACCAGGCCCGTGGCGCCCGTCACAAGCGTGGGGGATGAGGTCATGAGAAGCCCGATGCAACGAAGATCGTTTCGGGAGCGGAAAGCCGGCGGCGGACGGCGCGCCGCCGGCGACGAGCCTGCCGCACATTATAGACGGCGCCGACCGCAACCGACAGGGTTACTCATCAAACGGCCAGAGCCGCCCCAGGGCCGCTTTCTGGGTCTCGCTGAGTCGCCGCGCGCCGAGCCGGGCCAGGGCCAGCATCTCTCCGAGCTGCGTCTCGCTGAAGGGAGTCTGCTCGCCGGTCCCTTGAATCTCCGACGACCGACCGTCGAGCCTCTCCCGCTCGCGGCGCTTTCGCGGCGCGGTGCTGCCGGGGAGCATGCTGTATTCGGCGGTGATCCAGCCCCGCCCCTGGCCGGCCAGCCACGGCGGCACCTGCGCATCGAGGCTGGCGGTGCAAAGCACCTTGGTGCGCCCCGCCTCGATCAGGACGCTGCCCGGGGCCGCACCGGTGAACCCGCGCTGGATGCGGATCGGGCGGAGTTGATCGGGCTGGCGTTGATCGTGGCGCATGGGATATCGAAGGCTCAAAGTTCCTGGTTCCCAAGCTCCAGCTTGGGAACGAAAGGGACCCCGCCAGGCGCGAGCCGACCCGGGCTGTTGAGCACCGGCTACCGCTGGGCGCCGAGCAGCCAGGCGAGGATGCCTTTCTGGGCGTGCATTCGGTTGCCCGCCTGACGGACAACAATGCTCGCCGGACTGTCAATCACGTCGTCGGTCACTTCCTCCCCGCGCCGCGCCGGCAGGCAGTGCATGAAGACGGCGTCGCTGGGCGCTTGCGCCATCAGGTGGGCGTTGACCTGGTAGGGGGCGAGATCCTTGCGGCGGCGTTCCGCCTCGCCTTCCTGGCCCATGCTTGCCCAGACGTCGGTGTAGACCGCGGCGGCATTGCGGACCGCCTCGGCCGGATTATCGGTGACGAACAGATCGAGATCGGGAACCTCCTTCTCCAGCGTGGCGAGATACTCCGCGTCGAACCGGTAGCCTTCCGGCGTGGCCATGGCCATCCGCATGCCGACCTTGCCGCACCCCATGGCGAGGCTCCGGGCGACGTTGTTGCCGTCTCCGACCCAAGCCAGCGTGCGGCCCTCGAGCGATCCGTAGCACTCCCGAAGCGTGTACAGATCGGCCATTGCCTGGCAGGGGTGGGCGTAGTCGGTCAAGCCGTTGATCACCGAACAGGTGCAATGCCGGGCAAGCTCCACGACGGTCTGGTGGCTTTTCGAGCGGACCACGACGACGTCGACCAGTTCGCCGAGCACGCGGGCAAAATCGGCGATGCTCTCGCGTTTTCCAAAGCCGACGTCGGCGCCCAGAAACATCGCGTTTCCCCCGAGGTGGGCCATGCCCGCCTCGAAGCTCACGCGGGTTCGCAACGACTGCTTTTCGAACAGCAGGGCCATCACGCGGCCGGGCAGCAGCGGCTCGCGAAGGCCCGTTTCGAACTTCGTCTTAAGGTCTTCCGTGATCGCGAAAATCCGTTCGATCTCGGCCGGCGTCAAGTCGCTCAGCGCGATCAAGTGTCGCATGATGCCCTCCCCGCGAGTCTGGTCAGTTCTCGATTAGCCAGTCATGATTGCCCGTTATCGCAGGCCGCCTGCTCCTTGAGGACCTCGCCGAGCAGGTCGCACGCCTCGTGGGCCTGCTCTTCCGTCAAATTCAGGGCCGGCAGCAACCGGAGCACCGTCTGGTGCGTGCAATTGATCAGCATCCGGCGGGCGAGGCACGCCTTGACGATCGGCGCTCCGGCGATCGAAAGCTCGATCCCGATCATCAGGCCGACGAGGCGAACCTCGCGGACGATCTCGCACTCCTGCTGAATGTCCGCCAGCCGGGTGCGGAACACATCGCTGATCTTGCGGGCGTTTTTCAGCAGTCCCTGCTGCTCGATCATCTCGATCGCGGCGATCCCGGCGCTGGCGGCGATCGGGTTGCCGCCAAACGTCGCGGCGTGCATCCCGGGGCGCAAGCTGGGCGCGATCTGGGCGGTGGTCAACAGCGCCGCGCCGGCCAGGCCGCCGCAGACTGCCTTCGCCAGGGTCATGATATCGGGAGTGACGTCGAAGTGCTGGTAGGCAAACCATTCGCCGGTCCGCCCGAAACCGGTCTGCACCTCGTCGAAAACCAACAGCAGGTGATGCGCATCGGCCAACCGGCGGAGCCCTTGGAGAAAGCCTTCGGGCGGAACCCGGATGCCTCCCTCACCCTGGATCGGCTCGATCATGATCGCGGCGGTCTCCTCGTCGATGAGGGCCTCGACGGCGGCCAGGTCTCCATGCGGAGCGTAGACGAAGCCGGCCATCAGCGGCCCGAGGCCTTCGTGATACTTCGGCTGCGCCGTGGCGGTCGTCGAGCCGAGCGTCCGCCCGTGAAATCCGCCCTCGAACGTGATAATCTTGTAACGGTTCTTCGGCGCGTGCAGGCGCACCAGCTTGATCGCCGCTTCATTGGCCTCGGTGCCCGAGTTGCAAAAGAAGGCCTGCCCGCCGTAACTCCGCTTGCTCAAGGCCTCGGCCCAGCGGCCCTGGAGTTCCGTGTACCAGGTGTTGGGGACGTGGATCAGCTTGGCGACCTGCTCCTGGACGGCTTGGACGACCGGAGCCGGGCAGTGCCCCAGCAGGCCGCAGCCCCAACCGGGGAACAGGTCGAGATAGCGGTTGCCCTCGGCATCCCAGACGTGCGACCCCTCGCCGCGGACGAGCGCGACCGGGAACCGGCCGTAATTGGGGATCACGTACTGTTCGAACAGCCGAATAACTCCTTGGGAATCCAGCGGGGCGTTTTTCGCCACGATCTTCTCCTTCCAGCCGATCAAATGGTCGCTCAACAAAGCACAGCAGACAGGCAATGGTGTCTCCCGGTTCGCCGCCGGCCGTGGAAAAATCACTTCAGCCGCGGACGATCTCCGTGCCCACGCCCCGGCTCGTGTAGACTTCCAGCAGCAGCGAATGCCGCAACCGGCCGTCGATGATATGGATCTTGCCGACACCGTTTTCGAGCGTCTCCAGGCAGGCCTGGACTTTGGGGATCATTCCCGCCTCCACGGCGCCGGAGTCGATCAGCGCGCGGGCCTCGGCGGCGGTCAGCGAGTGGACAAGCGAGTCGGGGTCGTTGCGGTCGCGGCGAACGCCGTTGACATCGCTCAAGAATACGAGTTTGTCCGCTCCCAGCGCCTGGGCCACGGCTGTGGCGGCCGTGTCGGCATTCACGTTCAGCTTCTGGCCATCCTCGGTGGCACACATCGAAGGGATGACCGGGACCACCCAGCGGCGGCAGAGGTCCTCGATCGAATCGCGGTCGACGCGTGTCACGCGGCCAACCCGTCCCAAGTCGAGCTCCGCTCCGGCCGCGTCCTTGAGCTTGAGCGGTTCGCCGAAGAGGACGTTTCGCGTCTGAAAGTTGAGCCCTTCGGCACGCCCGCCAAGGGAGTCGATTTCCTCGACGATCCGCCGATTGACCTCCCCCGCCAGGACCCGCTCCACGACGGCCAGGACGTTCGCGTCGGTGTAGCGCCGCCCCAGGACGAACTTCGGCTCAAGCCCCGCCTCGGCCATCGCGCGGCTGATGGCCGCGCCGCCGCCGTGAACGACGACCGGCCGCATCCCGACCGACTCCATGAAAACGACATCGAGCAACAGGTGGGCCATCGCCCGCTCGTCTTCCATGATGCTGCCGCCGAGCTTGATCACGGTGATCTTGCCGCGAAACTTGCGGATCCACTGGAGGGCCTCGATCAGCGTGTCGGCCTTTTGGATGGCTTCTTGCAACGCATCGCTCCTGGCACGGAGGGCGATCCCTCGGAAGCCGGCGCGACGAGCCTGCCCGAACAGGCAGCATCGCGGGCGGGGCGGGAAAAAAACAGCCCCGGGAGGCGGGAAACCGCCCGGGGAAACCGGTTATTCTATCGCATTCGCACCAAGTGTCAACGCGCTGCAAACCGCCCGACAGAGTGGGGGCCGTGCTGACCCGCGCGCGGATCCAACCCAAGATCAGGAGAGGAGGGTTCAGGGTTCAGTTCTCGCTGCCCACCTCGTTCCCACCCGATCTCGTTCCCAAGCTCCGGCTTGGGAACGTGGCGGAAGGCCCGCCTCCATAACAGACAGGAGAACAACCGATGTCTGAACGCGTCTTTGACCGACTGGAAGACCTCCTCGATCGGCACGGCGTCCAATACGATGTCCTCCGACACGAGGCGGTCCACACAAGCCAACAGGCCGCGCGTGTTCGGGGCACGCCGCTGGCCAGCGGCGCCAAAGCGCTGATCTGCAAGGGCGACGACCGGGTCGTGATGTTCGTCCTCCCCGCCGATCGCCGGCTCGACAGCCGCGAAATTCGCCGCCAGCAGAACTGGCGGAGACTCCGCTTCCTGAGCCGCGAGGAAGTCTTCGAACTGACGGGGCTCGAACCCGGCGCGATCCCGCCGTTCGGCCAGCTTTTCGGGTTGCCGACGCTCTGCGACCGGCGACTCGGAGAGAACGAGCGGATCAACTTCAATGCCGGCGACCACTGCATCTCGGTCGGTATGAACTACGCCGATTATGTTCGCACCGAGAGCCCCGAACTGGGCGAATTCGCGGAATAACGTCTACTCGCGGCCCCGGCTGAGATCGCCGACAATCGTCCTGCAACGAAACACCGTGTCGCGGAAATGGCGGGACGCGAACCGCCGGGGCTCGCGGGCCAGCCGGTACAGCCATTCGGCGCAGGCCCGCTCGATCCATCGCGGGGCCCTGCCAGCGCTGCCGGCAATCAAGTCAGCGATGCGCCAACTTCCACGCACGCCGGCACGCCCATCGCCGCACAGTGCCGGTCAATCCACAGCTCGCCCCTGGGTTGCCCGAGGGCGGCGAAAAGAATGTCGGGGCGGGCGGAGCGAATTCGCCGGACCAGCGCTGCGTGGTCCGAGGCCTCGATCCCGCCGAACTCGGGCGTCTCAACGCCGGCGACCGCAAGCCTCGGATGACGCGTCAGCAGGCGATCGGCCGCCCGGCGTGCGCCCCCTTGGGCAGCGCCGAGAAAGAACACCCGATAACCTCGCGCTTCCGCCCGGCAGGAAAGCAGCTCAACCAACGCGGCCCCGGCGACGCACTGCGGCAGCGGTCGGCCGGTCAGCCGGGCATACCAGATCAGCGGCATGCCGTCGGCGGTGATAAACGCCGCCCGCGAATTCACATTGCCCAGGTGCGGCTCGCGAGCCGAGAGCCGCGCGTAATGCAGATTGGCCGTAATGAAAAACGCGGGGTCTCCCCGCTCGATCAGGTCGTCGATCCGGGCCAGCACCCCCGCTGTGCCCATCCGAGCCAGCGGCAGGCCCCAGACGCGGACCGTCTCAATCGGCGGATTCGGAGGAAAATCGTTCTCCGCCGCCTGCGGCGGCAGGATGGCAGCCAGCTCTTGGATATCCAGCCCGCTTTGGGATTCAGTAAGCATTGTTGACTCCCTCGCCAAGGGGGTGGTGGCACTTGCTCCGTGGACTACTCAAGTATGGGACACGCGAAAGCACCGGGAGGCGAGAGCTACGTTGTTTTGGGAGAGAGCCGGCCGCGGATGTAGTCCGAAGCCGAAAGATCCGCCGGGCAAGCCGGCGGGATTTAGCGAAAGATCCGCCGGGCAAGCCGGCGGGATTTAGCGAAAGATCCGCCGGGCAAGCCGGCGGGTTTAGCGAAAGATCCGCCGGGCAAGCCGGCGGGTTTAGCGAAAGATCCGCCGGGATTTTGCCTGAACGTTTGCCCCTACCGGGATCGCGCGGTGCGCGCGAGCAACCGGCCGGCGGCTTGGGCCTTCTTGACCTGGGAAGGTGTCAGTCGCTGCTTCTCTTCTCCGCAGACCGCGCCGAAATAGAGCTTGCGGACGACCTTCGCCCCGAGCAGTCGGGCGGCGCTCTTCATCACGCCCGTCGGGTTGGGCAGCAGCCAGCGCCCGAGAAAAGCCGGGCAGGCGCTGGCGGTCATGACGACCGCTTTCTTGTCGCATTTCTTGACCCGGGGTTTCGGCAGCGAGTTGCGACCCCACGGCCAATAGACATACACCAGAAGCCGTTCCAGAAATCGCTTCATCAGGGCCGTGACGCTAAAGAAATTCACGGGGGCCGCCAGAACGATCCCGTCGGCGCGGTCGAGCGCATCGCAAATCGCCGCCATCTGGTCGTCGAAGATGCAGTCCGTGCGGCGCACCTCCGGCGCCTTGGGGCCAGTGCATTTGCGGCAGTTTGTGCAGAATTCGATCGACTTCTCCTTCAAGTCGATCTTTTCAACCTCGGCGCCTTCCTCGCGAGCGGCTTGGAGAATCGCGTCGACCGTCTGCTCGATGATGCCGTCGCGGCGGTAAGTGCCCATGATGGCGACGATCCGGGTCATCCGACTGGCTCTCGTTGTGCATGGTTTGATTGACAGACTCGCTCACGCGGACTCCAATGGATCGTTTGGAAACCGTCGGCCAGCGGCGAGGATTGGCAACAGGCCACGGACGCTGCCCTTGGAGCCCCTCTGTTGGGGTGTGAGCGATTGGGATGATTGTAGCAGATTCGCGGTTGAGGAAATAGCCTGATGAACGTATTGGTGACCGGCGGGGCAGGTTATATCGGATCGCACGCCGTCAAGCTGCTGGTCGAGGCCGGGCACAAGACGGTCGTGATCGACAACCTCGACCGGGGCCATCGCGAGGCCCTGGACGCTCGGGCCGCCTTCTACGAATTGCCGCTGTGCGACACCGCCCAAATCGTCCGAATCCTGGAGGAACACGCAATCGAGTGCGTGATGCACTTCGCCGCCTTGGCGTACGTGGGCGAATCGGTCGAGCGGCCGCTCGATTACTACGACAACAACACGAGCGGCGCGGTGAGCCTGTTGAAGGCGATGCGGGCGGTCGGGGTGAGGCGGTTTGTCTTCAGCTCGACGTGCGCGACCTATGGCCAGCCAGATCGCGTCCCGATCGTCGAGACGATGGCCCAGCAGCCGATCAGCCCCTACGGTTGGTCGAAATGGTGCGTTGAGCGGATTCTGAAGGACATGGCGGCCGCCGATCCCGAATTCGCCTTCGCGGCCCTGCGCTATTTCAACGTAGCCGGCGCCGCGGCCGACGGTTCGCTCGGCGAGGACCACCGGCCGGAGACCCACTTGATCCCGCTGATCTTGCAGGTAGCGCTCGGGCAGCGGGAGAAGCTGACCGTCTTCGGCACGGACTATCCCACGCCCGACGGCACGTGCATCCGCGATTACATCCACGTGGAAGACCTCTGCCAGGCCCACGGCGTGGCGATGGATGCCCTCAAGCCGGGCGAGGCCCGCTTCTACAACCTGGGAATCGGCCGCGGCTACTCGGTCCGCGAGGTCCTCCAGTCGGCCCAGCGCGTCACCGGGCGCCAAATCGCCGTCGAATACGGCCCGCGGCGCTGCGGCGACCCGGCCGAACTCTACGCCGACTCGACGAAGGTCCAGGCGGAGCTCGGCTGGAAGCCGCGCTACACCGAGATCGACCAGATCGTCGCCACCGCCTGGAACTGGCAGAAAAACCACCCGCACGGATATGATCGGTAAGCGGGTGACAAACGGGCCAATTCACACAGCCCGATCCGCACAGCGGGGGGACCTTCCCCCAAGTGGTAATCCCAAAATGTGACAGAAGGGCTATCCCCCGTGAAGAATTCTGCTAACATAGGGGTATAGGGATAGGCAAATGGCCATTAGGAGGGGGGACGTCGTGGTGCCCACGACACCCCCCATCAGGCCGCGCGGCTATCCCCGGACTGAGGAAAACGGAACAGACATGTCAGGGCGATTTTTTCGATCTGCCTGGCCATCGGTGGAGGTCTCCCCTGCCGGGTGATGGTTCGGTCCCGTCAGGGGCAGTTTTCGACTGCGGTTCGCGGATCGGTTTTTTTGCAGCCACTGGTTCTCGTGCCTGTTGAAGGTCGCTCTTTTCTGTTCCAGAGGAAATCCAGAACAGGGATTGTCGCGGGATTCAGCCTTTGCGGAACTCGGGCCTCTGCCGGGGGGCCCGCCGCGTTGGTCCGCGCGAGGCGTCACGGTAGGGTTTGCATGATCGGAGGATCTCATGAGCAAATTGAAGTTATTGATCGCTGACGACCACGAAGTTGTCCGCAGCGGATTGAAGGTGTTGCTGGCCGACACGGACGTGGAAATCGTCGCGGAGGTCGGCACCGGCGAAGAAGCGGTCAAGTATGCCATGGAGAACGACCCGGACGTGGTACTGCTCGACATCCGCATGCCGAAGGGAGACGGTCTGACGGCCTTGGGGCGGATCAAGCTCGAGAAGCCCGACATGCCGGTTCTGATGCTCTCCACGTTCGACAATCCGACCTACATCGCCCGATCCGTGGCGCTCGGGGCGAGCGGCTACTTGCTGAAGGGCTGCACGCGCGAGCAGTTGCTCAACGCAATCCGCATGGCAGCCAGCGGCGAAAGCGCGTGGACGCGCGACGAATTGCGGCGTGTGACCGGCGCGCTGGCCACTCCGCGACTGGCGGCGGATGTCGAAGTGCCGCTGACCCAGCGCGAGAGCGAGGTGCTTCGCCAGCTCGCCTTCGGCCTGACGAACAAGGAGATTGCCCAGGCGCTGCACATCAGCTACGAGACGGTCAAGGAGCACGTCCAGCACATCCTGCGAAAGATCGGCGTGTCGGATCGGACGCAGGCGGCTGTCTGGGCGGTCCGCAAACAGTTGGTGTGAGGCATCGCGCCGGCCGGCCGCCGGCGCCGGGCAGCGTCGCCCAGACCGCCGATCGCAGGGCGCGGAGCCGGCGAGCCAATCGCCCGCTTCGCGCCCTTTCTGCATGTTCCTCTTTCCTCCGCGCACCGATCGGCGATTTTCAGCGCGCGGATCCACTACGGCGATTCTGCCGGCGATGTCTCTCCGGCGGCTTGCCATCCGCGGCGGAAATCGGCTAGGATGGCCGCTGCGGCCGGCCGGGGGGGAGGGCTGGCTGGGTCGCCCGGGGCCCGCACCGGCCGCGTCATCGCGGGTGCGGCCGGACGCAGAGCGCCGACGTGGACCCGTCACGCGAGGAATCGATCGGAAAGGGAGTGGACCATGCCCAAGCCAACCGACATTCGCCTGCTTGAAGTCGTCTCGGAGACGGAGCAATTCAACTACCGGACGCCGATAAAATTCGGCGGCCGGGTTGTATCCGACGTCGTGCTGCTCCATGTGAAAGCGAAGGTCGAGACCCGCGACGGCCGCCGCGGCGAGGGGTTTGGCTCGATGCCGGTGGGCCACATCTGGGGATGGCCGAGCCAGTCGGCCTCAAGCGACCAGACCCTGGCGGCGATGACCGCGCTGGGCCGCCTGCTGGCGGACCGGGCGGGGGACTGCAAGGCGGTCGGCCACCCCCTGGAAATCACCCACGAGCTGGCCGCCGGCTATTCCCGCGCCGCGGACGAAATCACCGCGGCTGCGGGCATCGAGTCGATGCCGCGGCTGGCCCAACTTGTCTCGGCCAGCCCCCTGGAGGCCGCGATCCACGACGCCTACGGCAAGACCCTGGGCGAAAATTCGTACAACCTGCTCTCCGCCGAGTTCGTCAATCGCGACATCGGCAGCTATCTGACCGAGCAGTTCGCCGGCGAGTATCTCGATCAATACACGTCGCGGAAGCCAAAGCCCGCGATGCCGCTCTACCACCTCGTCGGGGCACTCGATCCCTTGACCGATGGCGACATCGCACAGCGGCTCAATGACGGGCTGCCGGAGACGCTGCCGGAGTGGATCGCGTTCAACGGGCTGACCCATTTGAAGATCAAGCTCAACGGCGACAATCTCCAGTGGGACGTGGATCGGGTGGTGTCGGTCGAACGGGTCGCCGCCGAGGCCCAGGCCGCACGAGGCTGCCAGAAGTGGTGCTACTCGGCCGACTTCAATGAGAAGTGCGCCAACGTCCAATACGTGCTGGATTTTCTTGCCAAGGTCGGTGAACAGTCGCCCCAGGCGCTTGCGCGACTGCATTACATCGAGCAGCCGACACACCGCGACCTGAAGGCCAATCCGGACAATCGCATGCACGAGGCGGCCAAGATCAAGCCGGTGGTGATCGATGAATCGCTGGTCGATTTCGAGAGCCTGGTTCTGAGTCGGGAGCTGGGCTATTCGGGAGTCGCCTTGAAGGCCTGTAAAGGGCACACCGAAGCGCTGCTGATGGGGGCCGCCGCACAGAAGTTCGGGATGTTTCTCTGCGTCCAGGACTTGACGTGCCCCGGCGCGTCGTTTCTGCATTCGGCTTCGCTCTCGGCCCGAATCCCGACCGTCGAGGCGATCGAGGGGAACGGCCGCCAGTATTGTCCGGCCGCCAACCGCGGCTGGGCGGAGCGGTTTCCGGAGATGTTCCACGTCACCGACGGGACGCTCGGCACCCGGGTTCTCGACGGTCCCGGCCTCGGTTTCTGAGCATCCAATCGCCCTGTTTTTCGGAGACCTGATCCATGCACAAGCTTCTGCCGTGGATTTCCGCCTGCCTGGCATTGTTCGTTGTCTCTTGCTCCGCGGCGCGGGCCGACGAGGTCGGAACCAGCAAGAGCTTCGCGGGGCGCGTGGGCCTCCAGCTCTACAGCCTGCGCGACCTGCAAAAGGCGCAAGGGGTCGGCGCAACGCTCGATCAGGCCAAGCGCTGGGGCTTCAAGTACGTCGAAGTCGCCAGCCTGGGAGGCCTGACAGCCGCCGAATTCAAAGCCGAGCTTGACCGCCGCGGCCTGGTGGCCATCGGCTCGCATTTCCCCTATGAACGGCTTCGCGACGACGTCGAGGGGGTCGCCCGCGACGCCAAGGCGCTGGGAATGCCCTATGCCGGCTGCGCCTGGCTCCCGCACAAGGCCCCCTTCGACGAGAAGCAGTGCCGCGAGGTGGCCGCGGTGCTGAACCGGGCCGGCGCGGCCCTGGCCAGACATGGCATCAAGTTCTATCTCCACAATCACGGTTATGAATTCCAGCCGTTCGGCGAGGGGACGCTCTTCGACCTGCTGATGGCGGAGACCGATCCGCAGACGGTCTTCTTCCAGATGGACGTGTTGTGGGTCGTGCTGCCGGGGCAAGACCCCGTCAAGCTGCTCGAAAAACACCCGCGGCGGTGGCTGCTGATGCACCTGAAGGACCTGAGGAAGGGAGTCCCCCTGGGGAGCCTGTCGGGCAGCACCGACTTGACGAACGACGTGGCGCTGGGAACGGGCCAGGTCGATTTCCCCACGCTGCTGCGAACGGCCCAGCGGATCGGCGTCGAGTACTACTTCATCGAGGACGAATCGCCGACGGCCATCGAGCAGATTCCGCGGAGCCTGCGGTTCCTGGAATCGGTCGAGTGGTAGGCCCATCCGGCGGGAGGTGTTCCCATGCTGCGGCGAATCTGTTCGATCGGCCTGCTGCTCGTCCTCGCCGCCGTCCCGGCATTCGGCCAGACGGTTGCCGGCCTGGAGGTCCTCCTCGCCGAACGGCAGGCATTGATTGCCGGCAAACGGGTCGGGCTGATCACCAACCACACCGGCGTCGACCGCCAGATGAATCACGCGATCGACCTGATCGGCAACGTGCCGGGCGCCAGGCTCACCGCGCTGTTTGCGCCCGAACACGGCATCCGTGGTGTGGTTCAAGCGGGCGGCAAGGTTGCCGACACGGTCGACGAGCGGTCGGGGGTCAAAGTCTACAGCCTCTACGGCGCGGTCCGCCGCCCGACTCCGGAGATGCTCGCGGAAGTCGACGTGCTGGTCTATGACATCCAGGATGTGGGCGCGCGATTCTACACCTTCATCTCCACCATGGGTGAGGGGATGGATGCGGCCGCCGAGAAGGGGATTCCGTTCATCGTGCTCGACCGGCCCAACCCGCTTGCCGATCTCCGGGTCGAAGGGCGGGTGATGGACATGAACTACAAGTCGTTCGTCGGCGCCTATCCGATCCCTGCCCGCTTCGGCATGACGCCGGGCGAGCTGGCGGGCTTCTACCGCGACCGGATGGAGAAGAAGGTCGACCTGGAGGTCGTCAAGATGAACAACTGGAAGCGGTCCCTGTGGTACGACCAAACCGGACTGGCATGGATCCCGCCGTCTCCGAACATCCCCACCTTGACCGCCGCAATCGTCTATCCGGGAATCTGCCTGATCGAGGGGACAAACGTCTCGGAAGGCCGCGGCACAACCACCCCCTTCGAGATCATCGGCGCGCCCTGGATCGACGGCTGCGAGCTGGCCGACGAACTCCGCAAGGCCAACCTGCCGGGCATCCTGTTCCGCCCCGCCGGGTTCACCCCCACGTTCTCGAAGTACCAAGGCGAAGTCTGCCAGGGGGTGCAGTTGCACGTCGTCGACCGCGACCGGTTCGAAGCGGTCCGCACGGCCCTGCATCTTCTGAGGGCGATAAGACAGCTCTGGCCCGACAAGTTCCAGTGGCGCGGTTCGCTGGACCGGTTGTCCGGATCCGCGGACGTGCGTCTCGCGCTGGAGCGGGGCGACACGCCGGAGCAGATTGTCGAGTCATGGTCGGCGGCGCTCAAGGAGTACGAGGAGGTCCGCCGCGGGTACCTTCTTTACGATTCGTGATCAGCCCCAACATCCCCTGGGGCGGAGCCGACGCCGGCCGGGAAGCCGGCGAACGCGGCAGGGCCCGGCGACCAGGCAAAGCAGGGCAATCTTTATCGCCCGCACTTCTAGGGAATACGAATACTTGTCTTCCCGTTTTCCGTCTGCGAGAATGGACCGCGGTCGCGCGGGATTCCTGCCGCGCACGCGCGGATCGCCCGGCTGTCCGCCGGGCGATCCGCCCGAGGAGGCGCCGCCCCTTGCCGGTCCGCACTCTCCTCGGCAGACATGGCGGCCGATGCGGCGGGGATCGTCGCGCGCGATCCTGACCCCGGTTTCGCAACCGGCCGCGACCATTCCCCTCGGAAGAAAACCGCGCCATGCTGGCCAAGCTCAAGACTTTCGCGCTGGTCGGAATCGAAGCTGTCCCCATCGAGGTCGAGGTCGACGTCTCCCCCGCCGGTCTGC
>JAAYCB010000035.1 GCA_012744395.1 Pirellulaceae bacterium
TGCTGATCGTCTCCGACGACCAGGGCTACAACGATCTGGGCGTTCTGGGCGACCACATCATTACGCCCAACCTCGATCGGCTGGCGAACGAAGGCGTGCGGCTGACGAACTTCTATGTCGCCTGGCCGGCCTGCACGCCAAGCCGCGGGGCCTTTCTGACGGGCCGCTATCCGCAGCGCAACGGCATCTATGACATGATTCGCAACGAAGCGCCCGACTATGGCCGCCAATACACGCCGGAGGAATATGCCGTTACCTGGGAACGGATCGGCGGCATGGACACCCGGGAGGTCCTTCTGCCCAAAGTGCTCAAACAGGCGGGCTACTATTCGGGCATCTTCGGAAAATGGGACCTGGGCATGCAGCGGCGGTTTCTGCCCCTGGCCCGAGGTTGGGACGAGTTCTACGGCTTCGTCAACACCGGCATCGACTACTACACCCACGAGCGTTACGGCGTGCCGTCGATGTATCGGAACAATGAGCCGACGACCGAGGACAAGGGCGTCTACTCGACCGACCTGTTCCGCCGCGAGGCGGTTCGATTCATCAAGGAAAACAAGCACCGGCCCTTCTTCCTCTACCTGCCCTTCAACGCGCCCCACGGCGCGTCGAACCTCGATCCGGTCATCCGCTCCGGCGCGCAGGCGCCGGAGAAGTGGCGGAAGATGTACCCGGGGATGTACGCCGGGGAGGGCGTCGTCGACGGCACGCGCTACAATCGACCGGCCAAGGTGGCCAACAGGGCGCTGCGGATGACGAACTACCTCGGGGCGGTCACCGCGATGGACGCCGCCGTCGGCGAGGTCCTCGATTTGCTCGACCTGTACGAGCTGGCCGGCAATACGATCGTGATCTTCTTCTCCGACAACGGCGGCTCCGGAGGCGCCGACAACGCGCCGCTGCGGGGAGGGAAAAGTTCGGTGTTTGAGGGCGGCGTGCGGGTGTGCAGCCTCGTTCGCTATCCGGGCAGAATCGCGCCGGGCACGGTCAACGGCGAATTCCTCACGTCGCTCGAGCTGTTCCCGACGCTTGCCAGGCTGGCCGGGGCGGAGCCGCCGCCGGGCGTCGCGCTCGACGGTTTTGACATGATGCCCGTGTTGGCCGAAGGCAGACCCTCGCCGCGGCGGGAGATGTTCTGGAAGCGGCGGGCCCTGGAAGCCGCCCGGGTGGACAACTGGAAGTGGATTCGGACCGGATCGGAAACCCTCCTGTTCGACCTGGCCGAGAATGTTGCCGAGCGCGAGAATCTTGCCGAAAAGATGCCCGAGAAGGCCGGCCAGATGCAGCGGCGTTTCGAAGACTGGCTGCGGGCGATGGACGAGGCGGAGCCGCGGGGCCCATTCCGGGATTTCTAGGGAGCCGCAGGGAAGAAAGGGGCGTTCTTT
The DNA here is from genome assembly GCA_012744395.1 of Pirellulaceae bacterium. Classification (GTDB taxonomy): domain Bacteria; phylum Planctomycetota; class Planctomycetia; order Pirellulales; family Thermoguttaceae; genus JAAYCB01. The sequence goes on from JAAYCB010000035.1 coordinate 1,386, forward strand.
CCTTGCGTCCCGCCTCGGGTGCTGTATGTTGGAGCGATAACCTGCCGGAAACTGATTGTGGAGAATCTGCCATGTTTGTGCACCTGGCCCTGGCTTCGATCGCGTTGACCGGCGCCGTGCCGGCCGGCGGCGAACAGCCGAACATTGTGCTGGTGATGGCCGACGACCAAGGATGGGGCGACATGGCCTACAACGGTCATCAGCGTTTGCTGACGCCGAACTTCGACCGGATGGCCGCCGAGGCCCTGCGGTTCGATCGGTTCTATGCCGCGGCCCCGGTCTGCTCGCCCACCCGCGGGAGCGTGATGACCGGGCGCCACCCCAACCGGTTCGGCTGCTTCCAATGGGGGCACCCGATCCGGCCGCAGGAGATCACGATCGCCGAAGCCCTCAGGACGGCCGGCTACACGACCGGCCACTTCGGCAAGTGGCACTTGGGGAGCGTCCGCAAGGCGAGCCCCGTCAATCCGGGCGCGAGCGGCTTCGATCGCTGGTTTTCGGCGGAGAACTTCTTCGACAACGACCCGATCCTCAGCCGCGAGGGCAGGGCCGTCCAGACCCAGGGTGAAAGCTCGATGGTCACGGTCGACGCAGCGATCGAGTTCATCCGCCAATGCACATCGCAACGGGCCCCGTTCCTGGCGGTTGTCTGGTTCGGCTCGCCCCACGCGCCGCACCGGGCTTTGGAAGCGGACCGCAAGCCATATGAAGACCTGCCGCCGGCCCAGCAGAACTTTCTCGGCGAGATCAGCGCGATGGACCGCGCGTTCGGGAAGCTGCGGGCGGAAATCAAGACGCTCGGCATCCGCGAGAACACGATCCTCTGGTATTGCAGCGACAACGGCGCGCTGCCCAAGGTCGGTTCGACCGGCGGTTTTCGCGGCAACAAGGGCCAGGTCTACGAGGGCGGCCTGCTCGTGCCGGCGATCCTCGAATGGCCAAAGCGGATCAAGCGGCCGCGGGCCACCAGCGCTCGCTGCAACACGACGGACATCTACCCCACGCTGCTCGAAGTCGCCGGCGTCGAGATGAAGGGCCAGCCGCCGCTCGACGGCATCAGCCTCGTTCCGCTCCTCCAGGGCGAGGTCGATTCGCGCGGCCGGGCGATGGGCTTCTGGGACCATCCGACGCCCGGCATCGGCACGCCCAGCGACAAGTGGATGGCCGAAGTGCTCGCCGCGCAGAAGGAGGGCAAGGAGCCCGACGACCCCGCCAAGCTGCGATTGGACGCCGGCGAGATCAAGGTGCGGTATGCCGAGACGGATACACCGGGCGATGCGGCGTGGATCGACGGCGACTGGAAATTGCACCGCACTGCCGACAAGAAAGGCAAGGTCCGGTTCGAACTCTACAATCTGGCGGCGGACCGCCGGGAAGCCCGGGACCTGGCCGCACGCGAGCCCGATCGGGTAGCAAGCATGAAGACCGCGCTCGAGGCCTGGCAGCGCTGCGTGGTTCGCAGCTTGAATGGGGCCGACTACTGAGTCCAAGGGACAGTCCCCTTCGCGGGACGAATCACGGTTTACCGGAGGTAGCGCCATGCACGCGATCCTTCTGACGCTCGTCGTGGCGGCCGCCCAGCCGCCGGAGGCGGCAGCCGGAGAGGCGATCGGCTGGACCGCCTCGGGCAGCGGCGGGGCGGTGGCGGCCGGCCATGCCGACGCCGTGGCCGCCGGAATCCGGCTGCTCAAACAGGGCGGCAACGCGGCCGACGCCGCCGCAGCCACGCTGTTTGCGCTTGCCGTAACCGACTACGGAATGTTTGCCATCGGCGGCGAGATTCCTTTGCTGATCTACGATGCCAAGGGCCGCGAGGTCAAGTCGCTCAGCGGCGTGGGCCGGGCGCCGCTCGATCCACAGGCGATCGCCTGGCTCGATGCCCACGGCATTCCCTCGCGGGGGAGCATGAAGGCCGCGCCCGCGCCCGGCGCCGTCGACCTCTGCATCACCCTGCTGAGGCTCTACGGGACCCGCTCCTACGCGGAAGCCGTCGCCCCGACCCTCGAGCTCCTCGACGCCCACGAGAAGCCCTGGCACGCCGATCTGGCCGTCACGCTGCGAAAACTCGCCGAGGCGGAGCAGCGCGCTTTGGGCACGCGGGAAGAGAAGCTCGTCGCCGCCCGCGATCGGTTCTACCGGGGCGACGTGGCCGACGAGCTCGACGCCTGGTACAAGCAGGTGGGCGCTTTCCTGCGGAAGCGCGACCTGGAGGCACACCGGACACTGGTCGAGGACCCGGTCTCGGTCGACTATCGCGGATACACGATCCACAAATGCGGGCCGTGGACGCAGGGGCCCGTGCTCTGCCAGGCCTTGAGGCTCCTGGAAGGCCTCGATCTCCAGGGCATGGGGCGACTGTCGCCCGACTACATCCATGCCGTGACGGAAGCCCTCAAGCTGGCCTTTGCCGACCGCGACGCATACTACGGCGATCCGGAGTTTGTCGACGTGCCGCTCCGCGCCCTCCTCTCCGACGAGTACACGCGCATCCGCCGGCCGCTGATCGACATGCGGGCCGCCTCTCAAGCGCGCCGCCCGGGCGATCCGCTCAAGCTCCAGGCGCTCCGGGCGTCGGGCGGGACCAGCGGAGTCGAGACGAACATCCCGGTCCGCGACACGACGACCTGCGTCGTGGCCGACCGCTGGGGCAACGTGGTGGCGGCGACGCCCAGCTGCAATCTGCTGGGCAATGCGCCCGGCCCTTCCGGGGTCACCCAGGGGAACCGCGTCCGCTGTTTGAACACCACGCCGGGCCACCCCAACCGCCTCGAACCCGGCAAGCGGCCGCGCGTCACCCTCACGCCCACGCTGGTGACGCTGCACGGCAAGCCGGTGATCGCGATCAGCGTGGCCGGCGGCGACCTCCAGGACCAGACGACGCTCAACGTGCTCCTCGGCCGGATCGAATTCGGCATGATGCCCGACGAGGCCGTCGTCGCCCCGCGGTTCAGCACCGATCACCAGGAGAACTCCTTCGATCCGAACCCGGATCGCCAGGCGGCTTTCGTCAAGGCGGGCAGCCTGCAAGTCAGCGAGACGATCCCGGACGGGGTGCGGTCCGAGCTGGCGAAACGGGGGCACAAGGTGACGATCACCAAGCGGCCGATCGCCCATCCCGTGATGATTCTCATCGACCGGGATTCTGGCAAGATGCATGCCGCGGGCGACCCCCAGGCACGGCGGCACGCGGCGGCCATCGACTGAGTCGCGGCGCGGGAGACCGGCCGCTTGAAACGCCAATCCGGCGATCGCCGGGCTGTGGCGGCATCTTCCCCGCAGCGGCCTGCTGCTCGTGCTTGACAGGGCCCTTAAAGGCAAGGAAGATCACCCTTTGCGGGACGGGCGCTGCCGTTCTTGTCGGCGGCCGCCACCCGATTGGCTCTCCGGGGAGATCTGCCGTGCAGGACAAGAGGAAGTGGGAACGGCCGTTTGGCTTGTTGGTTGTCACGGCGGCGGCTCTCCTGCCGATCGCCTCGGGCAGCGACGCGGCGGAGGGACCGAGCCCGACGGCGGCGGCCGGATCGCAAGCGACGGGCACAACGGTCTTGTCGCTGGAGGGCAAGGATTGGGTCGTCGCCGCCGACCCCGGCAACGGCGGCCGCGCCGCCGCATGGTGGGAGTCGCCGCGACCGGGCGCCAGGCCGATCCGCGTGCCGGGCATCTTGCAGGAGGCGCTGCCCGGCTACCACGGCGTCGCCTGGTATTGGCGCCAGTTCACGCCGCCGCAAAACCCCTATCCCGGCGGGCGCTGCTTGTTGCGCTTTCACGCGGTCGATTACCTCGCCGACGTGTGGCTGAACGACGTGCCGGTCGGCGGCCACGAGGGGGGCGAGACGCCGTTTGTGCTGGATATCACCGATGCGGTGCGGATCGGGGCGCCCAACCGGCTCGCCGTCCGCGTCCTCAATCCCACGGCGGAGCCGATCGACGGCATCGTGCTGGCCGAAACGCCCCATCGGAACAAGACGCCCGCGGGAATCACTGCCGGAGCCTCCTACAACAGCGGGGGGATCACCGAGCCGGTGGAGGTCTTCTGGGTCCCCGCCGCGCGGATCGAGGATGTCTACGTGCGGCCGGATTGGAAGACGGGCCAGGTGACGATTCAGGCCACCGTGGTCAATGCGGGCAAATCCACCGCGGACGCCGAGCTGCACTTCGCCATCGCGCCGGCTCTCGGCACCGAGCCGGTCGCGGCGCTGACAGTGGAAGAAAAACTGCCGCCCGGCGAAAAACGGGTCGCGTGCGAGCTGGCCGTGACCGGCCACCGCTTGTGGCAGCTCGACGATCCTCGGCTCTATCGCCTCGCCACGCGCCTCGTCTCGGGCCCCGCGGCGGAGATTCATGCGAACACCACGCGGTTCGGTTTTCGCGAGCTGCGCGTCGAGAAGGGCTACTTCCGGCTGAACGGGAAGCGGATTTTTCTGAAGAGCGCGCACACCGGCAACCACTGCCCGATCGGCGCGATTCTGCCGCCCGAGGGCGCGCCGGACCTGCTCCGCAAAGACCTGCTTTACA
>JAAYCB010000315.1 GCA_012744395.1 Pirellulaceae bacterium
ACGCCCACCTTCAACCCCTTCTCGTCGGCCATCTTGTTCGCCTCGACGAGCTTGCGATAGCCGGGGGCGTCGACGCAGCAGGGCTTCTCCATGAAGACGTGCTTGCCGGCCGCGACTGCGGCCGCGTATTGGACCGGGCGGAACCCCGGCGGCGTGGCGATGATCACCATGTCGCAGTCGGCGTCGATCGCCTTCTGGTAGGAATCGAGACCCCAGAAGGTCTTCTCGGGCGAGACCCCCAGGTTCTTCGCGGCGTTCTTGGCCTTGGCCTCGAACGCGTCGGCAACAGCCACGATCTTGGTGTTCTCGCAGGCCTTGAGGTTGTTCGCCGCGGCGCCGTTGCCGCGGCCGCCGCAACCGATCAGCGCAACGCGCAGCGTATCGCCGCCTTGGGCGTGGGCCGAGCGGGCGATGCTCAGGCTCAGGCCGCTGGCCAGGGCCGCGCCCGCGGCCATCGTGGAACTGTCTTTGAGAAACTCGCGACGGGATCGCAATTCTTTGGTGCTCATGCTGTTTTGCTCCGTTAGAGGGCTGCAACGACTGCAAGAAACCGGCAAATCGGCTCGGTCCGCGTGATGCGACAATGTTAACCCCCGGCGGCCGCTTCACGCAATAGCCCGGCCGGTTGGCCCGCTGGACTGGAAGCGAGCCGAGTCCGGGTAGTCACGGGAACTGAAAGGAAAACCAGCCAGGACGGCGCGAAATTGCGTGTTTTCAAGGGTGGCGGGGCCATTGATCCCCTGCCTGGCCGTGCTGATCGCGAAAACAGCCGGCCTTGCCGGAGCCTTCGCTCCCGACCAGCGGGCTCGGACGTCCGAACCGCCTCCGGCGGAATACGGCCCGCTGCCCACGCCTGGCTTCTGAATCGCCGGGAGGCGGCCGCCCGGCTCGGCGTCTCGCCGGGTTCGAATAATTTCGGCGGCGAGCCGTGGGACAATCCAGTCTATCTGCGCGATCCGGCAGAATTCGATCGCCTGTCTCGCGATCCGTGCAACGCTCCGCTGAACTGGCGGCGCGATCTCGGCTGCCCCGGTGAGAACCTGTTCACCAAGGCCGAGGTTCGCGACGGCAGCCTGCAATCGGGCGGGGGAATCGCTCCGCCCGTTCGGCGCTCCCGTGGGACCGTCATTCCACATTCCACGACGGGAAATCGCACGGCTTTGGCGGAGCCGCCAGGCGGAGACTTCCCAGCCGCAATTGGAGCCTGCCAGCCGCTGGGCCTAGTGGCGCATTGACTCGTCGCGGCGTCTTGGCAGAAACGCCCTCAGGGCGGCCTTGTTCGCCGCGATCAAATTGCGATGGCGTACGATCAGTCCGAGTTTTTGCAGGGCGTTCAGGTCTCTGGTCGTGGTCTTTCTTGTCTTGCCTAGATAGGCTTCACCCAGCTGCGGGGAAAGCTTCTGTATCTCCGCAATTGGACAGGGCTTTTTCCGTTTTCCCAGTTCCAGCGCCAGTTGCCGCTGTCTGTGGGCCGCAGCGCTCTTGGCATTGCGGAACTTGTCATAGACATGATCCTTCCAGACCACGGCATGCTGATATTCCCTGATCCGCTTGATTTGCTCGTCAAGCTGATCCACGAGCCCCGCGACCGCATACCGGATGAAACAGAAAGGATCGGCGGTTTTGCTGGCCAACGAGAGTTGACGATAGTATTCCGAGCGGGTTTGGTTGTAGTGATTGCTCAAGAGGTGGCACGCCACGGTAGGCATGCCGACACCGAGGAAGATCTGGAATTCGACCAGGCGGGCGGTGCGGCCATTGCCGTCGCCGAACGGGTGAATCCACGCCAGGTAAAGATGTGCGAGTACCGCTCGCACAACGGCAATTGCCACGCTGTTTTGAGGGGATGTCAGGTTGTTGATCCACCGGCAAAGCCGCTCCAAGAGGTATTCGCAATCCTCGTGGGGCGCGCCGCGATAGTCCGCTACTCCAACCGAATACTCCCGGATTCTCCCCGGAACATCGCCCTCGGGTACCGGCAAACCTTTGAGGACCATTTCGTTGAACCGCTTGACTTGCTCGGGCGTGATGGTGCAATCCCGCGCCTCATCGATCATCTCCTTGGCCACGAGGTTGCAGGCGTCCACGATGTTGTCGATTTCCTTGCCCTGATACTCCTTGGACTGAGGCAAAGCCTCTCTCGTCTTGATGCGGCGCAGCACCTCCTTCTCCGAGAGCGTGTTGCCTTCGATCGCGGTGGTTGCCGCCACCCCCTTCGCCAGGTAGAGGCTGAGAAGCCTCTGGCCGACTTCCGGAGCCACCATGACATTGCCGACGTGTTCGCATTTTGACTGGATGGCGCCGAGATTGATCCACGTCTGGTAGCTCAGCCGATTCAGATCGATCTCGAATGTGAGCCACGGATGCGTCGGCTCGTACGTCCGTTGTCCAGACCCCAAAGGTGTCCCTTTTGAGCGTGTCATATCTCATTGATAGCAGAGGATTTAAGCGATTGTTTGGCAGAAAATGTCTCACTAAATGTCCCGCCGCATGTCCCAATTCTTGTCCGCGCGACATCCTGCGTCAAGAGACGAGTTCATCCGCGGATGTCGCGTGCCCCCGACGTGAGCCAGTTCAGCTCTTAGATGCGACTTCCTGGTTCCCGACCTCCCGCTTGGGAACCCGCCTATCCCCCGAAATTCTGGCTGCCGCTTGGCACCAAGCGGGTTTCACGCAAGCGTTTCCAACCTGGAGCTTGGGAACGGGGTGAGAGGGAAGATATTCGCTGGCCCGCACCTCTCTTCCCCGGGCAGCCTTCCCCGTCACCGTACAATTCCGGCAGATTGCTCCCGGCGGGGTTGATCCGCGCGGGATGGAATGAATTGCCTCTTGCAGGAGCCAATGACTTTCGAGGAGAGATTGACCGATGACCAGAATTGTGATGATGGCGGCGGCCGCCGCGCTGGTGCTTGCCCCGGTGTCGCTTGCCCGCGGTGCGGACAAGGAACAGAAGACGCCGCCGGCGCTGAACTTCAAGATGCAGTCGCTCGCCGGCAAGGAGGTCAACCTGGCCGGCTACTTGGGAAAGGTCGTGCTGGTGGTCAACGTCGCCAGCAAGTGCGGGCTGACGCCGCAGTACGAGCAGCTCCAAGCGCTCCACGAGAAATACGCGCGGCGCGGGCTGGCGGTGCTCGGATTCCCCTGCAACCAGTTCCGCGAGCAGGAGTCGGGCACGGCGGACGAGATTCGCCAATTCTGCCAGACCAATTACGGCGTGACCTTCGACATGTTCGCCAAGATCGACGTCAACGGCGAGGGGGCATGCGGGCTGTACAAGCACCTCGCGGCCCTCGATCTGAAACCCAAGGGAGAAGGCCCGATCCGTTGGAATTTCGAGAAGTTCCTCATCGGCCGCAATGGCGAAGTGGTCGCCCGCTTCGCTCCCAAGACCAGGCCCGACGACCCCGAGCTGGTGCGGCGGATCGAGGCGGAACTGGCCAAGAAATGATCCCGGGCAAGCGGCTTCGAGGCGCAGCGCGGACTTCTCCGCGCGTTGCTCGGAGAGTACAAAGCACGCACGCATCGAAGATAGCGGTGAACTGGCTCACGCTCGTATTCCCTCACCCCTGCCCCTCTCCCGTCCGGCGGGTGAGTGGAGTTGGTGCCGGTCAATAACCCATTCCGCGTTTTTGCGCTTCGGCCGCGAGTCTCTGTTTCCCGCACGCCACGACGGGGAGCGGGTGAAAACAAAGACTCCCGACGCCGTTTTTCGTCCCGTCCCGAAGGGACGGGCAGAGCAAACGAGTTCTCGACCCACAGCCAGTGGGCGGCTCGTTTCACTAATCAGGCGGATCAGGAAGGGACGCGAGACGTTCAGCACGGGCTAATCGACAGCGCAGAGCCACTCGAAACTCCATGACGGGTTGCCGCAGACGGGGCACTTCTTCCCGTCGCTGAGCAATTTCCCCTGGCATCGCTTGCAGTACCCGATCGAAGGCAGGATTTTCACCTGTTCGCGGCGGAGCGTCTCGGCCGCTTTCTGGTCGCCGAAGGCCTGGACCGTGGCAATCTGGGCGGTGGTCGGCAAGAGGC
>JAAYCB010000316.1 GCA_012744395.1 Pirellulaceae bacterium
CCCAAACGGCCGACGTTGGCGCCGGCGGCGAGCGCGGAGGAAAAGCCCAAACGGCCGACGTTGGCGCCGGCGCGAGAGGAGCTCACCGAGGCGCCTCCCTCGCCCTGGGCCCCCGCCCCGAAGAATCTGGGCGGCAGCCAAAGCCCGGCCGAGTACGAACTGCCGGCAGAGGAGCCGCCGGCCGCCGTGCCGCCGGTCGCCCCGGCACGGCCCGAAGAGCCCGCCGGGATGCCGCCGATCCGTATGCCGCGGCCCGATCGATCGTCTTCGATTCAGCAGCGCCCGCTCGTCGCGGTGGAAGCCGCCGACTTCCCGTCCGGACGGCGGACGGTCTACATGCCGCCCACGCCATTGGCCGGCGCGGCCGGGCGGCAGTATGCCTCCCTCGACGGCCTGGACGAGGCAGTTCAGGCAAAGCGCTTGGCCCTCCAGCTGCACGCCGTCGGCGAAGACGGGCCGGAGGGCAAACCGGTCGGCCTGGAGGCCAGTCTGAAGGGGCTGTCCGCCCGGCAGCGCCAGCCCGTGCTGGAAGCCTACTGGCTCGCCGCGATGCGGCTCGCGGAGCATCGCGTCTACCGGCGGCACATCCAACTCCTGGACGATCTCGTGCAAGCTGTCACCTTGGGCGATGCGGGCACGCCGGAGGCGATCGCCATGCTCAAGGCAGCCCGGTTGGCCGCGGATGCCGACTTGCTGGAGGCCGAAGTGCGGCTGACGGCGGCACAATTCGAGCTCACGCAACGCTCCGCCAGACCGCTCGAGGGCCCTTGGCTTCTGCCGACGACTCCGCCCCATGCCGGGCCTTACCAGATGCGGCTCGAATTGCAGGACCGCCGGTTGGCCGAGGCGTGGGCAATCCGGCGCCTGGCGGCAACGATTCCCGCGCTCAGCGAAGACCTCGCCCGCCGCGCCCGGTCGATCGTCGAATGCGATCGCCGCCGCGCCGAAACCACCGCCGCCTATCGAAACCGGGAGCTGCCCTTCGTGCGGGTTCTCGACGCGGTGGAACAGCAGAGCGGCGAAACACGGGAATTCCTCGGAGCCTTGTTGGCCTACAACCAATCGATTGCCGAGTATGCGATCGCGATCGTCCCGCCGGCGATCCCCGAGGAGAAGCTCGTGGCCACGCTCGTCCTGGTCCGCTGATCGACCACGGCAGCCAGCGCCGCGGGCGCGTGTTTTCAAGGCACGGCGACCCCCGCGCCCCACTGAGGGGCGGGAACGATTGCCCGCCGAAGAAAGCCGTTCAGAAAATCCCCAGCTCGTCGCGGGCTTCGTCGGTCATCCGATCGGGCGTCCAGGGCGGATTCATCACGACTTCGACCGTGACCTCGCCAATCTGTTCGCCCAGATCGCGAATCGCTTCTTTTGCCTCGCGAACCAGTTCGGGGCCCGCCGGGCAACCGGGGCTCGTCATGGTCATCTTCACGTGCACGTCGCACTTGCCGCCGTGTTCGGCCAAGGCGATTTCGTAGATCAGGCCGAGATCAACAATGTTGATCAGCAGCTCGGGATCTTCGACTTGCCGCAGGACGGCATGCACCGAATCTTCAGTGATCCTGATCATCGCGCAGGGGCCCGTGGTTGCGGGGTTCACGGCTCATCGTTGAGGCGAATCCAGACCTGGTCGCCTTCCACCTTGACTTCGTGGGCCACGGTCGGCTGCGTGGCCGGCATGGTCAGCGCCCTGCCGTCGCGGATGTCGAACCGGGCGCCGTGGCGCGAGCAGGCGATCTCGTGCCCCTCCAACTGCCCGTCGGACAGCGTCCCGCCGTCATGCGTGCAGACGTCGTCGAGGGCCCAGAAGGCCCCCGAGACGTGGAACAGGGCCACGATCCGGTCGCCGACTTCAACGGCCAGCTTGCCCGACTCGGGGAGCTCGGACGTCTTGATCACGGGCACGAATTCCGCCATGGTTCAATTCCATTAAATTATGCATACTCGCGAACGCGCCGCCGGATCGCTTCGCCCAGGGCTTCGCGGACGCTTTCGATCGTGATCCGATCGAAGACTTGCTGGAAGAATCCGTTGACAACCATCCGGGCGGCCTCCTTGCGGGTCAGACCGCGGCTCTGCGCGTAGAAGACCTGCTCGTCGTCGACGCGGCCGGCGGTGGCGCCGTGGGAGCAGCGGACGTCGTCGGCTTCGATCTCCAGGCCGGGGATCGAATCGGCCCTGGCGTGGTCGGAGAGCACGAGGTTGTCGTTTCGCTGGTAGGCGTCCGTCTTCTGCGCGCCGCGGTCGACCTTGATCATCCCCCGCCAGACCAGCCGCGACCGGTCCTGCAACGCGCCTTTGTAGAGCAGGTCGCTGCGGCAAGACGGCTGCTCGTGATGCTGGTGCGTGTTGTAGACCAGGTGCTGCTTCCCCTCGGTGAACATCACCCCGTTGACCTGGGCCTGGGCGTCTTGCCCGGCGAGGACAACCTGCTGCTCGACCTGGGCCAGCTTCGCCCCCAGGGCGCCGACCGTCCATTGCAGGTGGCCGCCGCCGGCGACCACCGCCCGCTGCCGGGCGAAATGCCAAACGCCGCCGCCCCAGTTTTGCAGACTCACGAACCGCAGCCGGGCGCGGGGGCCGACGCGAATCTCGATCGCCCCGCAATGCAGTCCGACCGAGTCCTTTTCAAGGCTCGCCGTCTCCGTCAGCAGGGTCGCTTCCGCGTCCTCCTCCAACACGACGACGATTCGCCCAAAATCCGCCCCCCCGGAAGACATTGCCGAGAGCACGTGAAACGGTTGATCGACGACGACTCCCCGGGGGACATGGAGCAGCGCGCCGCCCGACCAGCAGGCCGCGTGCAGGGCGGCAAACTTGTCGGCGTCCGATGCGATGATCCGCTGGAGAAGATAGGGCTTCACGAGCGGCTCCCGCTCGGCGACCGCCGCGGCAAGCGTCTGGAAGACCACGCCCCGGGAGGCCCATTTCGGCGCCAGATGCTCCTCGACGGCGCGGCCGTCCAACGCCGTGAGCTGCCCGCCCAGGTCGACGCCCTCGGCCAACAGCGGCGTCAACCCGCCCGCCTCCCCGGCGGCGTCCGGCTGGGGAAGCCGGAACCGGTCGAAACGGAACCGCCGCAGGTCCGTGCGCCGCCAGTTCTCGCTCTTGGCGTCGGGCAGCGGCAGCGCCTGAAACGTCCGCCACGCGTCATGCCGGAGATCGGTCAACCACGCGGGCTCGCACCGCGCATCAAGGAATTCCTGAAAACCCGCCGCAGAGACACTTGCGGGAACAGCCAGATTACTCATTGCACCTCCACCTTCCCACGGCCGGCGGCACGCATCCCAGCCGGGCAACAAGCGGCCTAGCCGACCGACCCTTCCATTTGCAGTTCGATCAGCCGGTTCATCTCGACCGCGTACTCCATGGGCAGTTCCTTGACGAGCGGCTCGATGAAGCCGCTGACGATCATCGTGCTCGCCTCGGCCTCGGTCATGCCGCGGCTCATCAGGTAGAAGAGCTGCTCCTCCCCGATTCGCGAGACGCTGGCTTCGTGGCCCACCATCACGTCTTGCTCCTCGATCTCGATGTAGGGGTAGGTGTCGCTGCGGCTCTGCGGGTCGAGGATCAAGGCGTCGCAGACGACGTTGGACTTCGACTTCTTGGCCCCCTTCTGGAGCCTGGCCAGGCCGCGGTAGCTGGACCGCCCGCCACTCTTGGAAATCGACTTGGAAACGATCCGGCTGGAGGTGTGGGGCGCGCAGTGCACGACCTTGGCGCCGGCGTCCTGGTGCTGCCCCGCCGAGGCGAAGGCCACGGAGAGGATTTCCGCCCGCGCCCCGGGCTCGATCATGTAGACGGAAGGATATTTCATCGTCAGCCGGCTGCCGAGGTTGCCGTCGACCCACTCGACGAGCGAATCGCCATACCCGACCGCCCGCTTGGTGACCAGGTTGTAGATATTGTTGGCCCAGTTCTGAATCGTCGTGTAGCGGACCCGCGCGCCGCGCTTGGCGACGACTTCCACCACGGCGGAATGGAGGCTCTCGGTGCTGTACATCGGCGCGGTGCAGCCCTCCACATAGTGGCAGCCGGCCCCCTCATCGACGATGATCAGGGTCCGCTCGAACTGCCCCATGTTCGCGGCATTAATGCGGAAATAGGCCTGTAGGGGAAACTCGATCTGGACACCCGGCGGCACGTAGATGAACGAGCCGCCCGACCAGACGGCCGAGTTCAACGCGGCGAACTTGTTGTCCGCCGGCGGGATGATCGTGCTGAAATACTCGCGAACCAGGTCGGGATACTCCCGCACGGCGGAGTCCATGTCGGTGAAGATCACGCCGCGCTGGGAAAGCTCCTCCTTGAGCGAGCCGTAAACGACCTCGCTCTCGTACTGGGCCTTGACGCCGGCGAGGTATTTCTTCTCGGCCTCGGGGATTCCCAGCTTGTCGAAGGTCGACTTGATTTCGGCGGGCACGTCGTCCCAGGAACGCTCCTGGCGATCGGTCGGCTTGAGATAGTAATAGATCTCCTGGAAATCGATGCCGATCTTTCCTCCCCAGGTCGGGAGCGGCTTCGATTCGAAAATCTTCAGGCTTTCAAGCCGGAAACTGCGCATCCAATCCGGCTCGGCCTTCATCTCCGAGATCTGGGCGACGATCGCCGGATCGATGCCCTTGCGGGCGCGGAATACGAATCGCTCCTCGTTGCGGAAATCATACTTGTTGATTTCCCCAATCGCGGCCGCATTCTGGTTGTGCGTTTCGGTTGCCATGCGCGTCTCCCTGTTTCAACCGGCCACCGCCACCTGGGCCATCTGCTCCTCGACCGCGGCGGCCTCGGGGTGGGCGGCGCGGATGCGGTCGTAGCCCTGCTTGTGGAGTTCGTGGGCCAATGCCGCGCCGCCGGTCTCAACGATCCGCCCGCCAAGAATCACGTGGGTGAAGTCGGGGCGGTTGTGTTCCAATAGCTGCTCATGGTGGGTGATCACGAGGATGCCCATTTCGTGCCCGCCGATCTCGGCGATGCTCCGGCTGGCCAGGCGGACGGCGTCGACGTCCAGGCCGCTGTCCGTCTCGTCGAGAATGGCGAACTTGGGGCGGAGCATGGCGAGCTGGAGGATCTCGGCGCGCTTCATCTCCCCGCCGGAAAAACCGTCGTTCACATAGCGCCGGGCAAACTCGGGGTCCATCCGGAGCTGATCCATCTTCTCGCGGAGTTCCTTGCGGAACTGCCGCATCGGGATCAGCTCCTCGCCCTCCTTGCGCTGCGGCCGGCGGATGTTGGTCGCCGCGTGGCGGAGAAAGTCGGCCATCTTCACGCCCGGGATGGCGACGGGACGCTGAAACGCCAGGAACAGGCCGGCCCGGGCGCGCTCGTGCGGCTCGAGGTCGAGCAAGCTGATCCCGCACATCTCGATGACTCCGCGCGTCACCTCGTAGGCCGGGTGGCCCATGATCGCGTAGCCCAGCGTGCTCTTGCCCGAACCGTTCGGCCCCATCAGGGCGTGGACCTCGCCGCGGCCGATTTCAAGATGCACGCCGCGGAGGATCGGCTTGCCGCCAACGCTCACGCAAAGATCGCTGATCTTCAGTTTTTCGGTCATTTCGCACCGGGTTTGACTTTCTGGTGTTCAAACAGGGGCTTCACGTCGTCGATGCGGACGAAACCGCTGTGGTGGGGCAGGGGCAGCCGATCTTCGACCTTCGGACCCCTCCGCCCGAAGCTCACCAGCCAATCCAGCCAACCGGCCCGCTGGCCCGCCCGCCGCCGGGCAAGCCGCTGGCCCTTGATCTTCTCCTGCAAACGCATCAGACCTTCGATCAGCGCTTCAGGGCGCGGCGGGCAGCCCGGCACATAGATGTCGACCGGCACGACCAGGTCGACGCCTTTCACGACGTGGTAGCCGTGCTCGAAGTAGGGCCCGCCGCCGACCGTGCACGCTCCCATCGCCATCACATACTTGGGCTCCGGCATCTGCTCGTACAGCCGCCGCACGCGGCTTGCCATCTTGAACGTCACGGTCCCCGCCACGATCATCAGGTCCGCTTGGCGCGGGGTCGCCCGAAACGCGCCGGCGCCGAAGCGATCGAGATCGAACCGCGAGGCGCCGACCGCCATCATTTCGATCGCGCAGCAGGCCAGGCCGAAGGTCATCGGCCAAATACTGCCCGAGCGGGCCCAGTTGATAGCGTCCTCGAGCGTGGTTGTGACCACGCCCTCTTCAATCCGTCCTTCGATCCAGGGCTGACTCATAAGCCGCCGCATCCCTTCCCTATTCCATGCCGGCCCCCAAAACACACAAGACCACGATCGCAGTATAGCAACCGCTCTCCAGGGCCGGAACCGGCATCGATTGCCGCGCTCCCGGCGCTTCCGGACGCCAACCCGCTGGTCCGCTTCGCCGCGGAGAACATCTCCCTGCGTGCGGACGCAGCTGCCAGACGTCTCCTCCATCGGTGGACGCTCGACCCGCCCAATCCCTTCTCGGCAGAAGGCCAGAGTTCGAAGCACACTGAATGCTAGGAGCAAGGCTAATTTTGTCAAGACGAACTGTCAAAAAAGCCGGCTCCCCGGGATTGCCACGCGCCGCAAATCATCGACAGGCATTGGGATTCCGAAGACGGCACGCCCGCGGGCGGCCGGCTGGAAAACGCCGCCAAGCCGCGGAGCCAATTCGGCGGGATGTCTTCTCCGACTTGCGATCCTCTCCTGCCCAACGTTCGGGGGCTTGCCCTGTTCAGCGGCGGAGGCCGGCCAGCGCCGGACAGCCCTTGCTTGTATTGGCGATGCGACTGCAAGCAGGCGAAATCAAGCCGACGGCCGAGAGCACCAAGGCCCGCATCGCCTCCGGTCAGAAATCAGCGCCGCCCGGATCGGGCCGCTCGCCGGTTTGCCGGGGGAAACAGGCAGACACCACGCGCCGGAACTCCTCGGGCGTCGACACCCGAGCCACCTGGCCGCGAAACGTCCGCGCCCCCGGGCTGCCCTGGGCATAGCAGCAGGCGATCTTGCGGATCAGCACCGTGCTCCGGCCGGCGCCGAATTGCCCCACAAGCGCGTCGTAGTGGTCTAGCAGGAGCTGTTTTTGCGCTTCGATTGTCGGGCCCGCCGGGACGGGGAGGCCACGCAGAGCCGCGGCCGCCTGCGCGAACAGCCAAGGCCGGCCCAGCATCGCCCGACCGATCATCACGCCGTCGACGGGCCAGCGACGAAACGCCTCGACGACTGCGGCGGCGGAACGCAAGTCGCCGTTGCCCACAAGGGGGATTCTTCGCAGGTGCTCCTTGACGCGGGCGATTTGATCCCAGTCGGCCTGGCCGCGGAACATCTGCCGCGCGGTTCGGCCGTGAACGGTAAGGGCCGCTCCGCCGGCCGCCTCCACCGCTTCGGCCACCTCGCCCGCCGTGATCCGCGACTCCGACGGCCCGAGGCGGATTTTCGCCGTCACCGGCGTCGGGTCGCAGGCGGCGACCACCCGCCGCACGATCTCACCCACACGATCGGGATAGCGGAGCAGGTAGGAGCCGCTCTCGGCGTTGCACGACACGCGCCGCACCGGGCAGCCAAAGTTGATGTCGACCACGCTGGCCCGGAATTCCTTCGCCAGGCGATGCCCCACTTCGGCCAGCGCCGCCGGATCGTTGTCCCAGATCTGGACCGCCAGCGGCCTCGGCTCATCGAGCACCCCCCAAAGCCGCTCGGGAAACGTATCCCGTCGCGCGCCGATCGCCAGAAAACTCCGCGCGCTGACCATTTCCGTGGCGGTCAGCCCCACGCCTCCAAATCGGCGGAGAACCTGGCGGAAGGCATAGTTCGTGAATTTCGCCATCGGCGCTTGCAGCAGCGGCGGGTCCACCACCACCGCGCCGATCCGCAAGGCGGCGGGAGGGACACTCAACGGATCGCTTGACAATCGAAAAGCCATCGGAGATCAGCAGTCAGCTGTCAGTCATCAGCAGGAGGATGTTCCGGTTTGTGTCCCTGGGAGAGCCGGCGCTTCGCCCGCAACCTGCGCTGCTGCGATCCTGCCGGGCCCCTCATTCTGGCGGCTTGCCTGCTTGTCCCGCGCCACCGGCCGCCTCGTCTGCCGATTCCGTGATCGGCACCAGGAACCAGCCGTTTTCCACGACGATGCGTGGCGCGAGCGGTGGAATCTCCTCGCCGGTCAACTGCCAGATTGCCCAGGCGCAGGCATGGCCGGCTCCGCAGTCCAGCGTCAGGCTTTTGTAAACGGACCGCAACGTGGGCAGCATCTCCGCGGCTTTCATCCGGCCGAGCGACACCGCGGCCATGCGGCCGACCTGTTCCGCCTCCGGCTCTTCCGCAGACAGGTCGAGAAGCCGCTGGCCAAGCGCGACGGCCAGCCCTTCGTCCGGTTGGCCGACGTGGAGATGCCCGAGCGCCCAGAGGGCGGCAGCGCGGCTCGTCTCGCCCAGGCGGCTGCCCTTGGGGATGTACTTCCGGAGCACCACGTCGGCCGGAGCGTATCGCATTCGGCCGATCGCCTGTGCCAGCAGAGCCAGTTGCTCGTCGACGCGCTCCTGCACCGGCTCGCCGGCCAGGCAGCGCTCGGTCTTCCTCTCCAGGATGCTGGAAATCGGCGCGGCTGTCGAGGGGACGGCGAGTTGGCACAGGCCCCAGGCCGCAGCCACGTGGGCCTCCGGCCGCGGCGCATCCAACAGCGCCAGCAGCCGGTCGGTGATCGTCTTGTCCCCCAGCGCGACCAGCAGCACCGCGGCCTGCTCCTGGCCTCTCCACCCGTCCGCATGCAGCATCCGCCGTCCCTCGGCGAGCACCGTCGCGCGGAGCGAAGCATCGTCGGCCAGGGCGAGGAGACTCTCGCACGCATAACGCCTGACGTCGGGGTGGCGGTCGTCGAGCATCGGCCCCAAGCGGGCAAGCGTCTCCGGCGAGGGCCGGGCGGCAATCGCTTCAGCGCCCAATAGGCGGACGTTGGCGTCGCCGCAGGCAAGGGTGTCTTGGAGGATCGGAAATATCAGGCTCGGGTCGATCGCCAGCAGCGTCTCCAGGGCGATTGCCCGCACCGCAGGCTGCCTGTCCACAGCCAATTCGACCAGCAGCCTCTCGGCCTCCGGCTGGCGATGGCCGGCCAGCATCCGGGCGGCAACCAGGCGATCGGCCACGGCGCGGGCCGATTTGTCGCCGGCCAGCTTCCGGGCGGCGGCGGCCAGGCCGCTGTCCTGCAATTTGCCCAATCCACCGGCGGCCTCGAGGCGCACGCTGACCGGAGCAGAGCGGTCTTCGGCAAGCTGGAGAAGCCGCGGCGTTGATTCCTTGGCGTCGAGCGCGGCCAGGCCGCGGATCGCCAGCACGTGCAGGCGGCTGAGGCCGACCGCCCCCTCGAGCCGTTCCAGCCATCGCTCCCGCATCGGGGCATAGGCCCAGCGGGCAAGCGCCGGCTCGGCCACCTCCGCCATCTCGAGATCGGCCGGTCCAGCGGACTGAAACAGCAGCCGCGCTGCGCGGCGGGCGTCGAGCGCGACCAGCGCCCGGGCGGCGGTCAGCCGGACGATGCGGTCCTCCTGCGGATTGCCCAGCACTTCCATGAGCGGGGCAACCGCCGCGTCCAGGCCGGCAAGGCCCCGGCGGTGCGCCCGGGCAATCGCCGCCGCCGCGCCGCGTTTCATTTCTCGCCCCGGCATCGCCAGGGCTTCCAGCCAGCAGTCGACCAGGTTCGGTGGAAAGCGGGTCTCGATCGGCGCCCTGCTGAGGATCGGATCCCGGTACATCACCCACTCGGTCTCGATCGCCGCGGTACGCAGCGGATACCCGGCAACGATCAGGAGGGCCGCCCAGGCGGCGAAGAACAAGCGTCGCGGGCGTGCCATCCGCCGCCCGCGGCGGACTGCGGACACGGTTGTCTCTGGGCGGCGAACTGGCGTCATGGTTTTCCGTTCGGGGGGGTCAACGTTGGGTGTCGGGTTTGCCGCGATCATTGCGGCCGGGTGAGCCGCCACGTCTGCACCAGGAGAACGGCGGAGCAGGCCAGACAGAGGCCGCCCATCCACCACCAGTTGGCCGGTGCGAGCGTGTAGGCTGTAAACCCCGGCGCTGCGATGATCGTCAGCGCGGCGGCCATCGGGTTGACCGTGAGCACGGACTGGACCGTGGAATGGCTGAACGACGTGCCGCGGCCGAGCCAGAAGAGCATCGTGCCGAGGCACCCCGCGCCCAGCAGGCCGTACGAGACCACCGTTGCCACCGCGGTTCGCCGGCAGAGGCTGCCGACCGCGGCCGACAGGAGCATCGCCAGCAGGGCCATCCACCCCAGGCAGATCAGGGCTTGCCAGACCTGCCACCGCAGCGGCGGGTGGATCCAGATCATCACCAGGTAGCCGGGCAGCGTCGCCAACATCAGCAGCAGGAGCGTCGAGAGGACGCTGGCCAGCTTGCCCGAAAGAATCGAGGCGGCCGTCAGGGGGGTCATCCGCAGCAGTTCCCAGCCCCCGCTCTCCCGTTCCGCGCTGATCAGGCTCGCGCCCAGGCTGGGAGTCAGAACGATGATCAGGGCAACCTGGAGGACGACCATCATCCCGCCGATCGTCTCGACTCCCCAGTCGATCGTCCCGCTCGTTGCGGCATACGTCAGGAGCAGCGAAACGATCGCCGAAACAGCCACCAGGCGGAGCAGCCAGTGGAATCGCCCGAACCGCCGCGTGCGAAACTCCTTGACCATCACCGGGTTGGCCAACGGGCCAATCCCCCGCTTGCGCCGCTGCGGATCGACGAGGAACACGCACCGGCGAAACCACCGCTCGGCCGCGGATCGGTCGTCGGTGACGATCCCTTGGGGGCGCGGCCGGTCGAGCAGAAACGCGTTGAGCCGGGCGATCGTCAAGACAGCGCAGGCCGCGATCGAAACGCCTGCGAAGATCAGGAACCGGCCGGGTGTGCCCGCCGCCGCGCCGAGCCCAAACGCCCCCACGTCTCCGTGCCCGGCCAGCTCCATCACCGCGGGCACCGGGGAGACGCAGCGCAGCCATTCCGCGATCTGCGGCAGCACGCCGGGCTTGCCCTGGAGGAAATAGTGCGGCCCCAAGGAGACGAGAGCCAACAGCAGCACCAGCCCGTACGCGCTTCTCAGCGCTGCGTCCGTCGAATTGGCGCAGCTGCTGGCCAGCATGGCCAGCGCCGTGTATTGCACGAGCACCGCGCCGAGGATCGCATACAGCGGAAGAACCTCCGCGGTAAATGAAATGCCCCCCATGGCATAGGCGGCGGTCGCGGCGGGGACGCTCAGGGCCAGCAACAAGGATGCGAACAGGAGCGTGCCCAGGGCCTTGCCCGCGTAAACCGACCAGGCAGGCAGCGGCGAAGTCAGCAGCAGCGCCAGCGTTCCGCGTTTCCTTTCGTTCACGATCGACGTGGCGGGAAAGGCGGGCACGAGGAGCAGGAGGATCGCCAGCAAACCGTAGGCGAAGAGCCGGAAGACCTCCCGCGCCTGGGCGCCGGAGAGCTCGACGGTCGCGTTGCCCGGCCAGCGGCTGACGATCAACACCGCAAAGGCGATCGAGGTTGCGACCTGGAGGGCAAAGGCCCGGCCGGTTCGCATCGTCCCAAGCAGTTCGCGCTCGACAATCGCATAGCCCATCAGCTGCCTTCCGCGGCGATTCCCCGGCGAGGCCCCTCGGTGTCTCAAGACGCCACCCCCGTTGGAGTCTGCTGGTCCCGCAAGCTGTTCGTCACGGAGAGGAAGGCGTCCTCCAGATCGGTCGGAATCTCGCGGAACTGGGTCAGGTCAACATGAGACATGGCCAGCCGCGCCAGCAACCCCACCAGTTCCCTGTCCGCCTTGCCGGTCCGAAACCGCACCGTTGCTTCGGCGGGCGACGGGACGACCTCGGCATCCGATTCGAGATAGCCGCGGACAATCTCCGCCGCCGTGGCGAGATGCTCGCGGCCGACCAGTTGGACTTCCATCGTCCGCTGCTGCGAAACGTTCTTCATGATCTCGGCAAGCGTGCCGAACGCCTCGAGCCGGCCGCGGTTGAGAATCGCAATCAAGTCGCAGACGCGCGACAACTCCGCAAGGATGTGGCTGCTGACGATCAGGGTCTTGCCCAGTTCGGCGAGCCGGAGGAGGATTTGTCGCATTTCGATTCGGGCCTCCGGATCGAGGCCGTTCGCCGGCTCGTCGAGAATCAACACGCTCGGATCGTGGAGCAGGGTGCGGGCGATGCCGACCCGCTGCTTCATGCCGTGGCTGAGGCTCTCCACGTAGCGGTCCCGCATCGAGGCCGAGCCGGTGATCGCCATGACTTCGTCGATCCGCCGCTTCCGCGCCGCCCGGCGAATCCCGAAGGCGGCGCCGAAGAAGTCGAGATATTCCCAAACGCGCATGTTGTCGTACGAGCCGAACGTGTCCGGCATGTAGCCGACGAGCCGCTTGAGCTGCTTCGGCCGCCGCAGGCAGTCGCACCCGGCGATCGTCGCCGAGCCGCCGCTCGGCCGGGCCAGGCCGACAAGAATCTTGATGGCTGTCGTCTTGCCCGCGCCGTTCGGGCCGATCAACCCGAGAATCCGGCCGCGATCGAGCGCGAGCGACAGCCGATCGAGCGCTGTCAAACGCCCGTAGACCTTCGTCAGCTCGCGGAGCGCCACGACGGGTGACGAATCGTTCATGTTCACTCTCCGGGGACCTTTCCCAGAATTTCCAACTGGAGCGAATCGATCGTCCAGGTCGCTTGGGACATGATGCCCCGGGCGGCCGACTGGTCGTCGCCGACGCGGATTGCCATCAACCAGCCCCCCTCCGCGTCGAGCCGCAGCATCTGCGGCCGATCGATCACCGACTGGTAAGCGCCGATCGGGTGCGAGAGCCGGGTCACGGCGGCAAGCCGCCCCCCGGCGTAGCCCATGACCTCGAACGAGCGGGACGGGGCTCGGACCTCGAAACGGAGCGTGGCCTGTTCGACTTGGAGAGGCAAGGCCGCCGCGGGCAGCTGGAACCGGAGCCATTCGGTATGCGGCGTTTTCTTCTCCACCCACTCGTGGCGGGCGTTGTTGTACGCCGACGGATTGCGGCCGTCGGGACCCGTCACGGAACGGTACGGCATGAACGAAGCCGGCACGAGGATCTGCGCGCCCGGCAACGGCCTTTCCATCCGCACGGCAACGGAGATCAGCGCCGAGCCGAACTGGTCGCGCTGCGGGAACAGGAAGCCCGAGTCAACCGCGTCGGCCCATGCATAGAGGAGGGGGCGCGAGGGGGTTGGGCGAGCGCGAAACAATTCCTCGTAGAGCGACTCTCGCCCCTGCTGGAGATCACTCAACCAGGCCGTGGACAGGAATTCACCCGGGGCGAAGACATCGCCCGATCCCGAACGGAAGGTGCCGTCGCCGCGGATCCTGACGGCGGCAGCCGGCTGGTTGGGAACGGAAATCACCGCGTCGGAGAGGCTCGTAAACGGTAACGGCCCGAGCGTTCCTTCCAGGCCTGTCGGGCCGAACCGGGCGCGGCAGTCAACGGTCTTTTCGAGCGGCAGCGGGAGCGTCAGCAGCGCTGTCCGGACGCCCGGCGGCAGGCTCAGATTCTCCCAGTGCCAGGCGCCTTCGTCGGTCCAGACCATGCGGCGGCGGCGGCCGCTCATCCCCGTCATGTCGGGAAAGAACCTGCCGCCTCGCCGGGCGCCCATCGAGGAATCGCAGGCATCCGGGTTGTAGATGGCGGCCAATCCGGAGACGTGCCCGGTGGCCATGCCTGGTTCGAGAACGACCATTTGCAGCGTTGCGACCGCCGGTGGAACGGAGCGTTTCGCGCTGGCGGCGACGCCGAGGAAGACAAGGCTCGTGGCCGCCGCCGCAAGGGGCGACAACCACAGAAGCCACTCCAATCGCCCGGCGCGGGAGAGGCCCAGGCCGGCAACCAGCAGAGCCGCGCAGAAGGCCGCCAGCACCCCGGCGACGGCGCCGCGGCCGAGAATCCGATAGCCGATCTGTTTTGTCAAGAAGGGCTCGATTGCCGCGGGCGGAACGCTCCAGACCGGTTCCCGGCCAAGGCACTCGTCGGCGAACGGCAGCAGCGCATCCCGGGCAACGAATTGTGTCTCGTCCCCGTTTGTCTTCGGCTCTGGATCGTTCGCCGCGGTGGGCCGCATCCAGGCGGCCGGCCCGAGCGTCGTGAAAAACACCCGCCCCGCCCCCAGCGACTGGTGGAAGGCGGCCGGCCAACCATCGACCGCGTCGGTGACCACCGCGCCGCAAGGGATCACCCGGACGAACCCAACCGGCTCCTCGAACTCCACCGCCTGCGTCTCTTTGCGCTGCCAATCGGGCCGGGCGTTTTCGATCTGCACGCGCGTGAGCCCCACCCGGTCGACGACGGTCGACGCGAAGGCGTCGCCCAGGACGACGGAGACCGTCTCCTCCTCGACGTCGTCCAACATGATCCAGAGATGCCCGCCGGCCAGCACCCAATCGCGAACCACGGCGGCGCCGCCCGGATTCGACGCCAGTCGATTCGTGCTCAAGACCAGGACGTCGAGCACCTCCAGGCCCGCCGGATCGGCGGGCGGCTCCCCGGCGTCAAACACACTCAGGCGGCGGGACAGCCCCCGCGCCCGTTTGGCCGCCAGCACCAGTTCGTAGGCCAGATCGTCGGGGGCCGAAAAAGTCCTCTCGGGACCAGCGAAGTGAGCCCCGCCGTCTCCGCAACGATCGCCGCTGTCGAAGTCGCCCAGCATCCCCACCGCCGGCGTCTCGCGATCGAGGAGGATCGGGTGCGAATTGAGGATTGCCTGCGCCGCCGGGCGCCGCATCCGCTCCCGCCCTTGGCCCTCGTCGATCTCGGCCGTCACGAGCTCCGCGTGACCGGCGTCCGCGGCGAGGGTCTCCGGTACGCGAATCGGGCAGGTCGATCGGAGCAGCGACTTGGGGGGCACGCAGATCCGCCGGCCGA
>JAAYCB010000317.1 GCA_012744395.1 Pirellulaceae bacterium
CGAGCGTGTCGCCGCTTTGCAGCTTCATCACCGAACCGTCGGTCTTTTGGGTGAACCAGGCTTGGGGCTCGCCGTTGACGTAGTTCACCGCGGTCAGGAATGTGTGGTTGGTCGGATCGGCTCCGCCTCCGCCCCCGACCGCGAAGATGTTCCGCTCGGCGACGATGTCGTAATCCGCCAGGGAGGCCGAGGCGAGCCGGTAGGCGCGGCCGGCGCTGAGCCGGTCACGGCGATCCGCGCCGGGCAGGATCAGGGCTTCAATGACGAGCGACAGGTTGAAGGTGCCCGACTGCCCGACCGGCGCGAGGCTGATCGAGGTGATCTTGTGCAGGTGTCCGGCGTTGTAGAACTCGTAAAGAAACTCGGTCAACTGCTTCAGGCTGCCGCTCCCTTGGAGCGTGAAGTTCATGGAAAAATAGGCCCCGCGGCGGACCGGCTCGGTCGAGTTGACGGTGCGGCGGGCCAGCTTGGCGTAATCGGCCACTTCGAGCAGCCAGGCCTGGTAGAGCGAGCGGGCGATCTCGCTATTGGAGGGGAGCGACTGGGAGTTCCAGTAGCGCAGCCAGGCGCTGTCTTGGCCCGCCCGGGCAGTGAACTGGTCGTACTTCTTGATTTCCGCCTGGAGCGCGTTGCGCTGCACCAGCCGCTGCTTCTTCGGCTTGTCGATCCAATCCGTGAGAATCCAATCGCCGCCATAGAAGACGAGGATCAGGCCGAGGCCGGCCAGCAGCAGCTGCTTTCGGCGGGTGGGCTTCATGGCTGGCCTCCCTGCTGCCGGGGCGCGGAGCCGGCCGCCTCGCCCGACGAGGCGATCGCCGCTTGGGCCGGCGCGGAACCCTCGGGTTTCCGATGCGCCACGTAACTCGCCTTCGGCCGGGGCGCGACCGACAGGGAGGTCTCGAATGACCAGGCGAGGCTGCCCTGCGGGCCGCGTTCCTGGACCCGCTTGCTGCGGATGTCGTGATAGCGGTCGCGAATGTTCGACTCCATCCGGACAACGATCTTCGGATCGCGGGCCAGGCCGCTGAAGGTGATTGTGGCCCCTCCCGCACGCCCCGGCGAGAACGCCATCTGCAAGACGACCATGTCGGCGCCGGAGGGGAAGCGGACGGACAGGTCGCGGAGCTCGTCGAGCCAGTTCATCTCCGTGTTGTGCCAGGCGCGGAGGCTGTTGACCACCTGGGCCTGGGCATACGCCCGCGTAGCCTGCGCTTTCCGCTCGTCGCGCGTCTTGGCAAGCGCGGCAATCGCCCCGTCGAGCTTCTTCAGCTCCTGGGACTGATGATACCAGGCGAACAGGCCGCCGATGACCAGCAGCCCGGCGATCACCGCCAGCAGGCGGCGGCGGTTGGGCGGCTTGGGCGCTCGGCGGGGGTGGAGGAAATCGATCGCGTGCTTCGCCCCGTCCGCTTCGTCGAGCAGCATCCCCAGCAGCGGAGCGAAGGAGCCCGCATGTTCGGGGATCCCCTCGCGGCGAATCTCCACCGCCTCGAACGGATCGAACTCGGCGGCGGCGAGCTCGAACTGCGCGCGGATCGCTTCGATCAATCCCTGGTGGTCGCCCGGCGAACCGAACACGAGGATTTCGCTGACCGACTGGTCGCCCATCCGCTGCTGCATGGCGACCATCAACGTCCGGCCGATCTCCGCCAGCACGCGGCGATCCGTCTCCGCCGGGGCGTCGCCGTGCGGGATCCGCGCGGTCCGGGTGAAGACAATCTTGCCTTCGGCGACGACCGTCAGATCGACCTCGTCGCCGACCAGGTTGACCAGCAGGCACGGTTTGCCCGTCTCAGCGTGCCGGCTCCTCAGGAACAGCGACGCCGAGGCGTAGGGCCGCAGCAGCATCCGCGCCGGCTTGATGCCGGCCTGGGAGCAGACGCGCTTGATGCGGGCCAACGCGTCGGCGGCAAGGGCCGCCGCCAGCACCTCGCGCGGCTCGCCGGCCGAGCCCCCAAGCGGCAGAAAGTCGAGCGCCGTATCCTCGGTGATCGAGGCCGACTCGCGGATTGCCTGGTTGAGGACCAGTTCGGGCAGCTCGGCGTCGGTTGCGGGCGGGAGCGTCAAGGGCAGCGTCTCGACGCTGGCCCGGTCGACCCCGACCAACGCCGGCAGCCGGGCCGCCGACCGGCCGAGCCCCGATTTGAGCGTGGCCGCAGGATCCGGGCACTCCTCGCCGTCCGCCTCCTGGACGGTCGACATGGTGACCTCGGCGGCGGCAAGCACCTTGACGGTCTTGCGGCCGATCACGGCCACCACGTAGCGCAGTTGGCGCCGATCCCAATCGAGAGCCAGGATTTTGCCCACCGGAAGCGTCTCCGATTCATATCTGCGGTCAGCCGAGCGGCCACTCGGGCGTCTCCAACGCTTTGGGCGCCTCCAACGGCGCCGCCACGCCGGCCGTCGTGCCGCGAAGCTCGTCGATCGAGAAGCCGCGGCCAAGCAGCCTCAGGTCCTTATAGTATACTTGGCGGGGCGGATCGGAGGTAGCGTCGATGACCACCTCGGCCCGCGCGACCGGCCCATAATCGTCGAAGAATCCCACGACCTGGGCGCGGTAGACGTCGCCCCCGCAGGTCACGAAGGGGAACAGGGCTTTCATCTGCGCCAGGTCGACCAGCCCCTCGGCCAGGAGCCAGGTTGGGTGCCGCCGTGCGGCATCCGTGCTCCGCGCCATCGCCCGCCGCTGTGCCTCGATCCGCTGCGCCAGGCCCTCCGTCATTCCCGGCACGGCCAGCAGCACCGCCCGCGGCGCTTCGTCCAGGTTGACGCGGCCGCGGATCACGCCCCCCGATCCGACGGTCACGTAGTCCAGCAGGGTCGGCAGGGTCTCGCGGAGCGCCCGCCCGCTGGCGGCCAGTGGACTGTGGACCATCCGCGGGGCGGCCTGCTCGCCGTTGGCCGGAACCTCGACGGCGATCCCCAACAAGTCGAGCGGGGAAGTGAACTGGTAGCGGGCGGGCGCGGCCAGGTCGAGCTGGATTGTGCGAATCGGCACGCCCCCGCCTGCCGTGCCGTCGATCCGGACCTGGCGATACTGCCGGCAGAGGATGAGGAACGTCGCCAGGTCGGAATCGATCACCTCCACCAGCTTGCCCTGCAACGAGCGGAGATCGCGCTCGTTCAGATCGATTTTCGGCTTGCCGTCCGGCCGGGCGTTCTTCTCGGCGCTGAACACGGTCAGGAGCATCGCCCAGGGGGACGACATCGCGCCGGCGGGCGACAGGCTCCGCGTCCCGGCGGCGGCCTGCTCCCCGGCGTCGATCCGGTAATTGAAGTTTTCGTCGGCGCCGAACAGCTGCCGCCGCGTCACGTCGCGCACCAGCAGCAACTCTTCCAGCGAAGTCGGTTCGGCGTTGCGCGGGCCGTAGGGGAGCCCCAGCCCCGAGTAATAGGAGGCCTCGGCGCCCGAGCCGCGCGGATCGGAGTCAGGGTCGATCCAGTCGAGAATCGCATCGGCAATCGACTGGGACATTTCGGGCAGTTTCATCAGGGCATCCCGGGCCGAACCCGGGTGGAGCCGATCCCACTCGATGAGTGTGCCCAGATTCAGCCGGGCCGACTCATTCGACAAGCCGAAGCGGAGCCCCCCCGTCCTTTCGGCTTCGACCCGTGGTGACACGACACTGAAACGGGTGCGGCGCCCGCCGGCTGCATCGTCCGCCACGACGACTCCCCGAAAGCGCCGCTGCGGATCGCCGCGATCCGCGGCCGCCCGAGCGTCTCCGGGCGGCCGCGCCAAATACGCCCGGATCGCCTCGATCCCCGAGCCAACGGCCATCTCGACCTGCAATTCGTCGCCGCGGAGCCTGGCGGCCTTGTGTTCCATCGACATCACGGCCACGTAGCTCAGCCCCGCAAGGCTGACCATCGCCACGAAGATCACGACAACAAACAGCACCATTCCGCGCCGCGGCGTTGGCGGGCAGCGGCGGCGCGGCAAGGGCCTGCGGGATTCGGCTCGGCGGGTCGTCATTCGTTTCGTATCCACTGGTCGGGAGCGACCCGCTCGGCTGGCTGCTGCGGTCGCGAGGGCGTGAGAATCCCTTTTGCCAACGGGGCGGGGGTCGCGATCGTCGGCGCCGCCCTGCGGCGGATCTCCTGGGGCGGCTTGTAATGGGGCGAATTGGGCAAGCGGACCACGACCCGGTGGACCCGGGGCTGTGGCGTCTTGCCCTTCGGGCCGGCGGCCGTCGCTCCGCCGAGCGGCCGGCCCGCGACGGATTGTTCGGCAACGGCTGCCGCCGCGGAACGGATCGCCGCGGCCCCTTCCAGCGAGCTGATCGCCATCGTGACCTCGACGGCCACCGGCAGCCCGCGCTTGGCCAGGCTGTCCCACGAGCCCTGCCAGGCCGAGCCATCGAAATAACGGAACTGAAGCGCGGTCACCTCCGGCGCCCAGGTCACGGAACTCACCAGGCTGGCCTCGAGCAGTTGGTCGAATGTCGCCGGCCGCCCTTGCGCGGCGGGCGGACTGGC
>JAAYCB010000318.1 GCA_012744395.1 Pirellulaceae bacterium
TACATCAACGTCGACCCGGGCACGATGAGCCCCTACCAGCACGGCGAGGTCTACGTGCTCGACGACGGCAGCGAGACGGACCTCGACCTGGGACACTACGAGCGGTTCACGAGCAGCCCCTTGAGCCGCGACAGCAACTACACGACCGGCCAGATCTACCAGTCGGTGATCAACAAGGAGCGGAAGGGCGTCTATCTGGGCCAGACGGTTCAGGTCATCCCCCATATCACCGACGAGATCAAAGCCTGCATCAGCAAGCTGGCCGGCGCGGAGGTCGACGTGGTGATCACCGAGATCGGCGGCACGGTCGGCGATATCGAGAGCCAGCCGTTTCTGGAGGCAATCCGCCAGTTCTCCCGCGACGTGGGCGCGGAGAACTGCCTTTATATTCACCTGACGTTGATCCCCTACCTCAAGGCGGCCGACGAGCTGAAGACCAAGCCCACGCAGCACTCGGTGGGCCAGCTTCGCCAGATCGGCATCCAGCCGGACATCCTCATCTGCCGAACGGAACGCTCCCTCGGCAAGGATGAGTGCGCCAAGATCGCCCTGTTCTGCAACGTGCCGGTTGAAGCGGTGATCGAAGAGAAGGACAAGGATTTCTCGATCTACGAGGTGCCCCTGAGCCTTGTCGACCATGGGCTCGACGCGCTGATCGTCAAGCGGCTCGGCCTGAAGACCGGCGAGCCCGACCTCAGCGCATGGCGCGACCTCGTCCACCGTCTGCGCAACCCGGAGCACGAGATCAGCATCGCCGTTGTGGGCAAATACGCCGAGCACCGCGACGCCTACAAGTCGATCTATGAAGCGCTCGACCATGCGGGCATCTCCAACAGGGCCCAGGTCCGCGTGCAGCGGATCCACAGCCAGGCCGTCCAGCGCGAAGGCGCCGATCGGCTGCTCGCCGGAGTCGACGGGATTCTCGTGCCGGGCGGCTTCGGCGAGCGGGGAATCGAGGGCAAGGTCGACGCGATCCGATTCGCCCGCCAGCGCGGCCTCCCCTTCCTGGGGATTTGCCTGGGAATGCAGTGCGCGGTGGTTGAGTTCGCGCGGAACGTTCTCCGCCTCGAGGGCGCCAACTCGACCGAGTTCAACAAGGACACCCCCCACCCCGTGATCTGCCTGCTCAACGAGCAGAGAGCGATTACCGACAAGGGGGGCACGATGCGCTTAGGCGCCCAGACGACGCGGCTCGACGCGGCGAGCAGGTCCATGGCGTGTTACGGGGCGGATTCGATCCGGGAGCGGCACCGGCACCGCTACGAGTTCAACAATTTCTATCGCGAACAATTCGCCGCCCAGGGGATGAACGTCACCGGAACAAGCCCCGACGGCGGCCTGGTCGAGATCATCGAAATCCCCGACCATCCCTGGTTTGTCGCCGTCCAGTTCCACCCGGAGTTCAAGTCGCAGCCCACCCGATCCCATCCCCTGTTCCACGGATTCATCGGCGCGGCGGTCAGGCGGCATTCCCAACGGCCTGAACGGATAGCTCAAGCGGAGGAGACAACATGAGCAATTCACCCGAAGAGAAGAAGATCATTGTCGACGAGGATTGGAAGTCGCAAGTCGAGGCCGAGAAGGAGGCGGCGCTGAAAGCCCAGAAGTCCGGACAAGCACAATCGTCCGAGGAAGCGGCCGCGCCCGCGGAAGTACCCCTTCCGCCCGCCTCGCTCGAAGTCCTCATTGCGTCGCTTGCGGCCCGGGCGATGGTCGCCCTGGGGCTGCTCCCAAGCCCCGTGGCCAACAGGCTCGAGCGGCTGCCCAACCAGGCGAAGCACCTGATCGACATGCTCGCAATGCTGGAGGAGAAGACGAACGGCAACCGCACCGAGCAGGAGTCCGCGGCGCTCGAAGACACCCTTCACAGGCTCCGCATGGCCTACGTCACGATGGGGCAATCCCCCGCCCCGCCGGAATAAGCTTGCGCCGCCCTCGCTGCCAAGCTCCAGCGGATCATCTCGCTGCCAGGCGCCCGTTTTGGGCACGAGGGTCCGTTGGCGCCGAACCAGAGCTTGCCCAACTTCACTCGCCAGCCAGCAGCCTCCGATCGCGGCAGATCTCGGGGGTCCACGCCTGCCGCCGACGCTGGGGTTCTTCTCCATTTTCTCTGGACTTGCCTGCGGTAGACTGGTAGAGTCCCGCCTTACCCGGCCCGCCACGAATGTTTTCGCCGCGGCGCCCTTGGGTGTAGACATCCTTCCGGCACTCTTTCATGGACGAACGACGCGCCTCAACCGCCGATCCCACGGACGCGATTGTGATCACCGGCATCGGCATGATCGCCTCGGTGGGGAACGACCGCGAGTCGGTCTGGCGCGCGGTCCGCGAGGGAGTCAGCGGTGTCCGGCGGCTGACGCCGGCCGATCGCATGCCCGACTGCCTGACGATCGCCGCGCCGATCGAAATCGAGCCGGAGCAGCCGGGGCAGCTGAAGATCATCTCGCTGGCACTCCGCGCGGCGGGCGAAGCGCTCGACGATGCCGGCGTGTACCGATCGGGGATTGATTTCGACCGTTTCGGCTGCGCGATAAGTGGGCACATGGGCGACATCTCGGGCGCACTTGGGCCGCAAGCAGCGGCCCGCTCCGCCGATTCCCAGGCCGTTCCATGGATCTCGCAGTGCCTGCCCAACAGCGGCTGCTCGATCGTCGCCAACCGGTTCGCCCTCTATGGCCCGCGGCTCTGCCATTCAGCCGCGTGCGCCAGCGGCATGGTCGACATCCTCTCGGCGATCCGCTCGATTCGCGACGGGCAATGCGAAATCGCCCTGGCCGGCAGTGCCGAAGGCATCCATCCCCTGTTTGCCGCCGGGTTCAGCAGGATGCGGGTGCTCGCCGAGCACGAGGACCCGTCCCAGGCAGCACGCCCCTTCGACCGATCGCGAAACGGGTTCGTGATGGGCGAGGGGGCCGCGATGTTCATTCTCGAAAGGCTCAGCCACGCACGGCGCCGCGGTGCGTCGATCTATGCCGAGGTGGTCGCCGGGCGGATGGTCGCCGACGCCTACCATGTGACCGGGATCGACGCCGACAGCCCCTCGCTGACCTATCTGCTCAAGGCCACGCTGGATCAGGGCGGTCTGGCGCCTCGAGACATCGGCTACATCAACGCCCACGGGACCGGCACCCTGGCGAACGACGTGGCCGAGACGCGCGGCATACGCCGAGCGCTCGGCACGGCCGCCGAATCGACGCTCGTCAGCTCCACCAAATCGATGCTCGGCCACCTCGTCACCGCCGCCGGCAGCGTGGAATTGGCAGTGACGACCCTCGCGCTCCGCGATGGATTCGCCCCGCCGACGGTGAACCTCACGGACCCCGACCCCCAGTGCGACCTCGACTGCATTCCCCTGGTCGGCCGGCCGGCCCAGGTCGAACACGCCGTCAAGGTCTCGATCGCCTTCGGCGGCACGATGGCCGCGATCGCGCTGCGGCGCTGGCCGGATGCGGTCAGCCGCCTCCACCCGCGGCACCGCGCCGCTTGACCGCGGATTTCCCCGCCCGGCCCGCTTCCGGCCCGTTCACTCCCCGAGTGTCGACTTGCGCCGCAGGATATGATGGTAGTGCTGCGCGAACCGGTGGGCCTCGTCGCGAACGTATTGCAGCAATCGCAGGGCGAAGGAATGCCGGCTGAGGCGGATCGGCGCGTCGCTCCCGGCCACGAAAACCTCCTCCTCGCGCTTGGCCAACGAAAGGACCGTCGGCGGCGGAATCTCCAGGGAGGAGAAGACGCCCAGCGCCGCATGGAGCTGCCCCAGGCCGCCGTCGATCAGCAGGATGTCGGGAAACACCCCCTCCTCATCGTGGAGGCGTTTGAATCGCCGCCCGACAACCTCGCGGATGCTCGCGAAATCATCGACGCCCTCCACCAGCCGGATGCGGAAACGTTTGTAGCCCGGCTTGAACGGCAGCCCGTCGAGAAACTGCACCAGGCTGGCCACCGTCTCCGTGCCCTGGAGGTGGGCGATGTCGATCCCTTCGATCGTTCGCGGCGTCTCCGGCAGTTTGAGCACCTTGCGAAGCCCGGCAAGCCCCCGTTTCGGATCGACGTGGAAGACTTCGGGCTGGACGTGCGTGTCCAGCTCGCCCCGCTGGTCGAGAGTCTCCAGCAGGCGAATCTCGTCGCGGAGCCGGCCGGCCTCTTCATAGCGCCGCGCGCCGGCCGCCGCCGACATCTCCGCGCGCAGCTCCTCGAGCAGCGCCCTCTTGCTCCCCTCGAGCACGCGCTGCAAACGGCGGATGTCCTTGCGGTACTCTTCCTTGGTGATTCGCAGGTTGCACGGCGCCGAGCACTGGCGGATCGAAGCCAGCAGGCAGGGGCGGAACCACCGCCAACGTTCGTCCCCCTCCTGGATGTCGAGCGAGCAGGTGCGAAAACGAAAGATCTTTTGCAGCACCTGTAGCGCGCCGCGCAAACCCGACACGTTGGCAAACGGCCCGTAGAGCTTCGTCCCCCGCTCCTTCGGCGTGCGCGTGATCCCTACCCGGGGAAACTCCTCCCGCGTGGTGATCTCCAGGTAGGGAAAGCTCTTGCCGTCCTTCAGCTCCTTGTTGAATCTCGGCTGAATGTCCTTGATCAAGCGGGCCTCGACCAACAGCGCGTCGACCTCGCTCTCCGTTTCGAGAAAATCGATGTCGCGAATCTCGCGGACGAGCCGGGCGGTCCGCGGGTCTTCGGCGGCCGCCTTCAAGAAATAGCTGCCCGCCCGGTTGCGGAGATCCTTGGCCTTGCCAACGTAAATCACGCGGCCCGCCCCGTCTTTCATCAGGTAAACGCCCGGCGCGTGCGGGAACGAGCGAACGCGCTCGGCCGCCAGCGAGTTGTCGCCCGGCAGGTCGGGCGCTTGATTGGGTGGGAGAGTCTCGGGCACGCTGAAGGTCTCGAACGGCAGAACGGCGCGGCGGCGGAAAAGGACTGCGCGGCGCGGATTACCCCATTATACGGGCCGGCGGCAAGACCGCGCCAGGGGAGTGCCCGTTTCGCCCAGACTGCCCCCCCGTCACAACCGTCCACGCCGGCCAGGCTGCCCCGGGCGCCAGGGGCGGCCTGGATGTTCGTCACTTGCCGCGCCCGCTTCGGGGCAACGAGCTGGGCAGGCGCTTGATCTGCTCCATGATCGCATCGGCTTCCAGCAGCGACTGCTCGCTGCGATGCTCCAGGTAATCGCGGAGGACGACCTGGAAGTAGACCACCTGGTCGGGACTCTGGCCGAAGCGGATCCGGCCCTGCTCGTAGTCCCGCGCGGGATCCCGGTCGGAGGCCAGCCGGTAGCGCTCTTGCCGCTGCTCCGGCCCAATGCCCGCGGCCGCCTCCCACGGATTGATCCCCGAGGCCGGCCAGCCGTGGATCGCGCAAAGTTGGACGATCGGGCGCAGATTGCGCGCCGCCGCCTCCAGATACTCCGCCTTGGGCGCAATTTGGTGGGCAAGCAGAAGCCCATGCACGTACTCGAGGTTCCAGGTCAGGCCCGCCGTGGCCGCGTGCGGGTAGCCCCAGCCGCCGCCGGGCTGCTGCACGCGAGCCATCCAATCGTTCAGCGCGACCGTCGTGGCGCCGAGGCGCTGATCGAGCGGCGCATGGCGGAGCAGGTACGGCAGGGCGTTGGTGGCATACTGGACGATATACGGCTTCACAAACGGCGTTTTGTAGCCCAGCTTGTCGTCGCCGATGTAGAGGTGGTTCCCGACCGCCGGCTTGCCGCTTTCCGTGAACAGCAGGTCGTCGCCCTGGGTGGGCTGAAAGGTCTTCCACAAGCGGACGGCGTTGTCCAAATGCTTCCGCTCGCCCGTGTATTCGTACATCTTCACCGCGTCGGCGATCACGCCGCTGGTGCGCGTATAGCCGAGGCCCGCGTGCTGGTTCCGAATCGACCACTCGGCGGCCGCCTCGGCCGCGTCGCGGTAGCGCATGTCGCCCGTCTCCTCGTACATCAACCAGAAATTGCTCCAGCCCTTGTGCACATAGATCGGCGAGGTGGCGAAACGGGGGTTGAAGGTCCCCGGGCCGTGCCCAGGCCGGTCGCGCCAGGCGTTCCCGCGCCGGCACGCGCCGTAGAGTCTCGCGTCCGGGCCCCAATACATGCCCAGGTCGAAGTAGTTCCGGCACCAGTCGTGGGCGACAGCCCGCAGCGCCGGATCCCCGCCGCGAAACCAATCCTCCCAGACATACAGCGCGTGGTTGAGGCGAACCGCGGAGGTGTAATCCCGCGAGGCCTGTTGCGGAGACCAGCTCCAGGGCATCGAGCCGAGGTCGTCGCCCTTGATCTGCATATCGCATAGGGCGAAGCAGATCTTCTCGACACAGTCGCGGAGCGCCGTCTCCTGCACCACCAACGGTCGACCGGTGCGGTAGACCGCGTCATACGCCCGCCACTCGGCGTGGCCGTAAACAGGCGCGTCGAGCCGGGCGGCAAGCTCGGCCCCGGCCAGCGGCGCGACGGCCAACTCGCTGAATCGCCAGGCGCCCTCCTGGATCATCAGTCCCTCGGTCTCCAGGTTCGCCACCGGCTCGTTGCGATTGGAGCGCACAATCACCGCCGCGGACTCCTCGGCCACCTCGAATGTCCCCCGGTTCTGCCGCAATCCGAGTGGATTGGCGACCGAAATCGGTCGGCCGTCGCTGAGCCTGATCTCGGCAACCAGGTCCGCGTTGGCGTCGTCCGCCAGACGCGAGTCCGGGTCGCGTCCCAGCAAGCGCGCTTGGCCCAGAGAGCCGGGCGCAAGGCGCCCACCGGGCGCGGTCAGCCTCCAGCCGAAATCGGGCGTCCAATGGTCGCCGGCGCGCTTCGCCTGAATGCGATGCACAAGCCGCAACTCCCCCGTGCGGAAGACCTGCACATCCCACTGCCCGCCCCAGGGGTCGCCCGTCCGATCGTACCGCAGCCAGACGAATTCCGGGCCGCCGTCGAGCACCCGTACGGCCGGTTCGCCGCCGCTTGCCTCCGGGCCGAAACGTTCGATGCTCGCCAGCCGGACGCCGCCGTCGCCGCGGAGCTCGATCCGATCCATCGACAGGACAACCTTCCAGCGATCGGTGGAAATCGCGGCCGGAATCGATTCCTCGGTCGGCCTTGCCGGCGCGCCGGCCCGATAGATGCCCGCAATCGCGCC
This sequence comes from Pirellulaceae bacterium, assembly GCA_012744395.1. Taxonomy (GTDB): domain Bacteria; phylum Planctomycetota; class Planctomycetia; order Pirellulales; family Thermoguttaceae; genus JAAYCB01. Next base: position 7,113 of record JAAYCB010000318.1, read on the forward strand.
GCCGGGCGGCAACGATACCGGAACACTGAGCATCACCCGCCGAATCGAGCCGTCGGGGTGGCGTGTGAGCGGCCTCGCCTGCACCGGCACGGCCTTGCCATCGAGAATCGCCTCTCCCGGCGGCGGACCGGCAAGGCAGCTCGCCGGGATCGGCAAGGAGACCCGCGCCACGGTCGCGACCGGCAACCGTGCCGGGTTGAAGATCGTGAACCGCACCTCTTCCGCGCCAGCCGCGGGCCAAGCCAGTGCCAGCCAGGCAAGCGTCGCGAAAAAACCTCCCCGCGACCGCCTCGTGCCGAGCGCGGACGCGTCCTCCAAGGCGCGCTTGGCGCCAAGGGCGTTTGCAGTCTGAGTCATCGCCTGTTCTCCCTGGTCTGGCGGCAGCGAGGTCTTGACCGGCCGTGCATGGATCTTCGCACGCCCGAAGGACGAATTATCGCCGATTTCCCAGGCGCGAACAATTTCGAGTGCGGCGACTGATCGCCGCTTTGCGGCCAAAAGTGGCCACCGGTCGACGCACTCCAGAACAACGGAGTATTCCGGACTTCGCACTTACAACTGGAAGAGTCTTGCTGACAGAACCGAAAGGGTAGTGCTCTACAGCTTGGGGCGTGTGATTTCGAGAGAATTTGTGCGCCTAGAGCATCTTCTTGCCGAATACGCGGCTGCCCTGGGCATCGTACTTCGTCTGCAAGATCGCAATCACCTTCTTGGCAAAGGCAGCCGGTTCTCGCTCGATGCGTTTCTTCTCCCAGAGAATCTCGGGACGGCTGGAATGGGCCGGTCCTTGACCACCGCCTCGGTCTTGGCGATCAGCGCCATCCGCGGCTCGCGGACCTCAGCCAGATGTTCTGGAACCACGCGAGCCACCGCATGGCCGACCGCCTTCTGCTCCAGCTCGCGGCCGATCCAAGCGCACTCCGGGCGAGCGAGGATCGCCTCGACGCCTGGCTTCCCCTCAGCCGACGGCCGGTAGTCGAGATAGGACGCGTAGTGGATGTGGCGCGTCGAACCGTCTGCCCCCAACTCCACGTAGAGCATCCGCTTGGAGACAACGCGCCGATCGCCCTGGCGCGTCAGGCTGGCGTCCTGAATCGCGTGTTCCAGGTAAAACAGGACGCGCGGCTGCCTGCCCGGGTCGCGATCGTCGACCAACACGGCGCGCCGCTTCAACAGATCGCGATGGCGCTCCAGGGTCAGGTCGATGACCGAATCGAGCAGCGGATGGCCCGGGCAGACGAAGGCGGCCAGTGGTTGCCCCTGGGGAGCGACCAGAGCCTTCTCGAAGGCGATCCGCTCGTAACGGGCCGGGACGGGTTCGCCGCTGCCGATCAGCCGGTCGCGGTTGCGGACCGGGGCCGGCACGTGGGTCACCTCGTAGCGGCGCGGCTCCCGCTGCCGGGCCGAGCCGCCCAGGCGCTGGAAGGCTTCGAGGAAGAACGACTCGATATAGTGCGGCTGGCGCCGGCGGGCCTCGGCCCGCTCCATGTCCTCCCGGATGCGTCGGACAAAGCCGGACACGTTGGACCAAGAAGCGAAAAAACGCCCCGAAAACCGCATGGTTGACAGGGCGTGTCTTGGGGTGATTACTTCCCCTACGGATGGGAGAGGATTCGAACCCCCGGAGGACGCAAGCCCTCAGCAGTTTTCAAGACTGCCGCCTTAGACCACTCGGCCACCCATCCAA
>JAAYCB010000319.1 GCA_012744395.1 Pirellulaceae bacterium
CGCGGGGCAAGCCCACGCGGCTATCTGAATAACAGCCGCTTTTTCCACGAATCACGCAGGTCGATTTAGATGGGCGTCTCTGATCTTTGGCGAGATGCCACCCTGCACTCGACGGTCAGCCCCGCGCTCAAATGGTCACACTTACAGCTACTGACGGCTGACGGCTGACGGCTGACAGCTGACAGCTGACCGCTACCGCCCCATCACGCCCCGCCCACGTTCGGATACCACTCGGGGCGGCGGGGGTCTTCGTGATATCGGGCGTAGTAGTCGCCGTGCTCCTCGAAGTACTTCTCGTAGCGGACCATCTTCTCTTCATCGAGCTCGACGCCCAGCCCCGGGCCGTCTGGAACCCGAATCGTCCCGTCGACATAGGGCAGCTTGCCGCCGGCGATGATGTCGTCTTCGAGAAAGTGGTAATGGGCGTCGCCCGCCATGTGCATCTGGGGGATTGTCGAGGCGGTGTGGATCATCGCCGCCAGCTCGACGCCGAATTCGGCGCCCGAGTGCATGGCAACGCCGAGGTTGAACGTCCGGCAGACCGCCGTCAGGTCTTTCACCCCGCGGGGGCCTTCCCAGTAATGCAGGTCGGTGAGGACGATGTCGATCGCGTCCATGTGGATCGCCGGTCCGAGGTCGTCGAACTTGTTCGGATACATGTTCGTGGCCAGTGGAATCCGCACCTGCCGGCGGACCGCCCGCATCCCCTCCAGGCCCCAGGCCGGGTCCTCGTAATACTCCAGCCCGAGGTCCTCCAGGGCCCGGCCCACGCGGACGGCCGTGGCCACGGACCAGGTGCCGTTCGGGTCGATCCGCAGGCCGAAACGGTCGCCCAATCGCTGCCGGCAGAGCTTGAGAACGCGGACTTCCTCCAGCGGATCCATCACGCCCGCCTTGAGCTTCATCGCCCCCACCCCGAGCGTGTCGTGGAGCTCCTCGCAGAGATCGGCCATGTCCTCCGCGCGGGTGTCGTCGCCCCCGCCCGGCCGATCGTATCGCCAGAACAGGTAAGCGATCATCGGCACGGCATCGCGGACCTTGCCGCCCAGCAGCGCGTACAGCGGCCGGTTGCAGGCCTTGCCCTGGATGTCGAGGCAGGCCGTCTCGATCGCGCCGTAGAGGCGGGAATTCGACAGGTAGTAGATCGAGCGGAGGGTCTTCATCTTGATCAGTTCCAGCTGGAACGGATCCAACCCGACGATCCGCGGCTTGAGCTTCATCAAGGCCCCCCGCTGGTCGCCGCCGCCGACCTCGCCGAGCCCGACGATTCCCTCGTCCGTAAACAATTCCAAGACGGTCCGCATCAGGTACCCCGGGTGCACCCCGGTGTTGTGCCGCAGCATGCCCTGGGTGGGAATGGCCACGGTGCGGACCCGCATATCGACGATTTTCATGGACTAATCCTCATGGAAGCCGCCGGCAGGTCCGTCGCCAACCGGCGGCGATCGCAGGCGGAAGATTCAAGCAACTGGTTTAGAGGTTGGATCGCCCGGGCGGGAAGGATAACCCCGCGCCCGACAGGCCATCGCCGACTCCTGATCGCCGACGGCTGACGGCGGATCGCTCTGGCCCGCCGTGGCGGCCGGCTCGTGTCCGCGGCTGCCATGCAAGCCGCTGGCGGTTGGCGTTGCCGGCGACCGCGAACGGACGAAATTGCCGCTGGACGCGTCTCAAAATGGGCTTCTCGAACGGAAGGGATGCGGTCGCCTCCGCGGCTCACAGGCGGACAACTTCGCCGGTTTCGGAGGACCTCGCCGCCGCCGCGATCAGGCCGACCACGTCGCGCGACTCCTCGGGCGTGATTCGATCCGGCCGCTTGCCCTCGACGATGCAGTCGGCGAAGTACCGCAGTTCCGCGCGGAGCGCGCCGAACCGTTCCCCGAAAACGATCGGCCAATACATCGTGTCGGGCGTCCGCGGCCCCTCCGACCCGTGGATTTCCAGACCCGTCTGCCCGCAGTCGATATACAGGGCCCCTTCGGTGCCGATGATCTCCATCCGGGCGTCGATCGCGAACGGCGTGCTGTTGGGCAGATGCCAGATCGTCTCGACCACGCCCACCGCGCCGCTGTCGAAGCGGATCATCGCCCAGGCGCCGTCGGCATACTTGCAGCGGCCGGGATGGACCTCCTGCGCGTAAACGCTCAGCGGCGCCGCGCCGCTGAACCAGAGCATCAGATCGGCGTCGTGGATGCCGTCGCCCAGCAACGCCGAGATCTTGTCGAGGTTGGCCTCGCCGATCGCCTTGGAGAGATTCCGCCGGGCGTGCATCGAGACGATTCGCCCCAGGCGCCCCTCGTCAATCGCCTGCTTGGCCAACGCCACCCGCGGATCGAACCGGCAGATGTGCCCCACCATGAACCGCGCCTCGCTCTGCCGGGCGGCTTCCACGATCCGCTCGCAGTCCTCGACCGCCGCCGCCATCGGTTTTTCCAGCAGCACGTGCTTGCCCGCCTGCAAGGCGTCGACGGCGATCTGGCGGTGATCGTGGACATGCGTCGTGATGCTCACCACGTCGACCGACGGGTCTGCCAGCAGGTCCTTGTAGTCGGTGTAGCGGCCCCGCGCGCCGTAGCGGTCGGCCAACTCGTTGAGCCGCTCCGCCCGCCGCGTGCACAGCGCCGCAAGCTCGATCCCCGGCATGCCGGCCAGCGTGTCGGCATGAATCTCGCCGAACCAACCCAGACCAATCACGCCCCAACGAACGCGATCGGTTCCACCGTATGTGTTTCGTGCCATGGATGCTCCAGACTGCCAGCCGTTGGAGGTTGCCGATTACCGGTAAGCGGGCGCCGGCCGCGGCGCTCCGGATTGCCGGAGCCCGCGGCCCTCGCCCGCTCCCACTACCTGGTCCGCGCTACAGCGCGACCTTTTCTCCCGATCGCGCCGACTGCTTCTCCGCCATCACGAGCCTCACCGACTCGAGCGACTGCTCCGGGGTGATGATCTCGGGCACGCTCTGGCCGCTGACGGCCTTGGCAAAATGCGCGATCTCGTTGGAGTAGCCGTCGCCCGGGGCGACCGCCGGCGTGATCGCATCGCCCTCGGCAGGGCAGACCTTCAGCGCCGGGCTGCGGTTGCAGTCGAAAACGATCGTCGCCTTCTCCAGCACGATGTTGAAGCTCATTTCGAACCCGAAACCGGGCGTCATTGTCCAACCGCCTTCGGCCGTGACCGCGCACCGGTCGTCGTACAGGTACTGGGTGACGATATGGTCGTCATCGCCGCTGGGCCCGCTGGCGGCGCGGCTGAACACCGCCTTGGGCATGCCGAACGCGTAGTGCACGAAGTCGGAGTCGTGGATGTGGAGATCGAGGGCCGCAGCGCCGCTCTTGCCGGGATCCATCAGCCAGCCTTGCCAGGACCAGGTGGGCGTGGCGCTGAGCCGCTGAAACGTCGCCGCCAGCAGCTTGCCGTACTCGCCCGAGGCGATGATCTGCTTGACCGCCGCGTATTCGGGCCAGAAGCGGATGCAATGCCCAATCTGCAACAGCTTGCCGTTCCGCTTCGCGGCGGCGATCATCGGCTGCCCGTCCTCCACGCTCAGCGCCATCGGCTTCTCGCAGAGCACGTTGACGCCGGCGTCGAGCGCCTTGACGGTGAAGTCCGTGTGCATGTACGTCGGCAAGGTGACCGACAGGGCGTCGAGCCGGGCTTCCGCCAACATCCGGTCAAAATCGTCATACAGGCCGATCCCGGTGAGATCCAGCGGGGCCTCGGCGCCGGCGATGTTGCCGGCCGTCCCCGCGGCGTCGGAAAACTTGGCCTTGTCCGTATCGCAAATCGCCACGACTTGGACATCCTCGAGGGCCTTGTAGCAGCGAAAATGCATCTTGCCCATGAAGCCCAAGCCGACTATGCCGACTCGAATCATCGTGCGACTCCCTATCGTTTACAGGTTCTATTTGAACAGCTTCTTCATCGCCGCGGCCGTCTTTTCCGGCCTGCCCGGCTCGTAGGGCAACATTTCGGCCGTCACATAGCCGTCGTAGCCGATCCGTTCCAAGGCCGTTCTCACCGCCTGGAAGTCGACGTCGCCTTCGAGCATGTCGACAAAGCCGGCGGCCGTTCCGACGGACTTCTTGAAGTCCTTCACATGAACCCGCACGATCCGCTGGGCAAGGATCGAGATCCAGTGCTCCGGATAGCCGGTCAAGAGCACGTTTCCCGCGTCGAAATAGCTGCCCACGGCCGCCGACCCGAAGCTGTCGATGAAGTCCCGCATTTCCAGCGGGCTGAGGAGAAACTTGTTCCAGACGTTCTCGATCCCCAGCTTCACGCCGAGTTCTTCAGCCGTCGGAACAAGTTGCTCCACCGCGTGCCGGGCGCGCTCGTAGCAGACGTCGTAGGGGACCACCGGGCTGTCCTCCAGAAAGAACACGTCGACCGCGCCCGGCACGAACAGGTAGGCATCCGTGCCCAGCCATTTCGCCACCTGCAGCGCCCGCTTCGTGAACGCGACGATCTTGGCCCGCACCGCCGGGTCGTCGTCGGTCGGCGAGCACCCCCAACTCTCACCGCTGGCGACGCCGGCGATCTCGATCCCCAACTCCCCGGCCGTGGCGACGATCCGCTCGCAGTCGGCCTGCGTCGCCTCGTGCGTCAGGACTCCCGAGCTGGCAATACACAGCTCGATGGCGTCGAAGCCCAGGTCTTTGGCCTGGGCAATCGCATCCGCCACCGGCAGCGAGGCCTCCAAGCCTCCTTCGAACATCCAGTAACTGGCGCCGATCTTCATCGCCGCGTCCTTTCCGCCAAGAGGGGCTCAAGTCTCGTTCCAGACGCCGGGCACCGGAACCGGATAGAAGCCGTTCTCGTCCGCCTTGACCGGCGGCTCGCTGTCGTAGTCCAAATCGTCAATCTTGCCCGGGTAGAGCTGGAAATCCGAGTTCGTCATCTCTTCCCAGGTGATCTCGCGCCCCGAATTGACGGCCGCGCGGCCCATCAGGTCGGCGAAATTCGACAGGGCAGCCCGCTTCGCCTCGTTCTGCGGCTTGTCCTCGCGGATATTCTGAAGGAGCACGTTCCACTCCGCATCCCAGGGATTGTACTTCTCCGGGGGAGCTTCCCAGGCAATGTTGTCCTTGGCGATCCGCTGGCTCTTGTAGATCCGCGTCTCGCCGATGTGGACGTTTCCGGAAAACTGCGCAGCGCACTTGGTGCCATGCACGTACGTGGCGAATTCGCTGAAGCAGTGCCCGCCCAGCCAACGGACGCCGTCGGTCGCCTTCGTCCCATCGGCGAACGTCCACTCGATCGAGTAGGAATCGAACTCCTGGCCGTGGTCCTGGCTGTTGGCGATCCGCCCGCCGATCCCGCGGGCGATCACCGGCCAATCCCCCTTGAGCCAGCAAAGCTCGTCAATCTGGTGGATGTTCATCTCGGCGAACAGCCCGCCGGAGACCCACGGGAACCGGGTGAAATTGCGAATCTGCCACTCCAGCTCGCCATACTTCTCCGGCTTCTTGCCCATCCCCCCCACCGGGTGAATCCGGTAGGCCCGGGCGAGCATGAAATCGCCAAGCTGGCCGTCGCGCATCCGCTTGATCAGTTCCTGGCGATTGACGCTGTGACGGCATTGCAGGCCGGCGGCGATCTTGACGTTCTTCTTGTCCGCCTCCTCGCCGGCGCGAATCAACCGCCGCAGAGCGGGCGCATCGGGCCCGAAGGACTTCTCCATGAACACGTTCACGCCCTTGCTCACCGCGTACTCGGCTTGCAGCGACCGGACGTAGGCAAAACTCGTGAGCATCGCCACATCGCCGGGTCCCAGGCAGTCGATCGCCTTCTTGTAGGCGTCGAAACCGACGAACTGCCGATCCTTGGGGACGTCCACGCGGTCGCCAAACGCCTTCGAAAGGCTGGTGTGCGACCTGGTCAGCCGGTCCTCGAAGACGTCGGCCATGGCGACCAGCTTGACCGGGCCGAAGGGGGAATTCATCGCGTTGCCGACCGCGCCGCTGCCGCGGCCTCCGCAGCCGATCAGGGCCAGCCGGATCGTGTTGTCCTCCCCCGCGTGGACGCGCGGCGCTGCCAGCCCCGCCAAGGCGGCCCCCGCGGCCAACCGGCTGGTCTGCTGCAAGAACTGCCGCCGCGACGGACTGCCCGAACTGGAATTCGACGGACGATTCATGATGGTCTCCCTGTGATTTAGAGTCGTGTCTCAACTTGAAGTAGAAGCTGTCAGCCCTCGGCAATCAAGTGCCGGCCCGGCTCTTTCCGGAATACCTGGACCGCCGTGCGGACGGCCGCTTGCGGAAAGCTGGCAACTACGAGCCGTGCGACCGATGCGTTTCCCAAATCCTCCAATTGCCTCTGTGTAAGAAACCTAGCCCGGATACGGGCAGACGGATCGGGTCCGCCCGGCCTTGCGGAATTCGAGGGCGTCGTCGACGATCCGGAAGATGTCGTACTCCGGATCGAAGCCAAGCACCGCCCTCGACTTGCTCATGTCGATGCAGAAATCGCGGAACTCGCTGACCTCGAATCGGACAACCGCCAGGTCGAGCTTCTTCGCCACGTATTCCGCCAGGACATCATACGCGAACGGCGACGGGCCAGAGATATTGAACGCCTCACCGATGGCCGTCGGATTGCCGATCGCAAGGAGAATCGACCGGACGACGTCCTTAATGCCGACAATCTGCCTCTTGCCGGCGCTCCCGTCGGGGTGGACCAGGCAGGCGACGGCGTTCGTTCCCTTCTCGAAGTAGGCTTTTTGCTCCGCGGTCACCGCCCAGTCCTTCCAGACCGGCACGCCGAGGTTCGGCTCGCTGAGCGTCACGTGGGCGAGGATGTCGTCCTCGTCATGAACCCAGGAGAACCGCAGGATCGTGATCGGCATCCCGTACATGATCTGGTACTGCTCGCACATCACCTCTTCCAGGACCTTGGAGAGCGGGTAGTAGCCCGGATAACCCGAATGGCGATGATTCTCGTCGATGGGAATCGGCTGGGGGTAGTAGTAGATGCCGGCCCTCGCGTCGGACCCCGCCTGGATGTACTGCTTGATATGCCCGGCCTCCTTGCAGGCGTCGAGCAGATAGAACGTCCCCTTGACATTCGCGTCCAGAAACAGTTCCTTGTTCTCCTTGACGTTGGCCAGGTGAATCACGACGTCCATGCCCTCGATCAGCCGCCGGGCGAGCGACGGATCGCGGAGATCGCCGCAGACCACCTCCACGTTGTCCAAGCGGTCAACCTTCAGCCCGTCGGTGTATTCCAAGGCCCGCACCTGGTAGCCGGCCTTGGCGAGTTCGGGCAGGACAGCCCGGCCGATCTTTCCACCCGCCCCGGTCAACAGAACGTTCTTGACTTGCATCAGTTCGACCCTTTCTTCGTCTGGATGCCTGTTGCGTTCGTCAACGGGCAAGAACTCTCCGTCCAGTCACCGCGGCCGAACGTGTCTTCGGCCAAACGCCGCGCCAGCCCCCTGCCTGCCCGGCGCCTGTCCAAGCCGCCCGGGCCCGCGGAGCCCGTGAAGTCCGCGAAGCCTTTTTCAGCAGGCTCAATCATCGAGGACTGCCAGGGCAACATCAATGATGTTTTGCGTCAATCGCTTTGTGCATTTGCGGCATTCTCCTCCCTGCCCCCACGCCCCCTCCGCAAGGCTAGAAGCGGAAATTCCCAGGAGAATCTCCGCACGCGCTCAGCCCAAGCTTCAGTCGCGGAGAAGACCCGGTTATGATAATTCATCAGCAGCGGCCGCTCAACCGGCCGGCAACAGCACGGCCCGATCCAAACGCAGAGAATGATCAGACCCCGCAAAGTCGCCCTGCTGATCGAGTGGTCCCGCGCATACGGCCGAGGCGTGTTGGGCGGGATCGCCGACTATGTCCGAGCCCACGGAACCTGGAAAATCTACCAGACGGAACGCCGTCTCTGTGACGGGCCGCCGGACTGGCTCAAGACCTGGAACGGCGACGGGATTATCGCCAGGATCGAAAACGTCCAGCTCCGCCGCCAGATTGCCCAGATGGACCTGCCGGTCGTCGACCTGTTCGAGCACCGCAATCGCGGCGGCGTTCCCGGGGTGCTCACCGACAACCGGGCCATCGCCCACCTCGCCGCCGATCACCTGATCACCCAGGGGCTGGAGCACTTCGCCTATTGCGGGCTGCCCGGCATCTACTCCTCCGAGGAGCGGTCGCACTGTTTTGTCCAGTACCTGCGTTCCTCCGGGTACGACGTGAGCGTCTACGACAACCCGCGCCAGGCGGAAACACCGTTCATTTCCAGCACGGAAGACTACGAATTGCGCTGCGAAGAGACCGTCGCCCGCTGGGTCGCCTCGCTGCCCAAGCCGGTTGGCCTGATGGCCTGCAACGATCTCCGCGCCCAGCAGGTGCTGATGGCCTGCGCCGACCGGAATATCGCCGTGCCCGAGGAGCTGGCCGTAATCGGCGTCGACAACGACGAGCTGATCTGCGAGTTGTGCCACCCGCCCCTCTCCAGCGTCGAGCAAAACCCGCAAGGGGTCGGCTACCAGGCCGCCGGGCTGCTCGACAAGCTGCTCGACGGCGAACAGCCGCCGCCGGCGCCGATCCTCGTCGAGCCGCTCGGCGTCGTCCCCAGGCAGTCGACCGACATGGTCGCGGTCGGCGACGCCGACGTCGCCGCCGCCATGCACTTCATCCGCGGGCACGCCTGCGACGGAATCCGCGTGGGCGACGTCGTCCAGCACGTGCAAGTCTCCCGCAGCACGCTCGAACGCCGCTTCGCCAGGCTCCTCGGCCGCTCCCCCAAGGCCGAGATTCTCCGCGTCCAGTTGGACCGAGTCAAGCAACTCCTGGCAATGACCGATTATCCGCTGGCGAAGATCGCCCAGATCTCCGGGTTCGACTACGTCGAGTCGATGTGCACCTGCTTCAAGCGGACCACCGGGCAAACGCCTGGCCAATACCGCGCCGAACAGGAACATCCCTGATTTTCCCATCGGCCATCGACTCCCGCTTCACGACTTCCGGCGACTTCGGTAGAATCGCTGAGATTTGACGGCCAGAACAAACCGAACAAGTTGGTCGATCCCTCCACAACAGGCATCACCAGTCGCCCGTCACAAGGAGTCTCTCGGCATGAAGCTGGCCAGTCGCTGTAAGGGAAGCTTTTCAAGCGACGTCCGTAGCCGGGGCGAAGCCTGTTTCCTTGCGGGACGCGTCGCGCTGCTCCGCGTCGACGAATCGGGCATCGAGGCCAAGGTTGCCGGCTCCGGCCGCATTTCCTACCACGTATCGATCGAGCTGGAAGGCCCCAACAGGTCGTCCGCGGCGGGCTCTTGCACCTGCCCCTTCTACCAGGCAGGCAGCCTCTGCAAACATCTCTGGGCCGTGATCCGGGCATTCGACGAGCATCCGCCGCAGCTGGCCGCCCAGCGCCCATCGCCGGCCGCGAGCGCCGACGACCGGCAGGAGGGACTCTTGAGCG
>JAAYCB010000320.1 GCA_012744395.1 Pirellulaceae bacterium
CACGGCATACCAGGTGAGCCCTTGCTTCACCCGGGCGGCGCGAATCCGCGCCGCGATGCCCTCCGTGGCCGGCCGCAGACGCGGCGGATCGCGCGGCGGAAACTCTTCCCGCACCTTTTCGCGGATTTGACTCAGTCGTTTGACGTCCGCAGGACTTCTGCGCCCGCTTGAGGTGACGCGCCCCGTAATTTTCTTCTCAGCCATGGACGTACTATATCATCGCCTTGCGATAATGCAACAGAATGCAATCCAAGGTTGCCCCGGACTCTGCCCCATGCGTTCCGCCAATTCTTCACTCTTGACTCTTCATTCGCGTCATTCGTGGTTGTCCTCTGCCCCGCCCGACAGCAACGCCGCATACTCCTCAGTCAACCGGACGGTTCGCTCCTCGCGTGCCGAGGTCATGGCCGCGAAGCTTGCCAGCGTCGCATTCACGAGCTGCTCCAGGGGAATCAACGGCTCACCGCCCGTGGCGATCCGGTCGACAAACTGGCTGAACTCGGCCTGATGTCCCTTATCGAGCCGGGTTTTCAGGCGGCGAAACCCGGGAAAGCCCCAGCCCTCGAGCCGCCGGAAATTATCGAGCCGCAGGATTCGGCCCTCCGAATAGACCTCGATCGCCTCCTTGGGATAGCCCTTGTGCCCGTTGCCAAAATAGTTGACCGTGCCGACCGAGCCGTCCTCAAACGCCAGCACGATGCTCATCTTGTCTTCTTGGACGGCCACGCCTTTGCCCATCTGGGCCGCGGCCACCGTGGCGATCGGGCTGCCGGCCACGTAGGCCAGAAGGTCGAGGAAGTGGCACGCCTCGCCGACGATCCGCCCGCCGCCGGCTTCGGGGTCGTGGACCCACGCGCCCGGCGGAATGATCCCCGCGTTGCAGGCAAAATGCATCGCCAGCGGCTCGCTCCGGCCGGCCAGAAGTTGCTTGATCCTTTCAACGTGCGGGCTGAAACGGCGGTTGAAACCAACCATCACCTGCAACTGGGGGTGGGCCTCGGCTGCCCGGATGATCCGCGAGACTTCCTCCACGTTCATCGCCAGGGGCTTTTCGACGAACGCATGCTTGCCCGATTCGAGCGCTTTGCACACCAGCGCGGCGTGGCTGGCATGCCCGGTGGCGATAAACACCGTGTTCAGGTCCGGGTCGTTCCAAACCGCCTCCGCGTCGGTCGTGGCGTTTTCGAATCCGTACTTCCTGGCGACATGCCGGGCGGCCGCGGCGCCGGCCAGTTCGGCGACATATTTCAGCCGGGCCTGCGTCTTGGCCAAGGCCGGCCCCATCGTCATCTTGGCAAAATTGCCGGCCCCGATCATCGCGGCGACGACCTTGCCGGCCGGCTTGGAGGCGCCGCTCGTAATGGCGACCGTTCTGGCAGGTGCAACCGTACCGGGATATTCGAGGATTACGCCGAGGCTCGCCGAGTCCGTCAGTATCTTCTGGTAGGCCTCGGCAGCCTTGGCCAGCGGAATCCGATCGGTGATCAGGGGCTCGACGGCAAGCTGGCCCGACTCCATCGCGCCGAGGACGGCTTCGAGGTTGCGCTGCTCGGTCCAGCGGACGTACGGAAGCGGGTAATCCTGGCCTTTCTGCTCGTAGCTCTCGTCGTAGCGGCCCGGGCCATAGCTACAGGAGACCTGGAACGTCAGCTCCTTCTCGTAAAAGTCGGCACGGCGGAGATTGAGGCCCACCACGCCCACCAGGACGATCCTGCCCCGCTTGCGGCACATTTCGGCCGCCTGGTGGACAATCTCGTCGGTCTTGGCGCTGGCCGTGATCACGACGGCGTCGACGCCAACCCCGTTTGTCCAGGCCCTCGCCGCGGCCATGGGGTCGCCGGCCGCCGCATTGCACGCTCGGGCGCCGAAGCGTTCGGCGATTGCCAGCCGCTGCTGGCTCAAATCGACGGCGAGGACCTGGCAACCGCTTGCCCGCAGAAGTTGGATCGAGACCAGCCCGATCAACCCCGCGCCGAAGACGACGATCTTCTCGCCCAATGTGGGATTGACGAGGCGAATGCCCTGCAACGCGATCGCGCTTAAGACGGTGAACGCGGCCGCTTCGTCGCCGAC
>JAAYCB010000321.1 GCA_012744395.1 Pirellulaceae bacterium
GCGCGGCGGCCGTCCTCGCTCGCCGGATCGTATTTCCGCCCGCAGACTTCCGCCGCGGCCTCGACCAGCGGGCGGAGGATGTCGATGTGGAAGTTCGTCTTCACGCCCTGGAGAACGGCGGCCGTGCGCTCCAGGCCCATGCCGGTGTCGATGTTCTTGCTCGGCAGCGGCCGCAGGTTGCCCGGCGGATCGCCGACGCGATTGAACTGGGTAAACACGAGGTTCCAGATTTCCACTTCGCCGAACTCGGTGTGGGAATAGATTTCGCTGCAAGGACCGCAGACGCCGTCGGGCCCCTGGCTCGGCGCGTTGGCCGGCCAGAAATTCTCGCCTTCGTCGAGTCGCTGGAGCTTTGAGGCCGGCAGCTTGATCTCGTCGAGCCAGATGGCCGCCGCCTCGTCGTCGTCGAGATACACGGTCGCGGAAAGCCGCTCGCGTTCCAGCCCGAGCCACTTCGGATCGGTGAGAAACTCCCACGCCCAGTGGATCGCCTCGCGCTTGAAGTAGTCGCCGAAGCTGAAATTGCCCAGCATCTCGAAGAACGTGTGGTGGTACGCCGTCCGCCCGACGTTGTCGATATCGCCCGTCCTCAGGCACTTCTGGCAAGTCGTCGCCCGGGTGAAGTCGAGCTTGCAGCGGCCGAGGAAATGATCCTTGAACTGGTTCATTCCGGCGGGGGTGAACAACACGGAAGGGTCCCAACGCGGAACAAGCACGTCGCTGGGGCGCCGCACGCAGCCTTTGGACTCAAAGAAGGCAAGATATTTTTCGCGCAGTTCGTCGGTCTTCATGGGGCAAGGGGGGAGCAAACGCGTGTCGCTGCCGGGGAAACAGGGTGGTGGGTGGAAGTGCCGGCTGCCGGAGCCGATTGGAGTGCGGACACCAGACTTCTGCCGGCAGCTTCGAATTCCCGATCATACCGGTTTGCCGCCAGGGTGGAAAGACGCAAATACCGCTTCCCGGCCTCCGGGCGCCACTCAAGGGCCCAATTCCCGGCGCTGCCTGGCCCACCGCAGTTGGTTGTCGATCCATCCGACCATCCGCTCGTGAGTCGGGAAGTTGATGGCCATCAGGCCCAGGATTGCCAAAGCGATGCCAAGGGAGAGAGGATTGTGCTCCAGCAGAAAGAAGACGAGGTTCATGAAGCAGCAGCCCTCGAGCAGGGCCATCCCCACGATCGCCTGGGAACCGTAGACGGCGGCCAACCGGCCCGTGTCTCCCGCCCGCTCGACCAGCGAGGCCAAATGCGGTTGAAAGTTGCCTCCCAGAACGGGCAGCTTGTCTAAGTTGCCGTGGGCAAGTGCCCGGCGGGCCTGCTTGGTGATCACGCTCGGCACTGCCGCTCGGGCAAGCAGAAAGAACGCCGAGACGGCGGCCCCCACGTAGGTCAGCACCGGCGCGGTGCCGAGTGGCGGCATTACGCCGGAAAAGGTCAGTCCGAGAGCGATCGCCATGAACAACAGGCATCCAGCCATCAGCCCGCCACAGACGACTTGGAGTGTGCGAGTTTGGCCGAGCAATTCCGACCTTGCGA
>JAAYCB010000322.1 GCA_012744395.1 Pirellulaceae bacterium
ACGGCGGCGGCTCCGCCGCCGGGGGCGGCGGGGGCGGGGGCCTGATCGAGTACATCGGCGACATTTTCATCGATGGCAGCGGCGCTGGATACGTCGGCATGATGATGGCCGGCGAGGGAGAGGGGGGAACTGCGGCGACGCTCGAGAGATTCGCGGTTGACAAGGCGTTAGAGTCATTTACTGAGGGGACGACGGACGCGAAAGAAATCCCATTTGGCGACATCACGCAAGGGCGGATCCGTCACAATGCCAGCCAATTGTGCGTTTGCGATGAGTCGGCCATACCGAACCGAGCAACGGTGTCTGCGCCCCTTGACGTCGCATCGGACGAATCGCTTGACTCGATGCCGCGGAGTGACAATCAGACGGTGGAGACTGCGGCACAGGCGGCAACGGCCGATGGTGAAGATGAGAGGTGGGGGCCGGTTAAGTCGCTTGTTGGCGTTGCCTATGCTGGTTTCGCTGGCATAGGAAGGGTGTTCACTTACTCATTCCGTATCATACCCGGGACAAGCGACTTTTGGAGAACGCGTGACGAGGCCTTGCAAGAAATGTACGATAGGAGCAACATCGGCGGCACCGGTTGGCAAACGACCTCGAAACTCGGCTCGCACGCCGCGGCTGGAGCGATTGCGGCTGGCCTCGCCGCGAGGGGAACGGCTGCCGAGGCAGCGGCCGAAGGCGCCGGTGGACCGAGCAACCTGCCCCCGGACAGCATGAACCCAAATATCTCCAGTCCCCACAACATACCTGGTAACTTGCCCGGGCCGAGTGACTATGCACCGCCACCACCCGGCCTTGGTCCTGGCTCTGGCCGCCCACTCGGGCCATACGACCCGCCGCCGACGCTCAATCCACTCAGAGGGCCGTACGGCCCTCTTGGCCCACGCGGCGGATGGTGGCCACCCGGCGGTGGCACAGGCTAAGAGGCATCTCAACGGAGAGATGGAATGAAGTGCGAAATATCTGACTGCGCGACAAACGCCTCGTTCAACTTCGCGCATATCGAATCAAGGCGCGTGGTCGCGGAAACACATCTCTGTGACGCACACGCGCAGGCATTCTTCGCGCAGTTTCGCGCGACTATCTCGGTCGGTGACGGTACACGATACACCACGCCGGGCGGTGTCTGTGTTGACCTGGAAGGAATTGCTTACAACAATTGTGGCGACCCTCCTGGTTGCGTCTACGTCCACGAGGTTGGTGGGAAGCGGCGATTCCCCATGATTGTTGACGGGTGGGCATGGTGGGCGCTCATGGCGCATATCAAGCAACAGGCGGCCCCTTATCCGCGTACACATGCGGCTTGGGCTGCAACGATTGAGGCACTCGGCGGAGAAGTGAAAGATGTTTTTGTAGATAGAACGGGTGATCAGGACTGGTGGCTGGGCAGACTTCGCATCGTGAAAGATGGCCATATCAAGACAATCAGTGTCCGCGCTTGCGACGCCTACACTCTCGCAGTCATCTGTGGCGTGCCGATCTTCGTCGCTGAAAAAGCACTGGAAAGATATGCCGACACAGGAGACGCAGAAGGCGGCACACTTGGACGCTTCACCGAGGATCGTGGCAGTTGATTGTCAGTATCCTGCAAATCACCGACGCCCTCGGCAACCGGGCCGCCTACGGCTACGATCTTGCCGGCAACGTCGCGAGCGTCACCGACCCCAACGGCGATGCAACCCATTTCTCCTACGATTCCGCCGGCCGGTTGACGGCCGTGGTCGACGCCCTCTTCAACGAGACCGACTTCAGTTACGACGACGATGGCCGCGTGACTGAAGAGACGATTGTCCTCGAAGGCCAGACCCTCGCCCGCACCTACGACCACGACGACTCCGGCAACGTGGTCCGCAAGGTCGATCGCAACGGCCGCGTGACGGTCTATGGCTATGACCCGTCCGGCCGGATAACGGAAGAGATCTGGTACGCTTCGGCCGCCGACGCCGACGCAGACCTGAACCGTCTCAACACGATCACCTGGACCTACGACGAGGCCGGCAATCTCACCTCGGTTGCCGACAATTCATCCTGCTACATGTATGCGTATGACGCCCACGGCCGCTTGCTCAGCGAGACGGTGATGCCCATCGGCGGCCCGGTCACGGTTTTGACCATCGGCTACGGAGCGCGCGAGGACGCTCTGCCCGTCTCGCTCTCGGCCACGGTCGATGGCGTGGCTGACTTCCTCACCAGCTTCGAGTACGATACCGAGGGCCGCCTCGTCGCCATCCGTCAGACCGGCCAGGGCGGTAACGAGGTGGCGGACAAGTACGTCACCTTCGCCTACGCCGACAGCGGCGCGCTGGAGCGAATCGTTCGCTACGAATCGCTGGATGCGAGCCAAATGGTGGCGGTGAGCGAGTACCGTTATGATCAGTTCGGCCGCCTGGTGGCCCTCGACCACTTCCAGAACCCAAACGATCCGCTAGCCCAGTACACCTGGACCTACGAGGGCGGCGGACTGGCGGAAGTCAACTCCGCCGGCAATCAAGACAACCCGCTCGCCGGCTTCGCGTTCTCCCTCGATTCGCTGCTTGCCTCGACGACCGAGGCGCGGGTCAATCCGCTGCCTGACCACGTCTGGACGTTCGACGCGGCGTTCACCGGCCTGATGACGCGGATGACCTCGCCCGACGGCGTGGCCGAGTATTCTTACGACGCGCGAGGGCAACTCACCGGCGCGGCTTACGACTACCAGCCGGGCGAGTCGTATTTCTACGACGCCAACGGCAACCG
>JAAYCB010000323.1 GCA_012744395.1 Pirellulaceae bacterium
AGGGCGATGTCGAAAGGGAGGCCAAGCAGGCGGCGCCGCCCGGAAGAATTCTCAACCCCGAAACGCAAAAGGCAATCCCCAGCCCGCGCCGCTCTCTGGAGAATACCCGCCGCGACGCCGCGCCGGCAAGCGGGCGGGTTCCCATCCGCCGGCCGATCCGGCTCACTTCCCGATCACCTGGCCGATCAGCCTTCGCAGGCGTCCGTCGGCGATCGCCGCCTGGCAGGCTTCGAGCGTCGGAAAGATCGCGTGGCTGAGGAACTTGACGGCCCAGTTGTGGACCATCGGGCTGATCGCGACCACCGCGGCCCCGTGCTGCCAGGCTTCCCACATCTCGATCGCCGTGCCCATCGACGCCTCGGGGACGAATGCGATCAGCACGTCGACCTCGCGGCACATCCGGTTGTGGCTGAAAAAAACCTGGCGCCCAAGCGCGTCGTCGTAGTCGATCGAGCCGGCGTGATCGGCCAGCGGATCGTAGACCTCGGCCTCGGGGAAGTGGACCTCGATCAGCCGCTTCAGGTGGCTCCGGTATTCCTGGCCGTGCAGCGCCGCCTCGGTGAGCGAACCCTGCATGATTCCCGCAAGAAAAAATCGCATGATCGCAGTCCGGCGCGCGTGTGTCGCTTGTTTCGCACCAGCTTCGGGCTAAGATGGCTGAAGACTGCCCAGGATAACGGGAAGCGGGGATTTCTCAAGAGGCTCTACCAGGCAAACCGGCAATGACAGCATCCAAACGCGGTACTGCTGGGCGGAAGACGCCTGGGCGGAAGACGGCGGCCCGGCCGGCGAAACGCGGTCCGGCCGCAATCGCCCCGGTCAATCGCCGGGCGCGGGCCCTGCTGCTCGAACTGCTCAAGATTCCCGGTGCAAGCGGCCGCGAAGAGGAGATCATCGGCTGGATTGTCGAGCGGCTGCTTGGGGCGGGGGCGGCCGGCGGCGATCTGCATCGAGACCGGGCGCACCTCCGCAGTCCGTACAAGGGATCGGCGGGCAACCTGGCGCTGGTTCTGCCGGGCACCGCGCCGGGCCCGCGGCGGATGCTCTCGGCCCACGTCGACACGGTCCCGCTCTGCGAAGGGGCCCGGCCGATCGTCGCCGGCGACTTCATCGTCCCGGCGGACAAGGCGACCGCGCTGGGGGCCGACGATCGTTGCGGGGTGGCCGCGGTCCTTCAGGCGGCCCTGGAAATCCTCCAGCAGGGCCTGCCACATCCCCCTTTGACCTGTTTGTGGACCGTACAGGAGGAGGTCGGCCTACAGGGGGCCCGCTGCTGCGCCGCCGGGATGCTCGGCCGCCCGAAGCTCGCCTTCAACTTCGACGGCGGATCGAGCGAGAAGCTGACGATCGGCGCCACCGGCGGATATCGCCTGGATATCCGGATCGAGGGGATCGCCAGCCATGCGGGCAATGCGCCGGAAGAAGGCGTCAGCGCCGTGGCGGTGGCGTCGCTGGCCGTCGCTCAATTGCAGAAGAAGGGATGGCACGGGCTGATCCGGAAGGGCCGGCACCGGGGGACGAGCAATCTCGGCGCGATCCAGGGCGGCGGAGCGACGAATGTCGTCGCCCCCCTGGTGGAGATCCGCGCCGAAGCGCGAAGCCACGATCCGGCGTTTCGCCGGCAGATCGTCGCCGCGATCGAAAACGAGTTTCAGGCCGCCGCCGGCCAGGTCAAGAATGTCGATGGAAGACGCGGCAAGGTCTCGATCGAGGGCCGGCTGGACTATGAAGCGTTTCGGCTGGACGAGGACGAACCCTGCGTGCTTCTGGCGGAAGAGGCCATTCGGCGCGATGGCGGCAAGCCGGAGCGGGCGATTTCGAACGGCGGAGTCGACGCGAATTGGTTCCACGCGCGGGGGATTCCCACCGTGACCTTGGGCTGCGGCCAGGTCAATCCCCACACGGCCGCAGAGCGGGTCTGCCTGCCGGAGTTCGATCGGGCGGTGCGGGTCGCGCTCTGGCTTGCGGTCGGCCAG
>JAAYCB010000324.1 GCA_012744395.1 Pirellulaceae bacterium
ATCCTCTGGAAGCGGATCAACGCGAAAGGCGCGATCGCGGCGGTCTTCCTTGGGTTCCTGTTCGGCATCGCCATGAAAGCCTACATCCAGTTCGGACCGGCGATCCGGGAGGCGCTGCCGGCGGTTCCCCCCCACCCGCTCTGGCTCGAGCCGTACAGCAACCAGTCGGCGATCAACTGGGCCTTCTGCGTCGTCGTGTGCACCGTCGTTAGTCTTGCCAGCGCGCCGCCCAGGCCCGAACAGGTTACCGACCTGCTCACGTTCAATTGGCGGAAAATGAACATCTTCAGCGGCCTCGGCGACCACTGGTACACGAGCGTCGTCACCTGGTGGCTGCTGTTCGTGCTGACGATTATCGCGTTGCTTGTTGTCTTCTCCGGATTTGTGATCCCACCGGGCGCCCCGCCGTGACGCGGGCCGGCCGGTGGGCCCGGGTTTCCTTGCGATACAAGAGGTTTCTTGCTGATGTCAACCACGTTCTCCTCCACGCTCGAATGGGCCAAGACGGACCTGGCCCGCTATCCGCAGATCGTCGTTCCGCCGCCGGGTCCCCTCTCGAGCGACTACCACCGGCGATGCACCAGGTATTTCAAGGGCTTGAGCGGCCAGGTGAAGCTGTTTCCGGTGGCTTTCGAGTCGGGCGCGGCCTGCACGCTCGTCGACGTCGACGGCAACAAGTACATCGACTTCTCCTCGGGCATCTACGTGACGACCCTTGGCCACTGCCACCCCAAGATCAGCGAGGCGGTCGCCAGGTATGCCGGCCAACTGATGAATGCCCACGACTTCACCACGCCGATCAAGACCCGGCTCGTGGAGAAGCTGGCCGAAGTCCTGCCCGGCGACCTTTCCGGCTTCCAGTTCTACGACGCCGGCACGGCCGCCGTCGAGGCCGGCATGCGGGTCCTCCGCGCCGCCAGCGGCCGCAACGAGATGATCAGCTGCTACTATGACTTCCACGGCAAGACCTACGGCGCAGTCTCGCTGGCCCAGATCCGCTCGCCGGTCTACGGGCGGGTCCGCGCGCCCGGCTCCCACCTGGTCCCCCGCCCCGACACGTATCGCCCCGATTGGACCAAGGAGGACGGCACGATCGACACGGAGCGCTACATCGCCTTCTACGACCAGTACATCGATCGGGCGACGGTCGGCGACGTAGCCGGCTTTGTTCTCGAGCCGATCCAAGGGTGGGGCGGATCGATCATGCCGCCCGATGATTTCTTCCCCAAGCTCCGCGCGTATTGCGACAAGAA
The DNA here is from genome assembly GCA_012744395.1 of Pirellulaceae bacterium. Classification (GTDB taxonomy): domain Bacteria; phylum Planctomycetota; class Planctomycetia; order Pirellulales; family Thermoguttaceae; genus JAAYCB01. Next base: position 1,254 of record JAAYCB010000324.1, read on the forward strand.
GGGCATCCTCCTGATGGCCGACGAGGTCCTCACCGGCTGGGGGCGGACCGGCAAGTGGCTGTGCCTGGAGCATTGGGGCGTCGTCCCCGACGTCGTCTCCATCGGCAAGGGATTCGGCAACGGCTTCCCCGTCACCTGCGTCGCCGTCCGCGAGCCCCACAAGGAGAGCTTCGAGAAGATCTCCGCCTCCAGCAGCTACGGCGGCAACCCGATGGCCTGCGCCGCCGCCCTGGCCAGCACCGAGGTGATCCAGGAGGAGAACCTGCTCGACTATTGCCTCGCCCTCGGCGGCCACTGCACGAAGATTCTCAACGCCATGAAGGAGCGGCATCCGATCATCGGCGACGTCCGCTGCAAGGGCGCCTTGATGGGAATCGAACTGGTCAAGGACCGCCAGACGAAGGAACCCTTCACGGAGGCGGGAGAATTCGTCTACCAGCATGCCTTCAGAAACGGCCTGGCCTGGATTCCGGCCGGGCATATCCTCCGCATGAGCCCGCCGATCGTGATGGATTTCGATACGGCGGCCAAGGGCCTTGAGATCATTGAAGAAGCCATCGGAGCGGCCGAGAAGGCCTTGATCTGAGCATTTTTCTGACTGCTTAACGTGCCCCTCCGGCACCCCACCTCACCAGGAGTCTTTACGATGTCTAACCCCGCCTCACGACGTTC
>JAAYCB010000325.1 GCA_012744395.1 Pirellulaceae bacterium
TAGATGCCCACTCTCGACTCGTCGATGATCAAACCGCGTGGAATCCTCGCCATCGGACGGCCCTCCCATGGAAAGGGTCGGTAAGAACCTTGGTGACGATACGCATGTACATCAATCTAGCCGAAACAGCGAGAGAGTCAAGCGAAATTTATGGGTGGCACCTTGTTGCGTCAATAGTTATGGCTGGCTAGTTAAGGTTAGAAAACTACCACGCCCCATTTACCCAGCCGGATCGTTTCATCCTCCCCAAGGGTCTTTTGGTACGTGGTGCAAACATTGCCCGGGGCGTTCTGCTCGTCGAACAGCAAGAACTCGGGAAGCTTCACCCTGGAAAAGCCTTGCTGGATCAGGTAATCGGCCAGGCTATCGGGATTACGCCCCTTCGTAGGTGTCACCACGAAGACCACTCCCTCCCCGCGGCATGTAGCGCGCACACCGTCGATGTCGGCCACAATGTACCGTTTCCCAACCAGCGGCTTGGGGATATCACGCATCTTGTACGTCCGGTTGGAGAAGAGTCGCGCGCCAAGCTTCACCACCTCCACGCGGCCGGTCTCCGGCTCCAGAAGGGCGCTTTCTCCAGCCAACAGCGGCTGGCCGTCATCGTTGGCGCCGAATTCGATCTTCACCGGGGCTGAACTCGCCCCGCGGCCCGGATTCACCCCGTCGGCCTTGTTGACCACCACGCGGAGTCGGGCACGGTCGTTTACACACTTGCCGGCCAGAATATCCTGCTCCGTGAACACGGCCATATAGATGTACTTTTCGCCGGTGCGGTCGAAGTCGTAGATTACGTAGATGACGCCGTCTTCCGATTCCACGCCATCGGGATACGAGACGCCGCCGCGTTCATCGAGAAGAAGCCCGCCCTGCCACGTCTTCCCCTCGTCGCCGGACAGGTATGCCGTCAGGTGCGATCGACCCGTCCGCTCCTTGAGCGGACCGTGCTTGACCAGCAGCAGGTTGCCCGACTTGAGCCGGCGGATGAAGAACCGCGTCGCCGGGTGCTCGACGTTCCAGGGGGCAACCGGCGTCCAGGTGCGGCCGCCGTCCTTTGACACGCTTTCGCCGATACCGTAGCGAGTCCGCACGAGTTGCCATAGCGACCCGTCCGGGTGCTCGACGATCATCGGTTCATCGCAATTGCGGTCCTTCGGATCGGGTACGGTGGCCGTTCCGCGAAGCTGCCACTTGGCGCCCTTGTCGGTCGAGGCCACCACGCGGCAACTCCCCTCACCTCGCCAAATAGCGGTCGGCAGCAGCCAGGTTCCATCGGAAAGGACGGTCGGCTTGCACATCATTACGCCGTCGTAGATGAAGCGGGGCCGCGACCACGCGGGACTCTCATCGCCGGGACGGTCGGTCGTGATCGCGAAGAGGGCCGGATCGCCGCCGCCGCCTCGTGTCGCCTGGCACCAGAAGAGCCACAATCTTCCGTCCGGATCGGTCCAAAGGCAAGGGTCAAACGCGCGCACTGGGCCGGGACCGTCGGGGTCGATCACCGCCTTGAGGCGGGACCAGGTCTTCCCGTCGTCTCCGCTGGTGACCAGCATGACATAATTTTGCCGGTCTTCGGTGACCCCGCCGCCGTACCAGGTCGCCCACAGCCGGCCGTTGGCTGCCCGCTCCAACCCTGGGATTCCTTGGAACATCCGCACCGCGTCGGCATACTCCGGCCCCGGGGAAAACTCGACGCTCGGCACGATTTTGGCGGGCGCATCGGGCGACTCGTCCGCGCGCACGGGCTGGGCAACCGCCCAGCAGATCAGAAGCCAGGCCGCGGGTGCCAGCGCGAAAAGATGTCTCATGATGGGACTCCTTGCGAAAAAAGCGAAGCCGGTTCACGACAGGTCCTTCATTATAGCGAAAGGGGCCACCCACAAACTGAAAAAAAAGGGGGGCCACCCAGAGAATGGCCAGTTCCCGAGAAACCTTCGATTCAGCCGATTGCCAAGGCAGACCGCAACTGTCGCCGCAATCTCAGTACGGCGAGGTAATCAACTTGTGGGTGGCCCCTTTTGCCTGCCTTACGGCGAGCTAACCAACAGGCCGGTTTATGGGTGGCCCCTTTTGTGCTATTGCCCACGCACGTCCGGTTCACACTCTTTCGCTGGCCTCAACAAGGTATCGATAGCTGGCCGCGATCAAGCGCTGGCCCTCCTCGGCGTCAAAATCGCCCTCGGTCTCCAACGACACGACGCCGCCATAACCTGCCTCGCGCAGCACGCGCAGGCAGCCGTGCAAGTTCACCGTCCCCTCTCCGAGCGCCACGCACCGGGCGCCGACCACGTCCTTGACGTGCACGTGGACCACTCGGTCGACGACCGCCCGCAACGTCGCCACCTCGTCTTGCCGCTGGCCGAACGGCGTCCAGGCGTACCCGCCCTCGGCCGTCTCCACGTAGGTGGCCCGGTGCACGTTGGCCGTGTCGTAGTTGATCGCCAACCACTTGGAGTTGGAGAGCGCCATGATTCTTTTCAGCCCCTCGGCGGTCAAGGAAAACGTCCCATGCGGCTCGATCGCCAGGTGAATTTGCAGTTTCTCGGCCAATTCCAGAATGGCGGCCAAGCGGTCGCCGAGTAGTTTCATCGCGTCGTCGTCCGACATGTTGGCCGGTTTGCGGCCGTCGCCGGCAACCACCACCGGAACTGCCGCCTCCTTGGCCCAGCGAATCGCCTGTGAGATCCCCTCGACGCTCTTCGCGTCGGGAATGATTGCCCCATGGCACGACCAGAGTGCCGTGACGCCCCGGAAACCCAGATCGGCAGCCAGTTTGCGAAAGGTCGCCGGGTCGTTTTTCCACGGATCGACATGGGGGCAAAATGGCGCGGTTGCCTGGGTCTCAAAGTATTCGTAGCCCGCGCGGCGGATCCGCCGCAAGGCCTCTTCGAGCGGATACGTGCGGAAGCTGACGGTTCCGCAACCGATTTTCAGCGGCGCCTTGGCTGCCGCCTTCGAGGCGGCCAAGGCCGGCTTGGCGCCCATCGCCGCCAGCCCCGATGCAAGTGAGGTCGCCAATGCCTGGCGCCGCGTGAGTCTCACGGTTTCATGCACTGCCATCGTCTGCTCCTGGTTGCTAAAAAAGTCATCGAAGCCTTGGCCGGCAGCGCCTCTCTCGGCACGGCAAATCAGTTTGTTGAATCAGAGGACCTTCGTCACGCCGGGAACAGCCACCGGGTAGCGACCGTCCGCGCCGGCGACCACCGGCGGAGCGGCGTCGAAAGCATACTCTCCCGGCGCCAGCCGGATCGGGGATTGCACGGCATCGTCCCAGTTTATCATCTGGCCCGAGTAGCTCGCCATGCGCCCGAGGATGGCCGTCATCGTGCTCATCGCGGCGTAGTCGACCTCGTTGTGAGATCGACTCCGCCGGATGGCA
>JAAYCB010000326.1 GCA_012744395.1 Pirellulaceae bacterium
CATGATCCAGGTCAACGATCCCGGACGGGCGAACGGGGAACTGGCCGCCTGGATCGACGGCAAGCTCTACATCCACTACACGGGCTTCCGCTGGCGCACAACGCCGGATGTGAAACTGAAACGTTTCAACATCGGCGCCTACGTCCACCGTGCGACGCGGGACAACACGGTGTGGTACGATGACGTCGTCCTGTCCACCGGCTACATCGGGCCGCGGGAGTAATTTCGGCAGCGCCAATCGATATGGCAGCCGCCTTTTTTCGTTGCGATTGGCGGCATTGTAGGTAGGCCAATAACGAGGTTCATTTCAGTGCCTCTGGTTGCGAGCTCCTCGGTCAGCGGGCAACGGAAGCCATCGAAGAGGTGCTCAGGCAAGCCGCGTGGCCCCCCCCGGCAATCACAATCCGGTATTCAGCTCAGGCTGCCATTCAATCTCGGCATCTCATCCCAGGTGCGCCCATCAAGCTGTCGTCCCCCCCGGGCTTTCTGGGCGCCACCCCATTGCTTGAAAAAGAAAGCTACTCCGGCGTCCTGGCACCGGTCGCGGATCTCGGCGACCCACTGGCGCTTCATGGGGCGAGCGCCGGGGCCCGACTCGCCTCCGACGATCACCCAGTCGATACCATCGAGGTTCAACTCGGGGAGCGGCCCGATCAGCGGTTCAAGCGAAAGAAACTTCGTGTGTGCGCGGGTTCTGCGCAGGTGGCTGATCCGGAAGGTGTAATCCTGATTCTCCACGCTCACGCCCATCCAGATATTAGGTAACCAGTTCAACTGCGAATCCATCTCCAGGAGCCGTTCGGATCGCTTGGCAAGAAGCTGGTACTGATGCCAATTTGCACGCTCCATGACGCCGAACAGATGCCTGATGAACCGCTCCGGCACCGCGGGATGAAACAAATCGCTCATCGAGTTGACGAAAATGTTCCGCGGCTTCTTCCAAGTAAGCGGCAGTACAGCGGCATGTTCGTGCGTCGCCACTTCAAAGCCGTTCACGTAGTTCGGCTGGCCCATGGCCTGTAATCGTCTTGCCATGCGTTCCGCGTAGCAGTGCGCGCAGCCCGGGCTGATCTTGGTGCAACCGGTGACTGGATTCCACGTGGACTCCGTCCACTCAATGGCCGAGCATGTCGCCATCAAACGGTCCCCCTTTCACGGTACCTGTTAAAGACGTCGGATACGATCTTCGCCCCCGTCCGGTTAGGCGATGCAAAGAACAGGTAATAGACAATCGCGCCACGAGCATCGGCATGGGGGCGGGCACATATGCGAACCCCGCCACCTGCTGGAGACGTTCCCGGTATGCCTCGGCAACGGCGGCATTGGACACCTTCTCCTCCATCTTCTCGAATCCTGGCAGCAAACCCTTTGGTTTGCAGTACAGTCTATGCCGCCAGGAGTCGTCGCCCCAGAAGACATTCATTCTCGCCAACTGCGCAGGCGACACATCTTCCGGCTTCCGCCAGAGGATGTTCATGTGCATGTCCATCACCATGAGATTCAGGAATATCTCAACGCTCTGCATTGGACCTGCCGTTTGAATGACCTTCCAGTCCAAGTTCAAGGCATACGGGTCGAGAAGACAGAGGGCTCGGTGATAATCCGTGTAACGGGCAGGAGGGAACACCTGTTCGCGCAGAATCTGGTTGCAGTCACCATTGTACACGGTAACACTCGGATCACCTTCAGTCAACTCGCGCAAATGCTTCGCCTTGTCGCCATCCAGGTCGATGAAGTGATACTCGCTGAACGGTGGGCAAACATTTAAGGCGTTGAGTGGACTCCCCGGGATGAACTCGCGCGTCTGCTTGGAAATATGAATGCCAGGCCCTGCGAACGCATCAATATAGATGTACCTCCGAATGCGCGCGTCTTTCGAGAGTACCGTGGAATACGCCTGCGCGTACTTGCGCACGATGTCCAACTTGAGCTCCGACCAATAGCCGACTTCATCGTACCTGGTGATGCCCATGGTTGTTTCATCCCTCCGCTTCGACCATTTGTAAGAATCGTCGTCAAGGCACGCCGCCACGGGACGGGCCATCGAGACTGCTTGAGCGGTACCTCACCAGAAATATGGCCCACAGCATTATCCGATAAATATACCAGGCCAAATGACAAGTAACCAGAAGTCTGTAGGTCGCACGGGGTACCCGGCGTGCGGGATGTCTGGCAACGGCGCTAGCCTGACCTTCCGGCTTCCCGCGTCATCTGGTATTGCGGCGCGGCCGGTTCGAGTAAAATCGGTTCGGTTCGCCCGTTTGGGTTGAAGGCGTAAAGGCCGATGGAGAAATGAGGCGCGCGCGAGTCGGGCGAGCCGTTCTGAGAAAGAGGCCCTGGCAAAGCACGCCGAGTTCTTGGCCGGGAAGGTGCTAAAACCAAAGGAGATGCGCGATGCAAGGACTGAAGCGGCGCGAGTTTCTGGGGATCGCAGGGGCCGGAGCCACCTGGGGGGCTGCCGCCGCGGCGGTTGCCGGGGCGGCAGCCACGGGGGAAGCGCCGAAGGCCGCCCCCGCGGCCGGACCGGGGCAGGTCCAGACGTATGCCAGCGGGCGGGAGGACGGGCGGTTTATCCAGACCGCCGCCTTCATGCACAAGTCCATGCAGATGCTCCAGCCGAAGCTGGCTTTCACGCCGGACATGACCCGTGAAGGATTTCCCGCCTGGCGGAAGGCCGTCCGCGAGAAACTGCGCGAACTCGTGTGTTTTCCCGAAGTCGGTGGCCAGCCGGAGCCGAGGCGAATCTGGTCGCAGCCGCGCTCCGGCTACCGGCTGGAACGCTGGGAAGCCTATCCGGAGCCGTTCAGCGTCGTGCCGTACCTCGTTCTGGTTCCCGACGGCGCGCGTCCCGCCTCGCCCGCGCCGGCCGTGATGTGCTTCCCCGGCTCGACCGGCAGCAAGGAGGCGCTCTGCGGCGAACCCGAGCTGAGCGGCTCCCCCGCGCCGGACAAGACGAAGTGGGACGACAACCGCATGGCCTATCATTTCGCCCGCCGGGGAATGGTTGCGGTGGCCTTCGACAACCCGGCCACGAACGAGCTGGCGAGCCCCTTGCTCCCGCGCGAAGCGTTGACGCTGTGCCAAATCTGGATGGGCCGGTGCTACGAAGCGATCTCGGTGTTCCAGAAGGTCTGCGTGCTGCGGTGGCTCGCCGCGCAGCCTTGCGTCGACGCGAAGCGCCTGGCCGCAAGCGGCCATTCACTCGGCGCCAAGCTGGCCGACATCCTCGGCGTGCTCTATCCGGAACTGGTCAAGGCCGTGGTGCACAACGATTTCGTCTGCCATTGGCGGGAACGGGCCGTGGCGATGAACCTCTACCATCCGGGCGGGCACCAGGTCGTGCCCGGCATGTTGCCGTGGTTCGATTACACCGACCTGGAAGCCGCGCTGGCCCCGCGGCCGCTGTTGTTCACCGAGGGCGGGCGGCCCAACCAGATCGCCAGAATCCGCCGGGCGTATGCGCTCACCGGCGCAGCGGAGGCCGTGCGGGTCTATCACTACGAGAAGTACGAAGACCCGGCCGCGCGGACGCTCGACGATGCCGAGTTGCCCGTGGGCATCGACAACGAACAGTATTTCGCCTATGCCTACGTCGACGCGGCCCGGCACCGCTTCCGGCCGCACCGCGCCGTGCCGTGGCTAGCCGACGTGTTTGGGATGTGAAGGAGGAGTCATGATGAAATACCTCGAGAAACTGACTTGGATCTCGCTGGTCCTGCTCGGCAGGTTCGCGATCGCCCCGGCCGGCGAGCCCGGCTGGCTGAGCGTCACCGATTGCGGAGCATCGGGCTCCGCGTACCAGACCACGGCCGTCACCACGGCCGGCTCGAACGAGATCACCGTCGCCGAGGTCGGCGATTTCCAGGTCGGCCAGGGCGTGATCGTGTCGAAGTGCAATCCGCACTTCGAACGGTGCATCCTCAAGCCGCCCGAGAATCCTTACGGCACGGGCCCGCTCGGCGACGCCGCCGCGCTCCGCGGCTACGACGGCAGCAGCGGCAGTTGGCTGGTCTTCCTGGTTGAGATCAACAGCGCAGAGCCGCTCAGATTCCGCTGGAGCGACGACATGGCGCGGACCTGGAAGGGCGACAAGGTCCCCGTCACGTTCGACTGGCAGGCGTTGAGCGGCGGCGTCGAGATCAAGTTCAAGAAGCAGGACTGGCAGCCGGGCCAAATGATCACCTTCCACGCCCGCGACCACCTGCTGACCCGGATCGAGCGAATGGAAGGCGATCGGCTCACGCTCGCCGAGCCGGCCGGCCGGGCCGTGGCCGACGCCGCCCTGCGGCATTTCGACAGCGAAGCCCTTCAGCAGGCCGTCGCCCGGGCCCTGAAAGAGAACCGCAACCTCTTCTTCCCCGCCGGCCACTACCGGCTGATGGCCGGGCTGGCCGTGTCGGGCCCGGAGGGCATCGTCCTCGCAGGCGCCCGCGGCGGCCGGGCGGTGCTCGACATCTCCGAGGGCTACGGCCCCTGCGTGAGGCTTGCCGGCGGCAGCGAGGCCACCGTCCGCAACCTGTGGATGGTCGGCCACACGGCCCTCGGCGAGGGGCCGGGCTGGCACAGCTTTCGCACCAGCAGCGGCAAGGCCTGCTGGCCGGTCGGCTTGAAGCCCTGCTCGGCGATGCACATCCGCAACACGGAGCGCGTGCTCGTCGAGAACTGCCATGCCAGCAAGATGAACTGCGAAGCCTTCTACTGCCAGGGCGATTCCCGCAGCGGCGCCAAGGAGCCGCCGGCCTACACCAGGTCGCTGACCTATCTGCGCTGCTCGGCCACCAACTGCGACGGCAACGGTTTCAACAACAACGACCTGGCCGAGAACACGAGCGTGCTTCACTGCCGGATCGTCGACGTCGGCGGCTGCTCGTGGGAAGGCGCCTCGCGGTTCGCGCGGTTCATCGGCAACTATGTCCGCAACTCGGGCACGATCGCGATCGGCAACATCGGCAGCCGCGCCGAGCACCTGGAAGAACTCGGCTCCGGCCAGCACATCGTGGCCGACAACGTCTTCGAGGGCCGCACCTTCTACAACGGCCGCCCGGGCGGCTACATCGTCCGCGCCGCCTGCGGCGCCACGCAGGTCATCGTCCGCAACAATCTGTTCGTCAACTACAACTCCTGCGGGATCGAGATCATCCCCGGCGGCGACGCGCGGCACCTGCCGACCAGCAACGCGACGATCACCGGCAACATCATGGACATGACCGCCGTCGGCGAGCCGCCGCTGGCCCGCACCGCGATCCACGCCGGCTCGTCCGGCGTGATCATCAGCGACAACCAGGTCTACGTCCGCGGCGCGGAAGACGCCAACCTCACGGCGATCCGCCTCACCGAGCCGGCCGTGAACCTGATCGTTCACGACAACCTGGTGCGTGCCTGCGGCACGGGCATCGTCAGCGACACCGCCTGGTCGCTCGTCGGCGAGATCGTGGACGCCAAGACTTTTCTGGCTGGACGCGGCAGCGTGCCGCTCGAGCGCAGGCTGTCGCACCGCTATCGCGGCTGGAACCTCGCCTGGTTCCGCGGCAACAAGCCGGCGGGCCTCTCGCGGATCGAATCGTTCGATCCGGAAACGCTCCGGTTTCAATTGCAGGAACCGCGCGAGATGAAAATCGGCGATCGCTTCGAGGTCTTCGCGCCGTCGGCCAACTGGCTGATCCACGACAACACGCTGACCGGCTGCCTCCAGCCGGTCGTGCTGAACTCCCACGGCAGCGACACGTCGCTCGTCCGCGGCAACCTGATCGAACGCGGCAGCGCCAGCGCGGCGCAGGCCGTGGCCGTCACCGGCCAGTTCAAGCTGCTCGACAACCACCTCGTTGGTTTTGATGAAAGGAGCGGCGCTGCGCCGGCCAAACCATGAAAGCACCAGCCAGTCTCAGCGCGATTGCGATTTCCCTCGCCCTCGGTCTTGCGCAGGCGGGCGGAGCGGAATGGCTCGATGCCCGCGATCTCCGCGCATCGGGCTCGAAGTTCGAGACCACCGCCGCCGCCACCGACGGGTCGAAGGAGATCACGGTGGCCGACGTCGGCGATTTCCAGGCCGGCCAGGGCGTGATGGTGTCGAAGTGCAACATCCGCTACACGCGGTTCCAGCTCTGGGGAACGGGCGAGCCCTATCGCAACTCGAAGCCGCTGGACGGTTCCGTCGAGGTCCGCGGCTACGACGGCAGCGCCGGCAGTTGGGCGATCTTCATCCTCGA
>JAAYCB010000036.1 GCA_012744395.1 Pirellulaceae bacterium
GCATGAGCTGGTGGATCTCGTACTTCGCGCCGACATCGATGCCGCGCGTCGGCTCGTCGAAGACGAGGACTCGGCTGTCCGTCTCCAGCCACTTGGCGAGAACGAGCTTCTGCTGGTTTCCGCCGGACAGCTCCGCGGCCGGCTGGGAATGACCGGAGAGCTTGACCCCGAGGCTCTCGACGTGGCGTTGGAAACGCTCGCGGAGCAGCGCTTGGCGAATCCAGCCGGCGCGCGAAAACTTGCGCATGTTGGGCAGGGCGAAGTTCTCCCGGCAGTTCATGCCGAGCACCAGTCCGTCGCCCTTGCGATCCTCGCTCAGGTATCCGATTCCCAGGGCGATGGCATGGCGCGGCGAGCGGATGGCGACGGGCCGGCCGTCGAGGAGGATTCCGCCCGCCTCGGGCCGGTCGATGCCGCACACGAGCCGCGCGGTCTCCGTCCGCCCGGATCCGACCAGTCCGGCGATGCCGAGGATCTGGCCGGCGCAAGCGGAGAACGAGACGCCGCGGACTTTGTCCCCGCGGGCGAGGTCTCTCACCTCCAGCAGGCAGCGGCCGCGGGAATGAACGCCCGGCGGGAATTCCTGGTCCATGCTCCGTCCGACCATCATCTCGATGAGCTTCGGTTTATCGACTTCACCGGTCGTGTGCCCGCCGACCAGGCGGCCGTCGCGGAGGACCATCACCCGCTCGGCCACCTCGAACAGTTCGTCGAGCCGGTGGCTGACATAGATCACGCCGATCCCCTGCCGCTTGAGGTCGCCGATCACGTCGAAGAGCCGGTCGACCTCCCGGCCGGTGAGCGTAGCGGAGGGTTCGTCCATGACGAGAATCCGCGAATCCTGCGAGAGGGCCTTGGCGATCTCCACCACCTGCTGCTCGGCGACCGTCAATTCCCGGCAGGTCGCGCCGGGATCGACCGCGACCCCAATCCGATCGAACAGCTCGCGGGCGATGCGGTTCTCGCGCGCCGTGTCGATCACGCCGAAGCGGCTGACCTCGCGGCCGAGGAAGATGTTGTCGCGAACGGTCATGTTGGGAACCAGGTTGAACTCCTGGTGGATGACCACGATGCCAAGTTGCCGGGCGTGGTGGCAATTGGCGATGGCGACCGGCCGGCCGTCGATGCGGATTCGGCCGCTGTCGGCGGGCAGGACGCCGCCGAGAATCTTCATCAGCGTGCTCTTGCCGGCCCCGTTCTCGCCGATCAGCGCCAAGCACTCGCCCCGGTGGAGGCGGAGATCGACCCCTTCGAGCGCGCGAACCGGACCGAACGACTTCGAAACAGCCGTCATTTCCAGCAGGGGCGGGTCCATGGGGCTCCAAGAGACGTGGTTGCTCGGCTGGGACCGGTTGGCGGCCGGGCACTCCGCCGCCATCAGCGCATAGCCCCGTTTATACCGCTATCCGGTCAGGGAGAAAAGCGACCAGCGCGGAACCGGCGCGGAGCGTCCGCCGCCTCTCCGGCCCTTGCGCCTGGGGAAACCGCCCTGCGGCGCGCTCAGTCGGTCAACTGGAAATCGAACGTGTTCGAACCTTCGATGACCTTGGCGGTCAGCCCGGATTTCGCCGGGTTGGCATACTTCGCCGGCAAGAGGTTCTTGGCGGGCGCCGGGCTTTGCCCTCGCTCCACGGGAACATAATCCTCCTCCGATGAGCTTCCCGTGGTCGCCGCCCGCTCATACTTCGTGATTCCGACGTTGTAGTCGCCTGGCACGGCGCCGTCGCCCGCCTGGAACGTCATCAGCGCGTAGTTGCCCGAGGCGTCGGTCTTGGCCGAGGCGTAGCCCGTGCTGCCGACGAGCTGAAAGTTCAGATTGGCGTCGGCCACCGCCTCGCCCTTGTAGGTCACCGTGCCGATTACCGGATAAGTCTTGGGCCGGTCGGGGTGCGAGTCGGTGCACCCGATCAAGAGGGCGGCGGTTCCCACCGCCAGCCACGTGCCCACGCGCGCTCTAGTTGCCTTTGCCATCCACGGACTCCCGCAAGAATTGATAGATTTCGTGCCAGAAATAGTTGCCTGAGAAGCGCCAACGGCGGCGCGGCGTCCGGCAGCCTGTAGCGCCGTGCTGATTGAGTCGGCTCGCAGGATCAACCCGCGGGCTCAACGAACCGAGACGGCTTCCCCGCCGGACTTGGACCCCAAAGCTCCCCAGATGCCGTAGGGGCTTTGGCCGCCGCTGACGGGCGGCAGGCCGAGGTTTCCGGTGTCGACCGTGTCGCTCGTGAA
>JAAYCB010000327.1 GCA_012744395.1 Pirellulaceae bacterium
ATTGCTCAACTCGTCGCCGGTTGTTGTCCGCTTCGACACCGGCGTCGACCAGGTCTTGGAGTCCTCGCAGGACGGCTAAGACCATCAGACTGAGGGTAGTCATTCTCTGCTGGCCGTCGATCACGTCAAACGTCTTGTTGTCTTGCGTCTGAAGTACAAGATAGCCCATGTAGTGTGCAGGCTCACCGCCGTGCAACGTGACCTGGATGTCTTGCCACAGGTCATCCCACTCATCTTGTGCCCAGCTATAGTCCCGCTGAAAGCGTGGCACTCGATAGGCAAGGCCGTTGCCCATAAGCTGCCGAAACGTCTGGTTTGACGTGTTGAAGTTGATTGCGGACATGGAGATGCTCCGATCTGGATTAGACCGTCTTGAAACTCGTGACGCCCCTGGTCCTGAAGGTCTGCACGGCATTGGCCTTGATGACTTCGTTGAAGGTGCGGGCTTCCAGGATGGCCGAGGGCAAGAAGAACTTGTCAGCCAATTCCTGGCTCCACTGCTTCCGCAGATTGGCCGGCACGATCACCAGGATACAGCGGCGTCCTTCGGCCCAACTTTGGACGATCAGGAGCCCCGCCTCGATGGTCTTGCCCAAACCCACTTCGTCGGCCAGAATCGCCCCCCGGGCGAGTGGATTACGAAACGCAAACAGGGCTGCTTCGACTTGGTGCGGGTTGAGATCGACCTGGGCGTCGGAGAGAACCGCCGTCAGCCGTTCGACGCTGTCGGATGCACAACGCCGCGTCAATTCGTGGGCGATGTATTTCGCGTGATACGGCGTGAGCTTCATGGCGTCACTTCGACGGGGTGTTGAACGACGGATTTCTGCTGCGGTCCCGGAAAGTAATAGGGGATATGGTCAGGTCTAGAGATTGGATTTTGGCAGTCGTGCCGTTGGGCCTCGCTGGCGAAGCCACTCGTCGACGTGGTCCTTGTGGAATCGCCAATGCTTGCCGACCTTTTGGCCAGGGATGCTGCCCTCCTGTGCTAGCTTGTAGAGCGTCGATTTTGAGATTTTCAGGTACTCAGCCAACTCATTGATGGTGAGCACGCTGCTGCCGGGTTCGGCTGGCATGTTGTAGTCCTTGGGCTCGCAGCCCGACTTTCGGGAAAACGTAGCTGCTATTATCAGTCTCTGGCAGTTGCTGTCAAGTGAATGATATGGCTCACGCAGTTGGCTGAAGAGTCCTTCGGCGGCCCAAGTGGACAAGTGTTCCCTCGGGTAGCTCGCCGCGTGGCGCGTGCATGGTTCTCCGGCCGAAATCCGCGAACTGTACCGTCGGCGATTCGGCATCGAGACCCGCTTCCGCCAAATGCGACAGGCGCGAATCTACACCTGCACACGAAATCCTCGGCTGCGGCTGTTCTTTCTGGCCGTCGCCTTGATTCTGCGAAACCTCTGGGTATGGATTCACCACATGCGCCTCGCCGAAGGATCAGGCGACAGGATGACCTTGCACCTGAGACTGTTGCGATTCAAGCGCATGCTCGACTGGATCGTCCGCGAAATCGTTGCCCAATTTCACGATGGCTCAACACCTTGCGTCGCTCAACCGCCATAATGTCAACTTGGAACGACTGATACACTATTTATCGACAACGACTTCGGCCTTCTCAAAAGGGGCCACTTATCATCCATTCAAGGACTGTCAGCCAGATTGCGCGGGGCTGCCTTTGGATCGCCAACTTTGTGGGTGGCACCTTTTTTACTTGTGGGTGGCACCTTTTGATATTTCTAGGGGGGTCGCGGAGTCCGGCAGGCTTCCCCCCTCTCCGGAGAGCGGGGGGCGCGCTGGTGCGCGGCCGATCGCGTTGATTTCGGCCCTTGGCCTCTTGGGTTTCGGCGGAGGCCGGTCTACGCGTTTTTCGGCGATAGCGAGCGGTGCTTGAGATAGTTCGGGCCGGCGAGCTTGTGGCCCTTGGCCGGGCCGGCATAGAACTGGGCGACGCGGGCGACGACGGCCGCTTGCTCTTCGGCCGTCAAGCCGGGATAGATCGGCAGGGCGAGCACCTCGGCGGTCGCTCGATCCGTTTCCGGAAGGTCGCCGCGGCGGTAGCCGAGATGGAGGAAGCACTGCTGCTCGTGTAGCCCAAGGGGGTAATAGATTTCCGAGCCGATCTTCGCCTCGGCCAGGAAGGAGCGAAGCTGGTCGCGTCGCCCGTCGGGAATCCGCACGACGTACTGGTTCCAGACGTGGCGGCGGTGGGGCATCGCCCGTGGGAGAGTGACGAGCCGGTCGAGCCCCGCCTCGTGGAAGAGGGACGTGTAGCGGTCGGCCGTTTCGGTCCGCATCTCCGTCCAGCGGTCGAGGCGGGGGAGCTTGACGTTGAGGATTGCCGCCTGGAAGGCATCGAGGCGGCTGTTGACGCCGACGAGGCCGTGATAGTAGCGCGGCTCCATGCCGTGGACGCGCAGCAGGCGGAGTTTTTCGGCCAGCTTGTCGTCGCCGGTGGTGACCATGCCGCCGTCGCCGGCCCCGCCGAGGTTCTTGGTCGGGTAGAAGCTGAAGCAGCCGATTCGGCCCATCGAGCCCGCCCGGCGGCCGTCGAATTCGGCGCCGATCGCCTGGGCGGCGTCCTCGACCAGCGGCACGCCGGACGCCCGCGAGACCTCCAGCAGGGCATCCATCTCGGCAGACTGGCCGTAAAGGTGCACGGGGATGATTGCCCGGGTCTTGGCGCTCAGCAGGCGATGGACGGACGCCGGATCGATGTTGAAGGTCGCCGGATCGATGTCGGCGAAGACGGCGACGGCCCCCAATCGGGCGACGGCGCTGGCTGTGGCGAAAAAGGTGAAACTGGGGACGATGACTTCGTCGCCCGGGCCAACCTCCAGTGCCATCAGGGCCAACAGCAGGGCATCGCTGCCGGAGGCGCAGCCGATCGCGTGCTTCACCCCGCAATAGCGGGCGAGACTCTCCTCCAACTGCTTGACTTCCGGCCCCAGGCAGAACCAGCCCGACTGGCAGACCTTGGCGAGCGCTGCCGCGAATTGCTCTTGGAGCGGACCATGTTGGCGGGCGAGGTCCAACAGGGGAACGCCGGCAACCGTGGGGGTCCTGGCAGCCTGATCGTCAACGGATCGGTTCATCGGGGCAGCCTTCCATGTCGAAGAAGAGTCGTTCTGGCCAGCGATCAGCCATTGGCTGGCAGGAACGGTAAGGAGTTCGGCGATTTGCGTCAAGAGGAAAGCAGACGCCGGAACGGGTGCCGGTCCGCTTCTTCGCGCGTGGGTTGGGTTTGAAGAGGGTCAATAAGAGAATCTGTGAAGCCCGTCGCTTCCCGAACCCAGCCAGGGCGCGAGCGCGGCTGTCGCCGCCGCGCTCTGCCCTGGGCTGATTTCTGGCTGCCCCTGCGGGGCGAAATCCGCACGCTTGCACCGTCCGTGGCTTCCCGAACCCCAGGGAGAAGTTGTCCTTTCGCACGGGCAAGCGGTCGACGGCGCGTTCATCCTGCGGCGAGTTGTGCCTCGACCTTGCGCAGGTAGTTGATGCTCTCCCGGGCCAGGGCCTCGGGACCGGGCGTGTAGTCGAAGACCTCGACGGAGATCCAGCCTTTGTAGTCGATCTCGTGCAGCGCCTTGAAGATCGGAACGAAGTCGAGGTCGCCCATGCCGGGGCCTCGCCGGTTCGCGTCGTTGGCGTGGAAGTGAGCGACCCAGTCCTTGAACTCGTGGATCAACTCGGGGATCGGCTTGGACTCGGTGACCATCGCCTTGCAATCGAGGATGATCTTGCAGTGGGGCGAGTCGACCATCTCGGCCAGGGCGACGGCGTCGGCCGCGAAGCAGAGGAAATTCGTCTCATTCGGCCCGAGCGGCTCCATGGCGAGGGTCACGCCGTGCTTCTCCATGGCCGGCATCGCCTGCTTGAGCACCTCGGCGGCCCACGTCATCCCCTGGTCGACCGTCACGCCTTCGAGCAGCTTGCGCTGCTGGGGCGAACCGAAGACCATGATCGTGCCTCCCAGGTCGGCGCAGAACTGGGCCAGATCGCACAGATACCGGGCCGTGGCCTTGCGGACTTCCTTGTCGGGGCTCGTCAGGTGGAAGCCCTCGGTCTTGGAGAGGATCCAGTGGAGGCCGGCGACCTTCAGCCCGGCGTCTTCGTTAATCCGGCGGAGTTCTTCTCGACGGCCCTTGGGCACGTCGGTGACGAGCTGGGAGATGGTGAAGGGGGCGATCTCGATGGCTTTGTAGCCACATTCGGCGGCAAACCGGGCCACCTTGCGCGGGGGCCAGTCGACAAACGTCTCGTTGCAGATGCAGAACTGGTCTTCGAAGCCCGGCTTGGCCTCGGCGCCGAGAAGACGCCCGTCACGGATCAGGCCGGAGCAAGCAAGGGCCGCACTGGCGCCGGTCGCACTCTTCAAGAAGTCGCGTCGATTTGGGCGAGACATGGTGTGTTGTCCTCCGCGAAAAACGATGGTGGTTTGCGTGTGCTTGGATTGGCGCCTTGCCAGCCGGCGATGGAGGCCGACACGACGCGGACAATAGCAAGGATACTCCACCAGGCTGCCGGACTCCAGCTTGGCGCGCCCCGATGGGCGGCGGAGGGGGAGGTCTCCGAGTCCTGTCTCGCCCTTTCAGGGCTTGCGCCGTTCGTCACTTCCCAAACTGCCCGAACCCAGGGCGGCGCTGCGCTCTGCCCTGGGCTGATTTGTGGCTGCCCCTGCGGGGCGAAATCCAGACTGTCAAAAACCCTTCGTTGCCAGCCAGCGTTCGGCGTCGAGGGCGGCCATGCAGCCGGAACCGGCGGCCGTGATCGCCTGCCGGTAATAGTCGTCGGCCACGTCGCCGGCGGCGAACACGCCCTCAACGCTCGTCGACGTGCGAGGCGGCGCGGTCCAGACGAGGTACTTCTTCTCGGTCATTTCCAGCTTGCCGTTGAGGAAAGCCGTGTTTGGCGTGTGGCCGATCGCGAGGAAAACGCCCGAGGCCTCCACCTCCAGGTCCTCCTCGCCGGCCGTGCTCTTGAGCCGGGCGCCGGTCACTCCCTGTTCGTCGTCTCCGAGCACCTCGTCGAGGACGCGGTTCCAGAGGATCTTGATCTTGGGATTGTCCAGCGCGCGCTGCGCCATGATCTTCGATGCCCGCAGTTCATCGCGGCGGTGGACCATGTAGACCGTGCTGGCGTACTTGCCCAGGTAATCGGCCTCTTCGACGGCCGAGTCGCCGCCGCCGACGACGACCAGGGGCTTGTTGCGGAACCGGGGCAAGGCGCCGTCGCAGACGGCGCAGGCGCTGACGCCGCGATTTTTGAACTTCTCTTCCGAGGCGAGGCCGAGGTAGTTGGCCCGAGCGCCGGTGGCTACGATGACCGCCAACGCCTCGTGGTTCGCACCGCCGGAATCGGTGAGGCGGAAGGGGTGCGTCTGAAAATCGACGTCGACAATGTCCTCGGTGATCACGCGGGCGCCGAAGTTGAGCGCCTGCCGGCGGATCAGTTCCATCAGTTCCGGCCCGCTGACGCCCTGCTTCTGATGGGGCGCCATGATCATCCGCCGCTGCTTGTCGATCGCGTCGTCGAGATAGCCCTCGAGGTTGCCCTTGGGGAAGCCGGGGTAGTTCTCGACCTCGGTGGTAAGCGCCAACTGCCCGAGCGGCAGGGTCCCGGCGAGGCGATTCTCTTCGGTCACGGCCCCCTCGAAGACCAGCGGCTTCAGCTCCGCCCGAGCAGCGTAGATCGCGGCGGTCCAACCCGCCGGGCCGCTGCCGATGATGATGACTTTTTCCGGTTCCGCCACGTGCTAGTCTCCATGGATCGTCGATTGGATGGGTTCAGTGCGGGTATTATAGAAGTGTCAGCAAGGGGTCGGTAGTGCCGGCCCCCCCCCCAAGGGGCCTATTGGCAATTCCCGACTCCGGCCTTGCCCAGTTGGATGCGCCGCCGCGCTGACGGCGACGATTTTTCGCGACTGGCCTCTTGCCCCCCCTGTTATGCCCCCACCGGTGGGGTGCTAACTCCGTTTCCCCATCGAGTGAACGATGACTCCGACCAACCTCTTCGCCAATCTGCCCAGCCATCTGCCGGACGAGCTCTTCACAACCCTGCTTGAGACCGCCGAGGTCCGGGTCGAGCGGATCATCTCGCACGGCCACGCCTCTCCGGCAGGCTTCTGGTACAACCAGGACCAGCACGAATGGGTCGTGGTTCTGAAGGGGGAAGCCAGGCTCCGCTTTGAGGATCGGCAGATCGAATTGAGGCCGGGCGACTGCGTGAACATCCCGGCGCGGAAGAAGCATCGGGTCGAGTGGACGGCGCCGAATGAGCCGACGATCTGGCTGGCGATTCACTACGGAGACGGGCGGTGAATGCACAGATCAGGTTCCTCCGGGCGAATCGTTGAAATTGGCGGGCCGGGAAGACAAAATGGAGTCTTTGGGTTACGGTGGCTTTGCGCCCCTTCGCCGGCTTAGGCGCCTGGCTCCCCTTTCGCGACCAGAGAGGATCCGCATGCGACGCACATTCTGCGATTTGGGTGGTTTTCTATTCGTGGTTCTGGCGATCGGACTGATCGCGGCGGCCGGGCAGGCGGCTGCGCAGGAGGGCGCAGCGGACGACGATTACCCGTTACTGGGCGAGTTTCGCGGCCCGATCTCGCTGGAGCCGAACAAATACCAGCCGCTGGCGCTGCAAGTCCGCCCAACCGGAGGGGGAAATTTCCAGGCGATCCAATACGAAGGGGGACTGCCCGGCGAAGGCCTCTTGAAGGGCCAGCCGGTCAATTTTATCGGCCGGCGGTCGGGTGATTTCCTCGTCCTGTCCGGTGGGCCATGGATCGTCATCGTCGAGACGGACCACTGCCTGGTGCTCGATCGCCACGGTAAACAGATCGGCCGACTGGAGCGCGTCGAGCGCGTCAGCCCGACGATGGGCGCCCAGCCGCCCAAGGACGCGGTGATCCTCTTCGACGGCACGAGCACCGACCAGTTCACCAAGGCCACGATGACGCCCGACGGGCTGCTCATGCAGGGCGCCGACGTGAAGCCGCTGTTTCAGGACTTCAACCTGCACCTCGAGTTTCTGCTGCCCTACATGCCCGCCGCCAAAGGTCAGGGCCGGGCGAACAGCGGAGTCTATCTCCAGAACCGGTACGAGGTGCAGGTGCTCGACTCATTTGGCGAGGAACCGGTGCTGGACGGTTGCGGTGCCCTTTATCGTTTCCGCAAGCCGGACTTGAACATGTGCCTGCCGCCGCTGAAATGGCAGACCTACGACATCATTTTCACCTCCCCCCGCTGGGCATCCGACGGCGCCAAGATTCGCAACGCCCGGGTGACCGTCTGGCTCAACGGCGTGAAGGTCCACAACAACGTGGAACTTGCTGACAAGACAGGGTCGGGCAACCCCGAAGAGCCGCTCCTCTTGCCGATGCGTTTTCAGGACCATGGCAACCCGGTACGCTTCCGCAACATCTGGCTGATCGACCGCGGCCTGGCCGCCGACGGCCGTTTCCCGGTCTACCCGCCAAAGCCGGAGCCAAAACCGGAGGCAAAGCCCGAACCGAAGCCAGAGCCGAAACCCGAGGCAAAGCCCGAGCCAAAACCCCAAGCGAAACCCCAACCGAAACCCGAGTCGAAACCCGAGGCAAAGCCCGAAGAAAAGAAACCCGCCGTCGAGGAAAAGAAACCCGCGGAGCCGAAGAAAGGTGACGCTCCAAAACCGCCGACCGAGAAACCGGCGGAAAAACCGGCGGAAAAACCGGCGGAAAAACCGG
>JAAYCB010000328.1 GCA_012744395.1 Pirellulaceae bacterium
GCGGACCTTGGCGTTCGCCTCGGCCACGCCCCAGAACGCCGGCTGGCGGATCGACGTGAGATGATCGCCGGCAAGGCCGCTGTCGCTGTAGGGGGCCAGGTCGGGCACGGTCGCCGCCGGCGCGGTGGTGTCAATCACCAAGCTCAACGGCGCGGACAGAAGCGCGCGGCCGGTTTGACTGGCGGCCTGCCCGTCAACGATCCGGACGGCCGCCTTCACGAGGTGAGCGCCCTCGGCCAATTCACCCGGCGCGAAGGTATAGTTGAAAATGTCAGTGGGCGTCAGCGCGTTGGGCTCGGCAAAGCCGACGGAGACGCCGTCGACGAAGACCTCGACCGCCGCGCCCGGAACGTCCCCGGTGGCCGCGTCGTCCGCACTGAGAATGCTGATTCCGGCGGAGGCGAATCCGGCCAGGTCGGCCTCGACGACCAACCGGCCGTCGACCACGCTGGTCACATTGTCGAGAAACGAGGCCCCGCTATCGTCGGCGTTGATCAGCTTGACGGCATTGGGCACGGGCGCGGCGAAGTTCTCGATCTCCAGATCGTAGGCCGCCGGCGTGCCGCTGGCCGTGAACACGTGGACCAGGTAGGTCTGCTGGGCGACCACGGGAATGATGACCTGTTCGACATCGGCGGTCAACGCCGAGCTACCGAGCACGGTCCCTGCCGCGTCGAGGAGTTCCAGGTTGAGATTGCTCTGGGCGTGGGAGAAGCGGGCCTTGACGATCAACAGCCCGGTATCGTGCGCCGTGACGGCGAGGTAGTCCTGGTCGATGCCGGCGAGCGTTTGATGCAGCGTCAGCCCCCTGAGGGCGATCGCCGGTTCGGAACCCAGGCTCGTCGCGGCGGCGAGCGTGTCGTTCGGCTCGAGCGTGTCGAGCCGCACGGCCGCCCCGCCATCGACCTGGAGGTTCTCGATGTTCGCGAACGCGACCGGGCCGGCGCCGGCGACCAGAACGGTCCCCGAGTCGGCGGCCGGGCCGGGCTGGACGAAGTAGTCATCGCCGCCGGTGATCACATTCAGCGTGTCGCCCGCGCCGGGTATCGAGCCGAGCGGCACGCCGCCGTCGACAACGACGGCCACAGCCGGATCGCTGGACAGGTCGACGTCGATCACGTCAGAGCCGCCAAGCATCTCGAAGACGACCGTGGCGAATGTCCCGTTGGTCGTCCGCAGGCGGTAGAGCATTGTTGCTCCATCGGCGACAGTGACCTGCGGGTTGGCGGCATCGCCGGCAGCGCCGAAGTCGATATGGACCGTTTCGTTTCCGCTTCCGCCCGAACCGTCGGGATTCATGCCGCGGAGCGTGAGCGTGTCGGTGTCGGTGAGCCCGCCGTCGCCGTCGTTGACGACGATGTCGAGATTGGCGACGTAGTTGATCGTCACGATCGCCGAGCCGTCGGTGGCGTTGGTCGCGCGGAGTTCGCCGCTTTCCGGTCCGGAAGGCTGGATGACGATGTCTTCCGAGACATTCCCGCCGTAGAGCGACGTGTTGTAGATCAGCAGATCGGCCTGATCGCCGTCGGTTCCGCTGGGCGCGCCTTCGTCGTAGTGAACATCAACGCCCCAGCCGCGCGGGGTGTCGTCGGCATACGGGCTGATCTCCAGGGTATCGACCTCCTGGTGGCCGAACACGTTCAGGTACTGCAACCCGTCGACAAAGATCCAGCCGCTGTCGTTGACGCGGATCGCCGCTTCCCGGTATCCGCCGTCGCTGGGATCGCCGTCGATGTCCGCGCCGACGACGACGAAGTTGTCGGTCTGCGGGGTCGCATTGTTGTTGTCGCCGACGAGATTGACCGTGGTGGCCCCCGTCAGCCACAAGCCCTCGATGGAGCTGTAGTCGAACGGCAACAGATCGCCGGCGCCCTTAACCGTGACGTTCCGCGGGTCGGCCTTGTCGGAATAGATGTCGACCTCGGCATTGGGGGGAAACGGCACGACGAGGTGATCGCCTTCGGGGGGAACGATGCCGGTGGTGGCGGGGTCCGGATCGCCGCCGTTGATCTGGAAGCGATAGGTGGTCGAAAGGCTCAGCGCGACCGTGTCGGCCGCCGGGTTGTTGGGCTCGAAGCCCGTGTTGACAACCACCGCCGTGCCGGCCTGCTGGAAGTCGGTGTTGCTGTAATTGACGCGGACGAGGCCGTCGATGGCGGTCTGCGTGTCCGAGACGCTGACCGCGTCGTAGGCGGCCGAGGCGCCGACATCGTCGAGGATCAAGCCGGGTCCGAAGCCGAACGGGTCGAAGGAATTTCCGTCGCTGAGGCCGGCCGCGGTTTGGCCATAGACATAGAGGCGATCGGCGGCGCCGCCGCCGTCGCGGATGGTCAACCCGGCGAGGTTCGCCAGCCCGTCCAGATCGAGATCGGGGCCGGGGCTGCCGCCGGCGACGCCGGGGAGTTGATCGGTCCAGACTTGCGGCGGGGCGTGGAAGGGCTGACCGCCGCTGAAGACGAGCGCCCGGCCGGCGCCGACCGGCGCCGCGGTGAGCGAATCGCTGGCGGAGGTCCCCACGACGGTAACACGATCATTGCCCCCCGCGCCGTTGTAGTCGAGTGTTTCGACGGTGTCGATGGTCAGCAACTGGCCCAGGCCGGCCGCCGTCAATCCGCTCCCCCCGGTGTAGGTCAGGGTCAGCGGAACAGCGCCCAATCCGGCCAGTTCGTTGATCTCGACTTCATCGCGTCCGCCCAGGCCACCGCCGAAATCGTTTGCTCCGCCGGAGAGGCTCAACGGCGCGCGGATCCCCGCGGCGGTTGTGATGTTGACATTGAACTTGTCGTCGCCGTCGCCGGCGGAGAACTGGTTCGCGCCGCCCAGCCCGCTGGCGTTGATGTTGTAAATGTCGTTGCCGGCGCCCGTCTCGATTGTGGTCGTCGCTGTAGCACTGGTGCTTTCGACGTTGACCGTGTCGTTGCCAGCGCCGGTCGAGATGGTGGCGGCGGTGACGCTGGCTGGCATGGAAAGCAAGGTGACGTTGTCGTCCTCCGCGGCCGTGTTCATCGAAATCGACGTGAGGGGCACGCCCGTGATGTCAAACTCGGCATAGTCGGCGCCGGCCACGACTGGTACGTCCGAGCCACTCACGTGCACGCCCGCAATGGCGTCTTGGATGCGGAACCATCCCGGGTTGGTGGTGGAGAAGCCGACGGTCAGCGCGTTGCTCTCACCGGCGATGTCTTGAATGTTCAAAACGCCACCCGTGAGCGTTACATCGATCGCCAGCAGACGGCGTTCTTCGAGCGGCTCCATCTGGAGCCGCCGTGCCGAGAGACGCCGGCGCGAGGCCTGACCGTCGGCGGGAGTTGTACGATGCGAACGAGAATGCCGGCTGAAGAACCGCTTAAGCCACATGGTGTTACCCCCTGGGATTCAATAAACCCCGGCGAGCGATCGACATTGAGAAGACGGTGTGCGTCGAAAAGCTCATATGTCTGGAACCTCTGCCCTTCAGGCCAGACTACCGCAACA